>SYHD01000067.1 GCA_005799265.1 Planctomycetia bacterium | reverse complement strand
CCGCGACCGTAAGGGAGCGTTGGGTTCGCACAACGCTCCCTTACGGTCGCGGCTCGTAATGCAATGAGCGTGCTCGCATTATCAGAATTGGCACTCCACCAGTGCGTATCTATCAATTGTGAGGCGACGCAGTCCATTGCGGACGCTTTCGGTGCGGTTTCCGTGGGCACTTCCTTTGCATTGTCCTTTTCTTGACCGAATTGGCGGTTGACGACTTGCCCATCAGACGTACAACGTAAATTGTGAATCGTTTCACAAACATGCGGAAAGCACATCCGTGGCGGCAAGATGCCGATCTTGCCGGGCCCACACAGTGAAGGTGCCAACATGGCGGAACCGAATCAACCCGGCGATCCGACTCCACCCAAACCCGCCGAGACCGGCGTAACCGTGACGCCACCTAGCGTCCCCGCTGCGGCAGGTAGCTCCGTGGCTGCGGGGTCGCCGCCCGCCAAGCCTGCAGTGCCGTCGATCAAAGCGGACGAACCTACACGCCGCAACATCCTCATCGATTACCCACTCGTTGCGATCTTGGCGCTCTTCGGTTCCTGGTTTGCGACGGCGTGGACGACATTCAGCCTGTCGATGCTCGGCCTTACGCTCGGAACCGTTCGTTTCATGTTTCCCAATGTCCTCTCCGAGCCCCCCAGCAGCTTCAAGGCGGGCGACGTGTCCAGCTTTGAAGAAAACAAGGTGGACGACAAGTTCAAGGAGATCGGCGCCTGGATCATCCGCGCCAAGGAAGAGGGCCGCGAGATCATCTACGCTTTGAGCACGACCTGCACGCACCTCGGTTGCACACCGAACTGGCTTGAAGGCGAGAAGAAGTTCAAGTGCCCGTGCCACGGCTCCGGTTTCAAGATTTCGGGCATCAACTTCGAAGGCCCCGCTCCGCGCCCCCTGGAACGCTATGCCGTCAAGAAGACCGACGACGGCCAGGTTGTCGTCGATAAGTCGCGTAAGTTTCAAAAGGAACTCGACCAGTGGAAGGACCCGGACTCGTTCATTCTCCTGGGATGATTGGCGGCTCGTTTGAATATTTACCCGTGAGCGCCATGAGGATCCAACAATATGTCGATCGGTGACTATATCCGCAATACGCAGGTCTGGAAGAGCGTCTTCCGCCATCCGGCGCCGCGCGATCGCAGAAATCGCGTTGTCGTGATGCTGACGAACGTCTTCCTGCATCTGCACCCCGTTTCCGTGCGCAAGAGCGGCATCGAGCTCAGCTACACCTGGTGCATGGGCGGCATTACGTTTTTTCTCTTCCTCGTCGAGACCGTCACCGGCGTGCTCTTGATGTTCTACTACCGCCCCACGCTGGAACATGCCTACAACGACATCCTCTCGCTGCGTGATGTGACCACACTCGGCATCCTGCGTGAACTGCACCGCTGGGGCGCCCACGCCATGGTCATCACGATCTGGTTGCACATGTATCGCGTCTTCCTCACCGGCAGCTACAAACCGCCGCGCGAATTCAACTGGGGTATCGGCGTAATATTACTCGTTTTGACACTGTTATTAAGCTTCACAGGCTACCTGCTGCCATGGGATCAACTGGCGATCTGGGCCATCACTGTCGGCAGCAACATGGCGCGGGCCACGCCGATCATGGGGCATGAAGGGCCAGGCGCGAAGGCGCTGGTGATCGGAGGTGTGGACTTGATCCACTCCGGCTCGGACGCGAGGTTCTTGTTGTTGGGCGGGCGCTTCGTTGGCGAAACGACGCTCCTGCGCTTTTACGTCTTGCACTGCGTCGCGCTGCCATTGGCGGCGGCGCTCTTGATCGCCGTCCACTTCTGGCGCGTCCGGAAAGACGGCGGCATCAGCGGAGCATTATGAAAAAGTGGCTAGTGGCTGGTGGTATGTGGCTAGTTAAGGACAAGCCACAACCCCCGGCCTATTCCCAACTAGCCACTAACCACTAGCCACTGGCCACTTATTATGTACGATTCGCACGGCCATCTCTCCAATTCGCTGCAAACAGGCATCGGTCTGTTTTACTTCCTCGTCACGCTGATGAACGTCGGCTTCGCGGCCTATCAGCATTTCGAGCGCAAGGATAAACTGCAGACCATGATCTGGAGTTTCGTCGCCGGTGTGTTCTTCTTGCACTCGGCTGCGTATTTAGCACGCATGGGTTGGCCGATCTTCCCGCCGCTTGAACATGCCGTTAACTTCGTCATGAACCCGGTGAGTTATTTCGTGCTCGCCGTCATCGGCTTTTCCAAGTTGATCTTCTTCCGCCGCATCGCCACGGAGCCGGTCGTCGCCTGGTCGATCCTGATGGGGACACTGTGGTTCGGCGGCCTGGCCATGACCAACGGCAATTTCAGCGCCATCATCACCAAGCCGGACAACGTGCCGATCGTGATGCTGATATTCTCCGTCGGCTTTCTCACCTGGCTCGCTCTAAGAAAGATGGTCATCAACGATGCGCGCCTCGACCGCGGCGAACCGCCACACGAGAAAACGCTCGAAGAGAAAGTGCTCGTTTGGCCGGACCTCGTCTACACCGAGCTGATCGCGATGGTCATTTGCACGCTGATCCTCATCGTCTGGGCGATCGTCCTCAAAGCGCCTCTCGAGCAACCCGCGTCGTCGGCGCGCATCCCCAATCCGTCGAAGGCCCCGTGGTACTTCCTCGGCTTGCAAGAAATGCTCGTTTACTTCGATCCCTGGATGGCCGGCGTCGTCCTGCCGACATTCATTGTCAAGGGGTTGATGGCCTTGCCGTACATTGACTTCAATCAAAAGGGCAACGGCTATTACACCTTCAAGGAACGCAAGTTCGCCATCACGACCTTCCTGTTCGGCTTCATCGTCTTGTGGTGCGTGCTGATCGTTCTCGGCACATTCCTGCGCGGCCCCAACTGGAATTTCTTCGGCCCCTTTGAAGCGTGGGACCCGCACAAGAACGTTCCCTTGAACAACGTCAACCTGTCGGACTACTTCTGGCTAATGGGCTTCGGCTCCTCGATCGAAAGCAAGCACTGGCTAATCCGTGAATTGCCGGGGTTGTTCTTCGTGTTTGTCTACTTGGCCGTCATCCCGCCGGTGCTAGCCAAGACCGTCATGCGAGGCTTCTTTATCCGCATGGGATTCGTGCGCTTCATGATCCTGGTCACGCTGATTCAGTTCATGGCGTCGTTGCCGATCAAGATGGTGTTGCGATGGGTGCTTAATCTCAAATACATCGTGTTCATCCCCGAGTACTTCTTCAACATTTGAACCATCGTTTGGCCGCGATTCGTAGAACCGCGCGGTTCTGCGAACCGCGGCCAAACAGGATCCGGTGAACGCATGGCAGCAACCGATAAACCCTTCAATAATCAGCGCACGCTTGACATCGTGTTCGCGGTGTCGAACATCCTCATGCTCTTGAGCATCATCTGGATGTTGTGGCAAGATCATTACCGCGAATACAAGGTCGAACAGCGTCTCTTCCGCGATATCGAGACGATGATGGCCCAGCGCGCGGCCCTCGACGCGATCCCACTCGATGCCGAATTCGCATCCGCCAAAGAAGCTCTCAAGGCCGCCATGGGAATCCGCGACGACGAGGCGAACAAGAGCATCCTGCGCGAAGCACGGGCCGCGCTCGCGGGATTGCAGCCGAAGAAGGAACGCGCCGAGGCTCGCTTCCAGGCCGCCAAGGCCGACGTCGAATCGATCAACAGCTTTCTCAGCATCGCGCTCGAGCATCGCGACGATGCGCTGGCCAAGAAATATCGCGACGACCTGAAGAAGCTCAACGAAAAACTCGACGAGATGACCAAAGAGCGCGACGATCTCGTTGCGCTGATGAAGGCCGAGCAGAGGAAAATCGACGACAAGGAATCCCCCGTCACCAAGGCGCTTGGAGAGTTCAAACGCGTCAACGACAAGCTCGACTCTCAGGTCAAGCTCGCCATCAGCAAGCGCTGGGGCTGGGGCGATTGGTTCCGAACGCTCTGGGTCATCGACGGTTTCGCGAATCCGCTCAAGATTCATCAGTTCACGCTCAACGATCTCCCGATCGACTACAACTTCAAGCAGGTCACCCGCTACGACCGCTGTCTGACCTGCCACCTCGGCATCGACAAGGCGAACTTCACGCCCGAGAACTTGAATGCGCTGACCGGGGACGCCGCCAACAAGGACAATTTGAAGAAGGCGCAGGATTTTTACGATGCGCGGCGCAAGGAAGTCGAGAAGGATCCGGCGGCGCTGGCCAATTTCCTGGCGACCACGCCCAATCCACACTCGATCAGCCTGATGAAAATTTCCGACAAGCAGCTCACGCCGGCGCGCATCAAGCAGTTCGCCGCCCATCCGCGGCTCGATCTCTTCGTCGGCGGCAACAGCAAGCACCCGGCCGAGCGCTTCGGCTGCTCGTCGTGCCATTATGGCCAGGGGAGCGGCACGACCTTTCTCGACGCCTCGCATAATCCCAACTCGTCATCGGCACTCCACGCCTGGGAGCGCGACCGCGGCTGGGAGCACAATCACATGTGGGACTTCCCGATGCTGCCGACGCGCTTCACCGAGGCGTCTTGCATCAAGTGCCATCACGAAGTCAGCGACCTCGTCAGCACCGACAACCGCGTCGAGGCGCCCAAGGTCTATCGCGGCTTCAACCTCATCAAGGAAAACGGTTGCTTCGGCTGCCACGAAATCAGCGGTTGGAAGAGCGGCAATCGCATCGGCCCCGACCTGCGCCTCGAACCCAGCACGCCGCTGGAGGACATGAACCCCATCGAACGCGATCGCGCCGTGAAGGACACCGATAATCGCCCCGGTAGCCTGCGCAAAGTTGGCCCGTCGCTTGCACGCTTGAAGGAAAAGACGACGCTGTCGTTCGTCGAAAGGTGGATCCGTTCGCCCAGCTCGTTCCGGCCCGACACCAAGATGCCGCATTACTATGGCCTGAGCACGAACAACGAGAAGTTCCTGAAAGACGAATTCGAACATTCCACGGATGCCCACGCGATCTCGCAAGAGAAATTCCCGAACACCGAAATCGCCTCCATCGCTTACTTCCTGATGCGGGCGAGCCAAAAACATCTCGACGATACCGAGAAGCTTCGCGCCGACGGCAACGGCCCGAAGGACGAAAATCGCCTCGTCGCCTTGCTCAGCAAAGATCGACTCACGGGGGATGAGGCGAAGGATCTGGCGGAAGTGAAGCGGAACATCCAGCTCCGCAAGCAGGTCAAGCTAGTCGATCTCGCTCCGAACTACGCCGGCGACGTCAAGAACGGCCGCGTGCTCTTCACTGAGCGCGGCTGCCTGTCGTGCCATGTGCATAAGGGCACCGAGGTCGTCCAGGGAAGCAGGGATGTTTTGGCCACGTTCTCTCCCGCGATCGAGAAGAACGAGGCCGTCTTTGGGCCGAGCCTGAGCCAGCTAGTCGGCAAGTTCGGCAAGTCGAAGGAGGAGCAGGCGGACGCCCGCAAATGGCTCATCCAGTGGATCACGGACCCGCATGTGCACAGCCCGCGCAGCCGCATGCCGGTGACGCACCTGGCGCCCAAGGAAGCCGCCGACATCGCTGCCTGGCTATTGAACCAGTCCGCGACCGATCACGGCGACGATTGGGACGAGATCCATGTCAAGCCGCCGCTTCGCAAGGAGTTGGAAGATCTCGCCAAGGTGTACCTCACGCGCATGATGTCCAAAAGCGACATGGTGAAGTTTCTCAACGGCGACCTCAAGGACGATTTCGAGCTCATCAAGAAGGACCTCACTGCCGACGAGCAGCAGCTCTATCCCAAGATCAAGGACGACAACGAACTCAAGGCCTATCTCGGCAAGAAGGCCGTCAGCCGCCTGGGTTGCTATGCTTGCCACGACATCCCCGGCTTTGAGAACGCCAAATCGATCGGCGTCGGCCTCAACGACTGGGGCAAAAAACCCGCCGATCGTCTGGCCTTTGAAGACATCGATAATTTCTTCAAGACGAAATATTACTACCAGGGCGTTGATTCCTTGGTCGACAAGGACGGCAAACCGCACGGCATCAAGGACGGCAAGGAACCTTACGAAGAGTTCTACGCCCAGGCGCTCATGGGACACCATCGTCAGCGCGAGGGCTATCTCAACCAGAAGATTCGCGATCCGCGCAGCTACGACTTCAACCGTGTGCGGGCGTGGGACGATCGCGCCCGTATGCCGGAGTTCCACTTCGCGCGCGCTCGCAAGCAAGAGACCGAAAAGGCAGACGAATACAAGGCGCGCATCCTTAAAAACGAAGCCGAGGCCCGCGAATCCGTCGCGACCTTCGTGCTCGGCTTGACTGCGGAGCAAGTCCCGACCAAGAACATCAATCAACCGACGGGCGATCGGCTCGCGGAGGTCAAAGGGCGACAGATCCTCGAAAAATACAACTGCAACGGCTGCCATACGGTTCGGCCCGGCGTCTACGACTTCAACCTGACCCCGGCGACGCTGGCCAAGCTTGATAAGTTTTACGGCGATGAACGCAATACCATGAAGGGAGAGATCGAATTCCTCGATCACACTATCTGGTCGGGCCGCAACTCGATGCATGCGGGCGAGCCGCTGAAGGTCCGCGCGACGGCCCCGCGCTATCTCCTGGATAGGGACGAAACACCCTTGCTCCTACTACACCTGAGCGAGGCGTTGCGCTTTCCTGGCGGCGATTTCAAGGTGCGTACGATCCCTGGCAGCACCGACATCGTCATACCGATGCAGGACGTGCTCGGCGCACGCGTGCCGGTGAAATCTCAGGACGACATAGGTCTCGCCTTCGGCCCCTCCAATCCGTTCGGTGGAGCATTTACCGAGTTGATGGTGCCTTACTTGCTCAAGAAATACCCGGAGAAATTCACGGGCCCCGACGCCACGCGCACGGCCCTGCCGCCGCCGCTGATCGGCCAGGGAGAACGCACGCAGCCCGAGTGGCTGAAAAAATTCCTGCTTGAGCCACAGCAGGTCCGCAATACGACGATCTTGCGCATGCCCAAGTTCAACATGAGCCAGGACGAGGCGACGGCGCTGGTCGATTACTTCGCAGCCGTCACCAAGCAAACCAACGTCGGGATCGGCCTCACTTATCCCTTCGTGTCGCCGCAGGCACGCGACGATCTCGACGGCGCCTACTGGCGCAAGAAAAACGCTCAGTATGTCGCGCGTCTGAAGACGAGCAAGGCCCTCGACAAGGACAGCAAACCGGTCAAGTCGGCCGAGGGCAAGGAGCTGACCGCCTACGAGCAACGCCTCGAATATTACGCTCCGGTTTGGGAGCAACTGCGCAAGGATCTGGAGACTGGCCTGAAAGCGGACATCAGCAAGCTCGAAGAAACAATCAAAGTGCAAACTATGGATAAGGAGCGTCGCAAGAAGCTCATCGACGAAAAGAAGGGGAATGCCCAAGATTTGCAGAAAGAGATCGACTCCATCGACTTGGTTCTCAAAGGCGCCGGGTCGGACAAGCAAATGCGTGAAAACGATCTGGCTAACCTCAGTGTCAAGACGCTGCAGACCAACTGGGAGGAAAAGGAAGCCTACGCCGCCGACGCCTATCGCCTCCTCACCTCGCGCGAATTGTGCTCAAAATGCCATCAGGTGGGGAGCATTCGCGCCGGCGAGCAGAAGAGTCCGGGGCCGCACCTCGATCTGGCGGCCGAGCGATTGCGGCCGGGCTTCATCCAGCATTGGGTCAGCAAGCCGGCGCGGCTCGTGTACTTCACGTCGATGACGCAGTATTTCAAGAAGGACTCGCTTGAGTACCAGCAGATCCACGCTGGCGCGTCGCTGGAGCAGATCGACGCACTGCGCGACGTGCTCTTGAATTTGCCGCGTGTATCGAGCATGCCGATCAACCGTCTACACCATCCGGACCTGCCCGTGCCGAAGAAATGACCGCACGGTCCCGTGGGCGGGAATAAACCGTCCGCGCAAGCATCTATGGAAATAGAGAATCCAATTTTCAAAGGAAGAGAGGGAACCATGAAACGAATTCCGCTTCTGAGCGTGCTCCTGCTCCTGCCGGCCTTGAGTCTGGTGGTCGTGGTCGGCTGCTCAAAACCTACTGTTGAGAAGGACAAAGACAAGACAAAAGACAAAGACAAAACCGAAAAACCTAGCCCTGGCGTTAAGACCGAAATCACTTCCGACACCAAGGCCGTCGTGAAGGGGACGGTCAAGGTCAAGGGAGGCAAGTTCCCGGAGATGAAGGAAGTTGCGGCCCTTGGCATGCATGGCGACAAGGAGACGTGTCTAAAGGGTGGTCACAACGACAAGAACGACCAGACCTGGATCGGCAAGAATGGCGCCGTCGAAAATGTTGTCGTGTGGCTGGAGCCGCCCGCTGACAAGAAATACAAGATCACCGATGCGCTGAAGGAACCGTTCAAGAAGACGGTCGAGATCGATCAGCCCTTCTGCATGTACCGACCGCATGTTGTCGGGGTGCTTGCGAAAGATCAGGCCATTCAGTTCTTGAATTCTGCTACGCTTACGCACAATGTCAAGCTCCACTTCGGCAATCCATTGATCGCCAAGCCACTTGACGACAACCTTGGACCGGGCAAGAAATCCGACACGCGGACGATGGACGTGACCAAGGAATCGCTGTTCACTGCGGAGTGCACCGCGCACACCTGGATGCGGGCACGCGTTTTCGTCAGTCCCCACCCTTATTTTGCCGTCACCAAAGAGGATGGCACGTTCTCTATTGCGAACGTCCCGGTGGATACCGAACTGAGCGTGGTCTACTGGCACGAATCGCTGGGCACCGACCTCGGCAGCAAGAAGGAACTCAAGAAGGCGTCCTTCAAGGCGGGGGACACATCGCTCGAAATCGAGCTTGAGGCCAAGTAATCCGATCCGATTCGATTCGGCATAGCCCACGACAGTGTTGTCGTGGGCTTTCTTTTTTGCGCTCTTGCCGTAACAAAATAATATGAAGATCGTTGTCTTGGGAGCGAAGGGTCGGTTGGGGCAGGCGCTGTGCGGAGTGTTGCCGGCGGAGGTCGTTGTGCTGGGGCGGGACGCTGCGGACTTGACCAAGGGGCCGGAGCTGCGCAAGACGCTCACGGAGTTGGCGCCGAATGTGATCGTGAACGCCGCCGGGTACACCGACGTCGATGGCGCGGAAAGCGAGCCGAAAATCGCGTCCGCCGTCAACGGACTGGCGCTGCGCGACATCGCGACCGTGTGCAAGGAACTCGATTGCACGCTCATCCACTTCAGCACGAATTACGTCTTCGGTGGTGATACCGCACGCGCGACGCCCTACACGGAAGCGGATAAACACGGCCCAATCAATCGTTATGGCCGCACCAAGCTCGACGGCGAAATGTTTACGCGCGGCCACTGCGGCAAACACTTCATTCTGCGGACCTGCGGCCTTTTCGGCGGCGTCGGCCCACGAGCGGATTTCGTGACCACGATGCTCGCGCAAGCGGCTCAAGGCAGGTCCATCCGCGTTGTCAACGATCAGACCTGCACGCCGACGTCGGTGCTTGATCTGGCTCGCGCGGTGTTGCCGTTGTTGGATTCAAATAAGTTTGGCTTATATCACATCACGAATTCAGGCTCATGCACCTGGCACGAGTTCGCGCAGGCGATTTTCGCGCTCAAGGGGGTGCAAGCCAAACTCGAACCGGTGACGACGGCCGAATACGCCGCCAAGGCGTTGCGGCCTCGCTATAGCGTGCTCGACAACACCAAGTGGCAGGAAGCCGGTTTCGCCCCGCTGCGACCCTGGCGTGACGCGCTTGCGGACGTTCTCAAGTGATCAGTGCGTCAATTCGCGGATCATTTCCGGTCACCGTTCGCCCCTCTCCTCGGAGTACAAGGGAGAGGGGAGGTTTCATTTCCGCGGCTTGGTCTCGCTCTCTTCGTCGCGTTGATACAGAGGCAGTAGGCGATACTCGACGGTCAAGGCCAGGATCGCCATCGCGGTGTTGTAGCTGACGCCCAACTTGTCGTTGCTGAGCCAACCGCCGTTTTGCTGCTGGCTACCCAGAAGCAGCTTGTGCAGCTCGGTGCGATGGATGGTCCAGTAGTTGCCGCCGAGCTGAAACATGGCTTGCGACGTGTAGTAGGCGGCATAGTAAAAGCGAGGGTCAATGGGCGTGAGCTGGTGTTCGAGGAGATACGACCCGGCCAGGAGCGCCTCGCGCGAGTGATGGCGTTCCTTGCCGCACAGTTCCAGGGCCAGGATGCCTGTTCCCGTGCAGGACAGCGTCGGCGCCGAGCCGGGCAAATAGCCGTAGCCGCCTGACTTATGGCGGCATGCTTCGACGAACTTCAGCGCCAATTCGATGCGGTCCGCGGGAATGTCGCAACCGATGTTCTTGGCGGCGCGCAAGGCGAGGATCTGCCAGCCGCTGACGCTCATGTCGGCGTCGTCGCTGGCGAGTTGATAGCGCCAGCCGCCGCGATTGGCGCTCCGGTCGGTGCGCTGGGCTTGCAGGATCATCTGTACTGCCTTCTCCAGCTTGGGTTTCATTTCCTTCGCCGTCTTGGCGTCGCTCATCGCGACAACCTCGCAGAGCATCATCGTGCAGATGCCGTGCTGGTACATGTTGTCTTCTTGCCCGGGCGCGCCGAATAGTCCGTTGGCCTGCTGCTGCTTGAGGATCCAACGAATGCCCTTGTCGACATGGGCCTTGTAGGGGCCTTCGCCGGGCACGTGGCCGGCGGACAGAAACGCCAGCACGGCCAGCGAAGAGATGGCGGGATTGGCGATGTCCTGGCCGCGCCATTCGCCGTCCTTTTCTTGCATGAGCGCGAGAAAGGTGAGGCCGCGCTCGATGCCATCGACAAGCCGATCCTTGGCGGGCGATTGAGCGAAGGTCGAGGCCGACGAATTGAACGAGAAGATGAGAGCAAGCAGCCAGCGGAGCGGTCGTTTCATGCGCGGATTCACTCCTTGCGCGCCGGCAGCGGGGTTTGCGCGAGACGCTCGAAGTATTGCTGGATCAGATCGGCATACTCGGCGCCGAAGCGATTGCGGAAATCCTGAATCATCTCGGTCTTCAACTGTCCAGGCAACTCGCCCCAGCTCTTGCCTGACATGGGTTCGAGCTTGAAGTCTTTTGGGAGCGGCCCGGCGCTGCGGCTCGGCGCCGTGGACGCTTGGGTGGACGGGGTGCGTGCCGCGCTGGGCAGACGCGCGGTCGATTGCTTGCTCGCCTGATTCACTGCCTCCGCGAGTTTATCCGCGGCGGCTTGCATGGCGTTTTGGGCCTCCTTGGGCATGTTCGGCAGCTTGGCCTCGGCGATCTTCATCTGTTCGCTGCTTTGCTTGAGGGCCTCGGCAGTTTTCTCGCTGTCTTCCTTGGCCATGCCCTTGGTTGCCTGGTCCTGGACGAATTTTTGCAACATCTTGGCGGCCAGTTCGAGCTGTTTGCTCGCTTCTTCGTCGAGCATCTTGGCGGGCTCGGCGTCCCCCTTGGCCTTGGCGTCGTCGCTGGCCTGCATCGCCTTTTGGGCCATCGCTACGGATTCGGCACCCTCCTTGGCCATGGCTTTCGCTTCCGGACTTTCAGCTTTTTGGGCAAGCTCAAGAAGCTCCTTGGCGAGTTTCTCCAGCTTTTCGCGCATGGCCAAGCCCTCCTTGGCGGCGACCGCTTTCAGCAATTCATTCAGTAGGCGCTCGGTGTCGAGGCGGATTTTCTCCTGTTCTCCGCCGAAGCGTTCGATCTGCTCAACGCGCGCACGCAGTGCCGGATTCTTGACGACTTCCGCGGGAGGAAATTTGTCAAACCAGGCCCGCAGCCGTTTTTCGTGCGACCTCTGATGGCCGATCGCCTCTTCGATGTGCAGATCGGTCAGCGATCGCGCGGCCGCCCGCGCCGGCGTCAGATCGGGTCCGTCGTTCTTGACGGCGTAGGGCTCGACGCGATCGGCCAGCGCCAACTGTCGTTTGGCGAGTAGATTGATCTGTTCCTTGCCTGCGGGCGAAATTTTCTCCGGCGGCAGCTCGCGCAGGGCGCGCTGTTCGGCAACGAGCTTCTGGGCAGTTTCCGCAAGTCGCTCGGCACGCTTCTGGCCAAGGGCGGCGATCGACTCCTGCACGAGCTTGTTCTTCATCTGAAGCTGTTCCACCTCCGCGCTGAGCCGGGCTTGCTCCTGCCGAATCGCCTCGATCTGCTTGGCCAGATCAGCCTCGCTGGGCGGGTCGCCGGCGCGCAATTTCTCAAGTTGATTCTTGAGGTCCAGTTGCCGTTTCGCCAGATGTTCGAGCTGGGCCTGATCGAGCCGATCGAGCGCGAGTTGATCATTCCATTGCAGCATGCGATCCAGCTTCTTGTGAGCTTGCATCAAAGCGCTCTGGGCCTCGTCAAGCTCCTGTTTGCTGTCGGCAAGCGAACGGTCGGGCTCGCTGAAACGCTTGAGGGCGTCGGCGCTTCGCTTCATCTCCATGTCAGCAATGTCGAAAAAATGGGCCGCCAGACGCGCCAGGTTCGGGTTGGCGCCGGCTTGCAGAAGGTCCTCGACGATCTGGTGGTTCAGCAGACGCAGTTTGTCGGCTTCGCGTCTTCGCTCTGGCGTCAGCACGGCTTGCTGATGGATCGTACGTTTGAGATTGTCGGCCTGTTGTGCCTCGTCGAGGAGTTTCTTTTTGATGTCATCGATAATCTTGCGCATTTCTTCGCGCTGCACCTGAGCTTGCTGCCTGACGAAGGCGTCGCGCGATCCGTCGATGCGAAGGTGAATCCACCCGTCTTCCCCGGCCGTCGGCGCCGGCGCGATGGTGATCTGCGGCGCGAGGTGCTCGGGCGGCTGTGGGCTGTCGGCGCTCGGGACAATCTCGCCCTTGCGCAGCGTGCGCCGGTCGAGCGCGTGAAGGCGAAATTGCACGTGGTCGCCCTTGTTCAGCCCTTGAGGGAGAGGCAACCATTGATCGACCTGCAGTTCCCGCCCGGTCGCATTTAGCCACGGCTTCGTCGGCAACGCTTTGTCGTTGACGCGGAACTCGATGGCGACGCCGGCGAGGCCCTCCTCGTCAGTAACCTCGGCTTGCAGACGCAGCACGTCATCCGGCGTGATCCAGGTTACCTGGCTCGATTGCAGCGGGGCGGCGCTGCCGTGGAAACGCAACTCGGAAAAGCGCGGCGCCTTGTCGGCGTGGACGTTCCAGTGACCCATCTGCAGCTTTGCGATAACGCCGTGCTCCAACGTCAGAACCATCTCCGCTTGGAACGCGCCACACGCCAAGGCGAATTCCTCGCCACGGACGATCCCGTTGGCGTCGCAAGCAAGCATGATTGTGCGTGTTATTGGCGTCGCGCTCTCGGCCAATGGCTTCGTCGCGATGACGAGCGCGGCTTGGGCGGGGGGACGGTCAAGTCTGATCTCATAACTAATCTTGCTGTACTGCAAAACACTTGCCTTCGTTTCGCGATCGTCGAGTTCGAGGATGCGTGGTCCGGTTTTGATGTAGGATGGGGGCGTGATCGTCGCGGTCGGCCGTTGGGTGAGGTTGGGGGCCGCCACCACGCCCACGTGAATCGACTCGCTTCGCGCAGGGCCGACTACCGCACGCCCACGAACTGGCTCGCGCACGTTGTCGAGCACGATCTCAAACCGTCCCCTCGCACACGCTTTCATGGGATAATGCGTCACGTGACCGCCGGCGCCTTCGATGTGCCACTGACATTCGGACGGCGGCTCGGCGAAGGGATCCACCACATCGACCTGTGCTTCGATTACATGGGAGCTGCCGCTCAATACGTGGCCATTGCCATGCACCAATTCGACTCGATAGGGAACCAACGGCGTCGCCCATGCGCGGACGAATCGGTGGTTGAATGTGAGGAAGCTCGGCGCGAACAAGAGGCCGACGTAAACCGCGAGGAAAATTGCGGCCCTCGTCCATAGCCGGCGCTCAGCGTCCAGAGGACATGCCGTCTCGGGTGAGACGGACGCAAGTTTGCGCACGGTTTCCGCTTTCATCAGCGGCGCGAGGCCCTCATCCGTGCCGGCGGGCTCCCGTTGAAGCTGCACCAGCGTGACCAGCCGCTCCGCTAATTCGGGATATCGCTGTTCGAGCAGGTGCGCCACGCCGATCAGATCGAGGCGGACAAGCGCCGTTGTCGCCGATCCCAGTGCCAGCCCTACCATGATCGAAACGGCAAGCCCAATGCCTGCGACGCGCAGGCTCAGCACATTCAAGCCCAGCGCAAAGTCGGCCAGAAAAAGTACCAGGATGCAGAAGATGCCCACCAGAAGGAGGCGGTGGAGCTTGACGAGGCCGCGTTTCAGGCGAACGCGGTGCATCAAGCGCTGCATGGCGTGTACGACAGGATCATTCATTGTGGATGAGATCCAGGGTAAAACGGGCGAGGCGGGAAGGCGTCAATACGCCCATGGGGATATGATATCCGAAGGCGTCTGTCTCGTGCAAGCAATGAATAAGAAAAAGGGCGCGCATCGGAGAATTGCTTCTCGCAAATACGCGCCCTCTCGCTTGGGTTGGTTTCATCGCCGTCACGCGTCCACGAACGGGGCGACGCTCGTCACCATCGCCTCCGGCCGGGTCACAAACGCCAGATGCCCGCAATTCGGCAGACGCATGAGCCGGGCGTTCGGGATGCCGTCGCACAGCCGTGTTAGACTCTGCGGCGAGACGAATACATCGCGATCGCCGGAAAATACCAGGGTCGGGGCCTTGATGCGTGGGAGTTGGTCTTCCAGGTCGAGTCCTTCCACGAGGCGAAACCGATGCGCCATCACGCTCTGATCGGTTTGCCAGATTTGCCTGGTCACGAATTCAAAAAGGGCGTCGCGCTTTTGTTTGCCGCCGAAGAGGAGGTTGAAGAACTGGTTGACGAACGGACTGTCCGCTGGGAGCGGAAAACGCGAGAGAACCGTGCTGGCGATTTGCTGGATCAAACCGCGTTCATACCGAGCGCCGACGCCTTGAACGATGAGGCGATCGAGCCGATAGGGATACCGGATCGCGAACTTGAGGGCGATGATGCCGCCGAAGGACACGCCCATGATGGTCGGGCTTTCCAGGCGTAGCGCATCGAGCAATTCGGCGAGGTCTTCGACGAGATCGTCGAGGTCGAAGGGATGCCGTAGCACGAAGCAGTCGTTTTCGCCGCGCAATTGATAACGAAATACCCGGTGTGTCGTGGCCAGCGAACTCGCTAACGGACCGAGCAGTTCGGAACCGCCGCCAAGCCCCGGAATGAGCACGATGGGGGATCCTGAACCCATCTCATGCAGTTCCGCAGTGTATTTGCCCAGGTGAACGAAACTCGAAGATCCTGCGCTGGCAAGATACCTCCGATTTGTCGCATTCGACCAATCCGACGTAGCCTTCACAATTTATCTCCCCGCCTACAAGGATGTGAGGGAGAATTAAACGCAAAAATCATACCGTTCTCGAATTCTAAGTATTTTTGTTGATATTATGCCTACAATACGTTCAGATCTAATTGATTCGACTGTTTTTCGTCGTCGAAAAACAGTCGAATTGGTCGATGACGAAAAATCGTCGCGTATTTTGTACCCGTTTTTACCGTTTTTTTCTAGATGATCATCCGCACATTAAAAAAACCGATTGTTCAACAGATGCTCCTTCTGGCATTCGGCATCAGCGTGATCATTTATGCAATGATTGTGCTCGTGTATGTCAGTTCGTCTTATGAAATTGGTATTCGCAGCATCCTTTCCACTGATGTAATTGGTCAGCCCCGGCACACCAAGCCAGAATCGGGCCCACTTATTCAAGCGGGGGATCGTATTGTGAAAGTGGGTGATCTGCCCCCAATTCAAACCTGGTCGGACTTGCTGGAAGCCCCGCGCGTGGTGCAACAGAGGATCGAAAGTGGGCAACTGTCTACGCGCCTGTATCGCGTAGACCCTGTGACGGAGCAGACATTTGTTCTCGTCGAATACCAACAACCAGGCCACGCCGACACCTATCGTTCCTGGTGTGAATTGCGGCAGCTGCCGCTCGATGGGATGATCCCGTCCTTGATTTGGCTTTTCCTCAAGGGGGCCTTGTTCGTCATCGGTGCTGTGGTCTACTGGAAGCGCCCCAACGACGAAGCCGCGCTGCGATTCTACATTCTGTGCGCGATCACGCTCGGCGCCTACATGGGGGGATATCACTGGACGCACATCGTGACGCAGCCGATCTTGATGATCGCCTTCATGACCTGCGCGATTCTGCTGCCGGTCGCCAGCCTGCATTTCTACCTGGTGTTTCCGCATAGGAAGGGCTGGCTGCAAGAACATCCGCGCCAAACTTTGGCCGCGGTATATGGCTTGCCGCTCGTGACGTTGGCGTGCCTCATCGCGATCTACACCTACATTGCCTGCTTCGCTGAATTTGATTCGGTATTTCGCCAGTTCATTCCTTGGATGATTTATGCTTCATTCGGCATCGCGATGCTGTGGTATTTGGCGTGCATGGCGGCGCTGTTTCATAGTTTGCGCAACACTGCCGAGGGGATGGAGCGGAAGCAAATCAAGTGCGTCGGCATCGGTGTGTTCTTCTCGCACTTCCCGATTGGGTATTCGCTTTACATCGTGCTGGCGGAACCGGAGAGATTCGTCGAAGGGGCGGTGACCTGGCCGATGTTCGGGGCCTCCCTGATCGTCACCATCGCATTCGCCATCGGCATGACGCGTTATCGCCTGATGGAACTCGACAAGATCATCAACTCGAGCCTGGGCTACTTCCTGGTCAGCTTCCTGGCCGGGCTAATGTATTACGGCGTCGTCTTCATCGGCACGCTGTTTTATAGCCGCTTCGTGAGCAGTCCGACCTTGCCGGCGGCGTTGACGGTGAGCACGACGGCGTTGATCTTCGTGCTCGTGCTGGACGCGGCACGGCGTCGGCTGCAACAGGCATTGGAACGCCGTTTCTCGCGCAACAAGCTGCAGATCGATCAGACCTTGGCCCAGATGAGCCAGGCGGTTTCGCAACTGGTCGATCCGCCGGTGCTGGCCCAACGGCTGCTGACGACCGTGTGCGAAACCCTGGACGTACCCAGCGGGGTGATCTATTTGCGTCGGGAGGAAGGCACGGGCTTTCTGCTGGCAGCCAGTTACGGTGGTGTCGCTCCGGTGGCCGAACTGCCCGCTGACGCTCCTGTGATCGAACTGCTCCAGACCGGGGTTGGACTCGCGTGCCCCTCCATTGCGGAAATCGTCGGTACCAGCGCCCAGCGGCAACTGCGTGAACTCGGCGGCGAAGTCGCGCAGCCGTTGCTTTCCGAAGGCACGCTCATGGCCATCCTAATCCTCGGCCCCAAGGAAACGCCGTATCGCGTCGAGGACTGGAACCTGCTGTCGGCGTTCGCGCGGATCACCATCGTCGCTTTCGAGAGCGCCGCCAAGCATCGGACCATCGACGCCCTGAATCAGGAGTTGAAGGGCAAGGTGGACAAGATCGCCGAGCAGCAACGGCGCATTCTGACGTTGCAAACTCAGCTCAAGCAGACCGTCGAGCCTCCCGTCAGGCCAATTCAGCCGCTAACAACGCCCGTGGTGAAGACGGAAGGCGACGGCCCGCTCCTGCCCTCGGCCAGCGGCATCGTCGGTTCCAGCCCGGTGCTGCGGCAGTTGTTGACGCTGGTGCGCAAGGTCGCCGCCACGGACGCCGTCGTGCTCCTGCGCGGCGAAAGCGGCACGGGCAAGGAGTTGCTCGCGCGTGCGGTCCACGATACCAGCGCCCGCGCGGACAAGCCCTACGTCAAGGTTCACTGTGCCGCGCTGTCTGCCAATCTTCTGGAAAGCGAGCTGTTCGGCCATGTCAAAGGCGCCTTCACCGGGGCGCACAAGGACAAGATCGGCCGTTTCGAGCTTGCCAACGGCGGCACGCT
>SYHD01000002.1 GCA_005799265.1 Planctomycetia bacterium | reverse complement strand
GCATTGCGAACGCGGCGCTCTCCCAATTGAGCTACGACCCCAGGAAATATTGATTGTACTCGCTTGCCGGAGTGCGTCAACCTCCCAATGCCACGTCCTCCCGCGATCCATCACTGCACCTCGCAACCGCTGCGATTCTTCGGCCGCGCCGCCGAGCTTGCGCTACTCGACGGCGCGCTAGGCGGCGACGAGCCGAGCGTGGCGGCGTTCGTCGGCCCCGGCGGCCAGGGCAAGACGGCGATTGTCCAGCACTGGTTGGCGCGCTTGCCTTCCTGCGACGGTGTCTTCCTGTGGAGCTTCTATCGCGGCAAAGACAGCGATTTGTGTCTGCGCCAGATGCTCGCCTATGCCGACGGGTTAGACGCACCGCCGGAGGTGTCCGCGAGTTGGTGCGTCGATCGACTCGTGCGTGTGCTACAAGCGGAGCGCTGGGCCGTGGTGCTCGACGGGGCCGAAGTCGTACAGCACGAACAAGGCGCGTGGTTCGGGCGTTTCGTGCATCCGGAGTTGGGCCGGTTGATCGAAGAGCTGGCGTCAATCGCGATCCCTGGCGTCGTGGTGCTGACGAGCCGATTTGCGCTGCCGAGCCTCGAACATCGCAAGCACGCCCGCGTCATCTCGCTCGACACGCTCGATGTCGTCAGCGCAGTCGGCTTGCTTGAGACACTTGGCGTGCAAGGATCGCGCGAGGAACTCACGGACGCGGCGCGTTCGTGCGGCTTGCACGCCAAGGCGGTCGAATTGCTCGGCACGTTTCTTGTTCATTACCAGGAAGGCAAGGGAGAACGGCATCGCCATTTGCCTTCCCTGGCGATGGAAGGCGCGAGCGCCGAGGAGAACCACGTCATGCGCGTGCTGCAAGCGTTGCACGCGACCATGCCCCTCGAATTGAAGGACATTCTCGCGTTGGCCACGTCGTTTCGGCAGCCGCCGGTCGAAGCACGCCTGTGCGAGTATCTTCACAGCGCGCCGGTACGGCACCTGTTGCATGAAACGTGGGGTCGTGGCTATGCGTCGCTGCAATCTCGTTCGGCAGACTGGCTGCGCGATCAGGTGCAGAAGCTGGTTGATCTGCGGTTGCTGGAACGAGTCGGCAGCGGTCAGGCCGATTCGATTGTTCTCGACGCCCATCCCTTGGTCCGACGCGGCTTCGAGGACGTGCTCGGCACCGGTCACGCGGCCAAAAGCCGCGCGGGTTTTCTGCGCGGCCGCCCGGACCGCCGCGCGCCCATGAGCTTGGAGGACGCACGCGAGGAGGTCGAGCTGTTTCACGCTTACGCCGACGCCGGGCTGTGGAATGAGGCCGACAGCACATTCGTCGCCCTCGACAATCCGAAGCATCGCTTTCTCGCGCCGGCGTTCGAGCGCGATCTCTTGTTGCGTTTCTTCCCCAACGGCGACTGGCGGCAACCACCGCTCTGGTCCGGCTTCGGTCGGCAGCGCAGCCTGGCGATCTGCTTTGAGATGCTCGGCCAATTCGAGGACGCGATCGAAGCGTACCGCCCCGCCGACGCCCCTCTGCGCGGCGACGCGCTTATCGCGCTGGGCCGCTTGCAGCCATTTGTCGATCAGCCGCAAGCGCCGCATCCGTGGCAGACGCTCTGGCAAGCCTATCGCGCGCACGCCTTGTGCCTGCTGGGCCATTGCGAGCAAGCATTCGCTCTCGCGCAATCGATCGTGCCGACGGATATTTACGAATGGGCCCACGTCTTCGAGTGCCTGCTCCGTCTGAACCGGCTCGACGCGCTTGACCTCGGCAGCCTGCTCTATCGCGCGCCCTTCGCGGACGAACATCGCTTCACAGCGCTCGCGCGTGAACGCATGAGGCTCGATTACTTTCGGGTGATGGGCGAGGGGGGCGACCTCGGCCCAGCGTATCGCGCCTTGCTCGACGCCTACGACAAGGGCGGCCTGCCTTTCGAACGCGTGCTGACACGGCTAAGCTATGCACGCTGGCTTGCCGCGACTAACGACCACGATCAGGTCAATTCGGTCTTGGCGGGAACTGCTGAAATTTGTCAGCGCTTCGGCATTATGCAGAGGAGCATGGCATTTCTATCTCGGCCCTGACCTTTGCAGCTTGCAAGAACGGGTTCATCCAGCGTTGCTAAACTCACTGAAGGGGATTTTGTTGGCAACAGAAATGAGGCAAATCAAAGCGACCGCCGATGCTCATATGCAGCGTGACATCGAGGCCGGGCGAAAGTGGACTTGCGAATGCGAGTCATGCCACGAAATACGCTCGCTGGTCGGCATGGAAAAAATGCTCGAAGTGAGGCCCCTGGCGCGTGAGATTCGGCAGATCGAGGATCAACTTCAAAGCATGCCGAACGGTCCCGAAATGCAAGACCTGATGCAACGTTACCTGGCCCTTTACGACAAACTCGCGGCCGTGGTGGCCAAGTGATTTGAAAAAACTGCCTGGGAGTCGATCGCATTGGTATTGCGATGGCTTCTTCCATGCCCGTGGCGGTGTAATGCCTCGGTCGAATCTGGAAGATTGCTCCGTTCGGAATATTCTTACCTGGACGGAGCTTCCATCATAAACAACAAAAGGAGCAAGTGTCATGCGAAGGGTGATTCCAAGTGCAGTGTTTTCTCTGTGTGCCGTGGCGCTGATGATTTTCCTGGCAACCCATTTCCAGGCAGTCGCGGGCGATCCAGTAAAGAAAACAGCCATTACGGAAGCAGAGGTCCATGCCGCACAGAAGGCGTGGTGCGATGGGGTGGTGGCCCTCTCGAAGGTCTACAAGGACGGGGGCGACTACAAAGCCGTGGCGAGCAAGCTAGTCGATGATTTCTACGACTACAAAGAGGGCAAAGTGTTCTTCAACCCGACTTTATCATCCGGCAAGCACACATTCCGGCCTACCAGGGAAGGCGCGCTCTCCTACTTCATCGCTGGGAACAAGGACTTTCCCACCGACACGGGTTTTGCTCTGAAACACTGGCTAAAGTCAAGCTACGACAACAAAGCGGCGGTGAATGGCATTCAAATTCATGGCGACGTTGCCATTACGATGGGTAATGTGTACTTCACGAGCGCCAAGGGTGAGGAAGTCATGGTGGACAAAACGTTTGTGTTTCGGCGGTGCACGGATGGCAAACTGCGGCTGTGCGTGCACCATTCGTCACTGCCGTATGATCCGAGCAAGTAACCGCCGTTAGCGGAATGAACCGTGTCGAACCGTACGCTACACCTGGCCCGGCCCGCAGTGAGCTTTTTCGAGTCGTATCGCCCACTTGTGCGGGCCGGTCAGGTAAGCCAAATCGCTCGCGACTTCCTGGCGTCACTGTTCCCTGATCAGATGCGCCACCACCACGCGAATCTCGTCGTACGTCACCTTCTCCCCCAGCGCGAGAAACACCGGCTTGAGCCGAGCGCACCCGTGTTGCTTGGCGGCGGCGGCGATACGCTCGTACAACTCCGGGGCGATCCAGGCCGCGATGCTGGCCGGCTTCTCTTGACGGATGAAATCGCACAGGTAATCGGCGACCGTGCCGCGTGTTTTTCCCGTCTGATGCATCACGTCTTCGAGGGCAGCGCCGCTACGGAAAAGCTCGTACGCCTGAGACAGCGCCGCCGTCATTTTCCGCGGCGGCACGGGCTCGGGGGCGGCAATTGGCTCCGTGTCGTTGTCCAGCGCCGTGCCGTGTGCCGCGCAGTATTGCTTGATGATGTGCAGCACGATGGCCCCATAATCTTGCAGCTTGCGGTCGCCAATGCCGTAGATGGCGCGTAATTTTTCACTGGTTGACGGCCGCACCCGCGCCAACTGCCGTAGCGTCTCGTCGCTGAAGATGACGTAGGGCGGTTTCTGCGTTTGCTTGGCCAGCTCAAAGCGCCATTGCCGTAGCGCCTCGAACAGGTCGCGTTCGACTCCTTCCCATGATTTCACGTCGGCCTTCGATTGCTTGACGCGCTCCGATTTTTGCTTGCGCACCGGCTGAACGAGCAGCACCTTCTGTTTGCCCTTCAGCACTTCCCAGGACGCCAGATTGAGCTTCAAGACCGGATACTCGTCGTCGGACTTCACCAGCACGCCCTGGCCGATCAGTTGGAAGATCCAGTCGCGCACGATCTCCTTGGCGTGATCCTTCAACAGGCCATAGGTGCTCAGCTCGTTGTGCTTGAGGGTGCGGACGCGTTCGACATCCTCGCCGCGCAGCACGCTGATGACGTGGTTGACGCCGAAGCGTTCCTTGACGCGGGCCACGCACGAGAGGACCTTCTGCGCGACCACGAGGGCGTCGGCGACCGTCTCGACATCGCCCAGACACAGGTCGCACGCATGGCAACTCGGCTCGTCGTAGTGCTGGCCGAAATAGCTGACGAGCGCCTTGTGCCGGCAGACGGCGCCGCGCGCGTAACGGTCGAGGTCCTCGACGTGCCGGAGCGCGTTCGGCAAAAAGTCGGCATCGACGTTGTTCTCTTGCGCCGACTTCTGCAGGATGCGCTGCCAGGTGACGAAGTCCGCGCCCGAATGCAGCAGCACACATTCCGCCTCCAGCCCGTCGCGCCCGGCTCTTCCCGTCTCTTGCTGATAGTGCTCGATCGACTTCGGCATCGACGTGTGCAAGATGAAGCGG
>SYHD01000066.1 GCA_005799265.1 Planctomycetia bacterium | reverse complement strand
TCCGCGCGCGCTCGTTGAAGATACCGACAAACTGATCGAGTACATTCTCGCCCAGGACAAGAACGTGCTCTACGAGTTGCTGAGCACCAACAAGAGCTTCGTCGCCTACAAGACCGCGGCCGACACCAAAAAGAAGCGAGCCGAAGCGATCAAGAAGTTCGAGGAGCAAAAGAAAAAGGACCCGGCCAAATTCGCGAACAAGATGCCGCAGAAAATTGGCCGCAGCGTCTACACGGCGTACAACCTGACCGACTTTCCCGATCAGCAACCCGTCGAATTGCCAGCGGATCAACGTGCGGGCATTCTGACGCAACCGTCCTGGCTGGCGGCCAACGCGAAGACGGACGAGAACCACGCGATCTTCCGGGGCAAATGGGTGCGCGAGCGGCTGCTCGGCGGCGTCGTGCCCGATGTGCCGATCACCGTCGATGCGCAGTTGCCGAACACGCCGGATAAGGCACTGCGCGAACGCATGAACGTCACCAGACAGGAATACTGCTGGAAGTGCCATCAGTTCATGAATCCAGTCGGCCTGCCATTTGAAATGTATGATTACTTTGGCCGATATCGTGACAAGGAACCCGTCGTCGATCCCGATGCGACGGCCAAGAATGTCGACAAAAAGGGAAAATCGCTCGGCATCGTACTGCGTGGAATTCCCGTCGATTCGACCGGCGGCATCAGCGGAACCCACGATGCCAAGGTGGATGGCGACGTAAAGAACGCTGTCGAGATGCTGCGGAAACTCGCGAAGTCGGAGCATGTCGAACAGGTCTTCATTCGCCATGCGTTCCGCTACTGGATGGGCCGCAACGAGAACCTCGGCGATGCGTTGAGCCTGCAAACCGCCCAGAAAGCATACCGCGAAAGCGATGGCAGTATGAAAGCCCTGATCGTTTCCCTGTTGAGTTCCGATTCGTTCTTGTATCGCACCCCGACCGTTGAAAACAAGAAGTAACCCTAACCGATGGAGTTCCCAAAATGGCCATGAATCGTCGTGACGTGCTGAAGGGAATGACGCTGAGCGCCGGCTCCGTACTCCTGTCGCCGATCCTTGAGAAGTTGCAAGCCCAGGCGCAAGGGCGAGCCATCACGCCGAAGCGATTCGTCTTCGTCGTGGAGAGCAACGGTGTGCGGCCCGAGCAGATCGCTCCGGTCGGCGTCCAGCGAACCCCGCGCCCGCAGCAAGCACTCAACGGGCCGGCGGAATTCGTGGACCTCGCCTTGGCCGACCGCCGACTGCCGATGTCGCTTGAACCGATCAACGAGTTCAAGAATCGCGTCACGATCGTGCAAGGCCTGTCGGGCCGGGTCTGCGGCGGCGGGCACTCCAACAACGTCCAGGCGCTCGGCGCCTTCGGAGCAGGCCGCGGCAACGGCGGCGAAAGCATGGCCATCGAAGGCGAAACGATCGACGGCGCCCTCGCACGCCAGATTCCCGGCATCTTCCCGCACATCGGCCTGGGCATCTCCAAGCGGCTCGAAAACAACGTGATCTACAACATCTCGGCCATCGCCGCCAATCGCGCTTTGCCAACGATGTGCAAACCCGATCAGGCCTACGCCAACCTCTTTGGCAGCGTCGCCGGCGGCAACGCCCAGCGCGAGTTCGCGGCTCGAAACAACCTGCTCGATTTCATGCGCGAGGACGTCGGCCGCGCCCGTACCCGCCTGGCCGGTGAAGAACGCGAACAACTCGATTCGTACCTCGAAACCTTTGAAACCCTGCGCAATCGCCAGAGCCGGCTCAACGAGATTCAACACACGCTGCGTGAACGCGGTCCGGTCGTGAACAACAAGTACACGAGCGCTGTTGAGACCGACCGTCTCGACGCCCAGTTTGACATCGGCGCCGCTGCCCTCATTTGCGGATTGACCAATGTGCTGACGCTCTCGTCCGCCGCCGGTGTGCGCGACTTCGACATCACCTTCCGCGGCCTGGGTTTCAACATCGACAAGCACTCCATCGGCCACGGCGGGGGTTACCAGGGCCACACTTCGTCAGACCTCTACAACATGATTCGCCGTTACCACTTCACGCTCATCGCCGAGCTGGCCCGCAAGCTCGATCGCGTTCGTGAAGGCAATGGCACCATGCTCGACAACACGCTGATCGTTTATCTCAGCGACGGCGCCGAAGGCCATCACTCGCGCTGCTGGGAATGGCCGATGGTCCTCTTGGGCAACGTCGGCGGCCGATTGCGAGCGGGCCGCTACGTCGATTACCCCGGCTACGGCCGGCAGGGCCATCGCACGACTGCGAACATGTACGTCACGCTCCTGCAACTCGCTGGCTCGAACCGCGACACGTTCGGCATGCGCGATCAGGGCTTGCGCGATCTCGACCAGAACGGCCCGCTGACGGAGCTGCTGGCGTAATCCTTTTCGCCGCTTGCGGCGCAGCGCTCACGCAACGCCCTGCGAACGCTAGCCGCAAGCGGCAATCAATGAGGCCATTCCATGCTCGATCTTGTCAATGGCTCGTCGAATCTCATGTGTGATGGGATGCGCCGGCGCGACTTCTTGCGCGTTGCGAGCCTGGGGCTAGGCGGGCTAACGCTTTCTGACTTGATGCGCGCCTCCGCGGCACAGTCGCCCGGCGATAGCTATGTTCGCGACAAGGCGGTCGTGCTGCTGTTCCTGGCCGGCGGACCAAGCCAGTTCGAAACGTTCGATCCGAAGCCCAGTGGCCCCGAAGGATGCACCAGCATCAACGGCCACATTCAGACATCGCTGCCCGGTGTGCGATTCTCGGGGTATCTACCTCGCCTGGCGCGGATGGCGGATCGACTGTCGATCGTGCGCTCTTTCCAGACGCATCACGCAGAGCACAACGGGGCGCACAAGCAGATCTTGACGGGAGACCTAACGGTTGGCGACGGTCAGCCGATACGCGAGCCGGGCATCGGGGCAATTTACGCACGTGCTGCCGGTGCGATCAACGCCGAGACCGGGATGCCACGCAACGCCTTGCTGCCGCCGACGACGCGCTACCCCGGCGCGGGGCGAGGTTTCGCCGGGGCCTTCGAGTCGGTCGTTGAAGGCGCCCAGTCCGTGTACCTGGGCCCGTCGTTCGCGCCGGTGCAAGCGTTCGCGACGATGGCTGGTGGCGACGCGACGGTGCGCGCCCGCAACAACAATAACCCCCGCAACCGACCCGAGGACGCGCCCAATCCGTTCCTTGATAGCCTCGAAGCCCACATCCCTGGCGCGGAGCTTGACGCGCGCATGAATCTCCTCGATCAGATGGATCAACTCAATCGCCGGCTCGACAATCCCGCCACGGCGACATTTGGCGTCCATCAACGTCAGGCGGTCGAACTGCTCCGCAGCGGCGCCGTGCGCCGGGCCTTCGACCTGAGCCGGGAATCGCGCGCCGTACTGGATCGTTACGACACCGAGCACTTCCGCAACTGGGATTGCGATGATAACTCACGATTCATGCGCACGTCGCCATCGATCGGTTTTTCGCTGGGCCGACAACTCTTGCTCGCCCGGCGGCTGTGCGAGGCGGGCTGCGGCTTCGTCACCGTCGTCAACGCCAACTGGGATTTCCACGCGCGCCGCGGCATCCCAAACATTCCCGAAGGCATGGGCGTGTTCGCGCCGCCGCTTGATCATGCCGTCAGCGCCTTTTTGGAAGACATTCGCCAGCGCGGCCTGGAGGACAAGATTCTGCTCGTTATCACCGGCGAGTTCGGCCGCACGGCGCTGGATCGCAACGCTGGCCGACATCACTGGCCGCGCCTGTGCCCGCTCGTGCTCGCCGGCGGCGGCCTGCGCCACGGACAAGTGATTGGCGAATCCGACCCGCGTGGCCGCGAACCGGCCACCGAGCCGATCACCATCGACGACCTGCACGCCACGCTCATGCACACCCTCTTCGATGTGGGGCGAATGCGGCTCGACGTGTCCCTGCCGGCGCGCATTCACGATCGCGCCCAGCGCGGCACGCCGATTCGAGAGCTCTTTTGAGCCCATCTACTTCTGCAGCGATTTTTCCTCGCGGTGGGCAGCCCAAATGATGGCCCGCGTCACCATGTCGCGAATCGGCGGGTTCTTGTCGAGATCGTTCGGATCGTAGCGCGTGTAGAGCGTCCGCTGGTTGTTGCGGTCCTTGACGATGCGGGACCACATCTGCGGCATCTTGTCCTTGCCCGCGGGGCCGCCGACCATCAGCACCTCGACATCAGGCGCCACCTCGGTGTGCTGGTAAAGTCCGCCGCCCGGCAGGAACGGTTTTACGCCGGCCAGCAACGGGTGGTCCTTGTGCTTGTCCACGATCTCGATGGTCACGTCCTTGCCGAAGTAGTGCCCGCGATAGTTGACGCCGAAGACTTCCTTGCTGACATCGAGCCAGTTCTGGAAGCCGTGGTGCGCCTTGCGCATGCCGACGACGGGTTTCGACAGAAACGCTTTCTTGAGAATCGCCAGATGTTCCGGCGTCGGCGAGGTGCGGTATAGGTTGGAGAGAATAACATCCGCATCCGCGAGCGCATCGAGGCCGACGAACGGTGTTTCGACGTTCTTCTTGTCCTTTTTGTCTTTCATCTCCTCAGGGCCGACCACGCTGCAACGCACCTGGTAGGTGTCCTCAAGGTACTTCTTGTACTTGAGGAGTTGCCCTTTGCCTTCCGTGACACAGATGTCCAGATGCAACGGCTTCTTGCCGGCATTCTGGGCGCTCGCCTGTCGAGGCATAATCCCGCCGGCAATCAGGCAGCTCAAAACAGTGATTAACACCAAATGGCGCAACAAGCTCATGCTCTCCTCTGAGGTTAGAGAACTTCCGAGAAATCACGCTTGCACTTTCCGGCATCACCTCAAGGACTGGCGGCGATCTTGTTGTCGCGCAGGTATTGGTCGATCGCCTCGGCAAGGGCCACATGGGCCTGGCGCGACCAGCGATTGCCGCCGCCCGGAGTCGTCACGGAACCGAAGCAAGCCACGATCGTGCCCGACTGCGGATTGACCCAGAGTATCTGACCGGAGTGCCCCTGGTGGACGATGGCAGTCCGGCAGCATAAATTATATGGTTCGGGCACACGAAGCCTCTTCATTCTGGGGAAAGGTGGTGACCTCATGAAGTCCTGCAAACGTTTGATGGCGATGTGCGGTGCGGCAATGCTCATGACGGCAACATTGCTGCTGAGTTCCTCGGTGCGTGAGAATACCGGGGTGGCATCCGTACAGCCAGATCAGCCCAAAAACTACTCGCCGTATGCCGACCGGCGTTATCCGACGCAGGTTTTCTGGGGCGATCAGCATTTGCACACCTCGTTTTCTTGCGACGCGGGCATGATCGGCGACCGGCTTGGCCCGGATCAGGCCTTCCAATTTGCACGCGGTGAGCAATTGCGTTCCTCCACCGGCCAGCTGGTGCGGCTGGATCGCCCCCTGGATTGGCTCGTCGTCTCGGACCACGCCGAGTACCTGGGAATGGCACAGGCCATGAAAGAAGCGTTGCCGGCGCTTCTCGAAACGCCCAAGGGCAAGCAATGGGCCCTGGCGTTCAAAACGGGGGGCAAAGCCGCCATCGAGGCGTTTCACGAAATGGTCGCGGACATGACAAATCTCAAGCCCAGTCTGTCCGCAGCGGTACAGCGCAAGCTCATGCAACCGACCTGGGAAGGCAGCATTGCCGCCGCCGAGCGCAACAACAAGCCCGGACGCTTCACCGCGTTTATCGGCTTCGAGTGGACCCAGCACGTGCAGGGCAACAACCTGCACCGCAACGT
>SYHD01000065.1 GCA_005799265.1 Planctomycetia bacterium | reverse complement strand
GGCAATCGATGTGGGCGTAGTGCCGGTTGGCCGTCTCGTAGTCCACGTGTGCGACGGCGATGGTGACGGTTTTATTTTCGTCACGAACGGTGCCGCCCTTGGCGATTTCGGAGTAGCTCTTGACCTTCTGGAGCTTGTTCTTGTGGGCTTGTCGAACCAGAATCGCCGCGGTCAAGGTGGTTTTGCCGTGGTCAATGTGGCCGATCGTGCCGACGTTGACGTGGGGTTTGGTCCGCTGAAAAAGTTCCTTAGCCATCGTTCCTCCGAAGATGCGAAAAACTCCGATCCGACTAGGACCGGTACCTAGGTGAAGACACACGTTAACAAGAGCTGCTGATGGGAATCGGACCCATGACCTCGTCCTTACCTAGGACGCGCTCTACCAGCTGAGCTACAGCAGCAGAAAGTAAAGGATGAAGGCCGAAGGATGAAGGATGAACCATCCGACCTCAGTGCATTTTCTTCATCCTTTATCCTTCTGCGTTCATCCTTCCGAAGCGGGTGATGGGAATCGAACCCACGTGGCCTGCTTGGAAGGCAGGGGCTCGACCATTGAGCTACACCCGCAGGAAGAAGGATTAGGGCGGAAGGATGAAGGATGAACCGCATGCCTGTTTGTTTTTCATCCTTTATCCTTCCGCCTTCATCCTTGCCCAGTGGGCAGGGAGGGATTCGAACCCCCGTAGGACAAAGTCCGTCAGGTTTACAGCCTGATGCCATTGGCCGCTCGGCCACCTGCCCGCTTCCATTGCCGCTTGTGGCACAAGCGTTCGGAATCCATCCGTCCGCTGCCGATTGTTCCGCGACAACCCCCACGCCGCAAGCAACTCCAAGCTAGCGGAGGGACTTGAACCCACAACCACCGGTTTACAAAACCGGGGCTCTACCATTGAGCTACGCTAGCGCAGCAAGGAAATTATGAGTATAGAAAGTCGGCAAAATCCTTGCAAGTTGTTTTTTGCCTTTGCTTTCCTATTGGACGTCGAAGCCCGCGCGCGTCGCCTCAGAACATCTTACGAAAAGACGGGGCGTCTGGAAATGAGGTTCAGCACGGGCAATGATTTTTGCAGGAAAACAATTGGGCCGTCCGAACCGGACGACACTCGATTTCTCGATGCTGGCGTGTATATCCCGTCGCCTGCGCCCCAACGGAATAAAACAGAAGGTGTTTGAGGATTATCCCGAAAACGCTCTTACTTCTTCGCCTGGATCATCGCCTGGACCTGGGAGCGCGTGGCCCGCGTTGCCGGGTAAATCCGCAGTTCTTCTCTGGTCAGCGTGACCTGGTATCCCGCATCCTTCCACTGTATTTCGAGGTCGAGGGCGGTCGCGAACGTCACGCGCCGCGCGCTGCGATGGGAAAACAGTCCTTCCGCTTCGACGCTGCCGTGCGTCGCGAACGGCGAGCCCGGATCGCGCGGGATCGGTACGATTTCGTATGCGCCTGCCCCGGTTTTTTGCAAGGGCAGAATGAACTTGACCTCGCCTTGATGCCAATTCTTCCGATCGAACGCCAAGAGTTCGGGAAGCTCGATCGTCTGATCGGCGAGCTTGCGCCCGGCGTCATCCGATGACCAAAGGACTTCGACAATCGTGGCTCGTCCGTTAGACGCCTCGGCGCGGCCGCCCACATGGACATGCGCGACGACGTACACCTGCGCCAACAAGAACTGCGGGCGAGACAGAATGATCGTGCCCGTCTCGAAGAACATGTAGAGGAGAAAACCAAGCCAGGCGAGAAAGAGTAGCGCGGAGACAACCAGGCGAGCTTTGGGAAAGGTCATGAGAGCGTCCATTCTGATTTTCGTTTGACGCTCGCATGGCGCCGCACGAGCGCTGAACCGCAAGCGGCTATTCCTCTTCCAGGACGAGGCGGAAACCGTCGAGCAGCGCTTCGTCGAGATTGAATAACGCATGGAAATCGGCACGCGAATCCTCGGCGGTTCGGCTCATCAACTCTGCCTCGATGAGGTTGAAGACGATTTCGCCGAAGTCGTCGGTGCGCTCGATGCCCCACATGCGGAAGACCACCCGCGCCATTAGCCCGAATTCTTGCAGCGCGTAATCTCGAATTCCTTCGACCAGCTGCCGACCGGAGACGTGATGCTTCGGCTCGCCCGGATCGGCCGAGGCGTCGAATTCCCGGCCGAGCAGCTTCTGCGTGTGCTCCAGCGCCTGGAAAACGAATTCGTACGCTTCATAGGCGTAACGTGGATCGCGGCAGGTTACTTCCAGCAATTTGCTGTTGATGAAGCTCATGGTCCTTTTGACCCCAACACCGTCAACACTTCGTCGGCGTTAATCATCAACCGACGGCCGTCCTCGAATTCGACCATTAGCTTGCGTGCCAGGATTTCCTGCCCCAGCACGCGGGCTTGTCCCTTGCTCGTCACGATGCGCGCGCCGGACGCGGGCAACTGCTTCTGGAACTCCTCGTACACATCCTGCTCGAAACGCAGACAGCACTTCAGACGGCCGCAACGGCCGGAAATCTTCGTCGGATCGAGCGTTGATTTTTGCAGCTTCGCCATCTTCATCGACACGGGTGGCATAACCGCCATGTGCGAGTTGCAGCAGACGGGTTTGCCGCAGTCGCCATAATCCGCGAGCAGCTTGGCCTCGTCGCGCACGCCGATCTGGCGCATTTCGATGCGCGTGCGGTACTCGCGCGCGAGATCCTTGACGAGGTCGCGGAAATCAACACGTTTCTCGGCCAGGAAGAAGAAGATGATCCGTTCACCACCAAAGAGTTGCTCGACATCGACGAGTTCCATTTGCAGCTGGCGCTGGCGGATGAACTCGGCGCAGCGATGAAAGGCATGTTCTTCGCGGGCCTGGGCGTCGAGTAGCTGATTGCGGTCGTCATTGGTCATGCAGCGCAGAATTCTCCCCTTGGTCGGTTCTTCGATATACTGCAACGCGCGCGGCGTTACCTCCGACAGCACGTCGCCGACCTCGAGTCCGCGTTCGGTTTCGAGGACGACGTCATCGCTGCGACGATAGCGCGCATTCTGGGCCGGCTCGAAGTCGCCGAGGAATCGCATCACGCCGTGACGGACGATATAGTGCATGGGAGAGAACTCGTTGCCGACGAACCGCGACTTACAGTGTGCCCAAACGCTCCCTTACGGTCACGGCTCGCAAGGATATATGATACTACATCTCCCCCCTTCGCCGCCAGAGGTCTCCGGTGCGCGACGCCTTGCAGGAGTTCATGACCTTCAATCGGCCCGACGCCCAGCGCAACCAGGAGCGGATGCGATTCAAGATCGCACGCAGGGCCGAGAGCCTGTTCGGGTTCTTTCGTGGAACCTTATCATCTGTTCGCGCGCGATGCGCTCGACTGCAGCTTGATCTCCCCTGCCCCACCTGAGCGACGTCGGCGGCGCGTCACGATTTGGATGACGTCCGCCAATGGGCGTCATCGTAGGCATCACATGTTTGTCAGAGCCTGAAGCGTAAGCGAAGGTGAATCGAACTCTTCGCTTACGCTTCAGGCTCTGACAAACTTGGAAAATTGTCCTTGCAAAATCGCGCGGTTTGCGATGAAATAGGATGATATGGTCCACCCCCCCGCTGGTTGTCTCTCGCCTTATCCCGGCTTCGATAGCCTTGACTGACCTGCGTCAACATGTAACCATACTTACAGCGATTTCTTCAACGAGGATGCCTCTCGTGCAACCACCGCGTCTCATGCTATTTCTGCTGGCTGCCCTCTTTCCATTCCTTTCAGGATGCAAGCAAGAGGAAACCGTCGACTCGTATGAAGTCCCTTACCGAGAGCGTGACAAGCTCAATCTACGCGTCGCCATTCTCCCGCAAGGCGAGGACGTTTGGTTCGTCCGCGTTTCGGGTCCGGAACAGCCGATGCAGCAGCACGGGAAGGCGTTTGAGGACTTCGTGAGATCGATTCGCTTCAAAGAAAAAGAAGAACCGCCGATTTCCTGGGATGAGCCGAAGGCATGGACGAAGGATCCGCCCCACAAGGACCGGCACGCGTCGTACAAGATCGATGTCAAGCCGAAGCCACTCGAAGTGAAGATCACCAAATTCCCGCGCGACAAATTTCAACTACTGGCGAATGTGAATCGGTGGCAAAAGGAGCTGAACCTGCCCGTCTCCGATGCTCACGAAGTAGACCCATTCGTGAAGCGTGAAAAGCTCCGTGCGAAGCCTGACGATCAGGAAGTCACCTGGGTCGAGTTGACCGGCTACGGAGTCCACCGTATCAGCAAGCCGATGGAGGTGGCCGCGCACGCGCCGATGAAGGAGCCGATGCTGGCGGGCGGATTGGGAGCGACTCCATTCAAATACACGGTGCCAAAGGGTTGGGTCGAGAAGCCGCCGCGAGACCAATTCACGGCTGTCCTGTTCGAACTGACCAGGGACGGCCAAACCGTCAATGTCACTCTGACCGCTCTGGGGGGCGATGGCGGCGGTCTGGCCTCCAACGTGAGTCGGTGGCGCAAGCAGGTGGGGCTGCCCGATTCGGCAGATCAACAGCTGATGAATAGCCTCGTGCCGCTCAAAGTGGCCGGCGCGTCAGGTCACTACGTTGATATTTCCAATCCTGATGGGCCCGCCAAGCTGAACCGCATCCTGGCCGTGGTGGTTCCGTACCAAGGAAAAGTTTGGTTCGTCAGGATGTCCGGAACCGCAGGAGTTGTCGGCCAAAACAAGGCGGATTTTGAGACCTTCGTGAAGTCCTTTGAACTGAACTCGAAATAGAGTAACCGTTCACCCCTCTCCCCTGTACTCAGGGGAGAGGGGCCGGGGGTGAGGGGTTGGGGCGTCGCGCAACAGTCTGTTCCGCCCTCTCACCCCCGGCCCCTCTCCCCCGGGGTACAGGGGGAGAGGGGAGGTGGACGGTTACGAAAAAGGAACACAATATCATGGATCAAACCGCCATATCCGAGGGAGAGTCCCCCGTCAAGCCGCCGGGGGACGCCGTTCCCGTGTCGTTCGCCGCCGCCGCCGCGCAGCCGGGGCCGACGCCGCAGCCGGAATTGCAGGAGTTTGCCCTCAGCATTCTGCATCGCCTGGCTTCCTTGCGGATCACGGTTGTGCTTTTCGTTCTGTCTTTGCTGCTTGTCTTCTGGGGCACGCTTGCCCAGCAGGATGCGGGCGTGTGGACCGTCGTCAATAAATACTTCCGCAACTTCTTCGTCTGGGTCCCATGGCGAGTCGTCTTCTTCAATAACCTCGAAGACGCCAGCAGTTGCATCCCGTTCCCCGGCGGACTGACCATCGGCGGCGCGATGCTGATCAATCTGCTCGCCGCCCATGCCGTGCGCTTCAAGCTCGCCTGGAACCGCGCCGGCATCATTCTCATCCACGCCGGCATCATCATCATGATGTTCGGCGAGGTCGTCACCTACCTCTACGCCGACGAGGGGCAGATGATGATCCCCGTCGGGCACGGCGTCAACCATGTCGTACACGTGCGGCAGTCCGAACTGGCGATCATCCAGGTGATCGATGAGAAGAAGGATGCGGTCGTCGTTGTCCCTGGTTCGATGCTGCAAGATGGGGCCAAGATCCAGGATTCACGTTTGCCGTTCGAGATCGAAGTCATCGAATACATGGCCAACTCGAAGTGGATCGAAATGGACGGCAAGCTAAAGAACCGCGCTACGCGGGGCATGGGCCTGCGCGAGATCGTCAAGGCGGCCCCCGAAGTGAGCGGCGTCGATCCGAATCAAGAAGTCGACATTCCCTCCGCTTACCTGCGTCTGTCCCGCGGCGGCCAGCAGCTCGGCATCTGGCTTTTTTCGGCCTGGTTCTCCGACAGCTATGCGAACCTCGTGCAAGAGATCAAGCTCGACGACAAGGTCTTCCGTGTCGTTCTTCGCTACAAGCAAACCAATCGCGATTTTCACATCGAATTGACGAACTTCAAGCAAGAGAATTACCCGGGCACCGACAAGCCGAAGGACTATCGCAGCTTCGTCCGGCTCGTCGATGAGAAAGCGGGCGTCGATCGCGACGTGCAGATCTACATGAACGCGCCCATGACATACAAGGGCGAGACTTTCTATCAACAAAGCGTCAAGACCGATCCACGGACCAACCTCACGGTCTCGACACTGCAGGTGGTACGCAATCCCGGCTGGGTGCTTCCCTATTTATCCTGTGCGGTCGTGGGCCTGGGCATGCTCGTTCATTTTGGCAACACGCTGTACAAGTTCCTCGATCGGAGGGTGGTGCGATGAGCAATCAGAAAATCATCGATGTTCTTTACCGTTACCTTCCGTGGTTCGCGGTGGGCCTCACGGTCCTCTACTTCGGCTACCGGATGATGCCTCAGCGCGCCGCGCGCGGCGAATTCAACTTTCACGACTTCGGCCGATTCCCCGTCCTGGAGAAAGGACGCTACAAGCCGATGGACACTGTCGCGCGCACCAACCTGATGATCATCGCTCATCGCCAGGCTTATTACGATCCCGATCGCGGGACGTATCACTCCGCCAACAAGTGGCTGCTTGACGTGATGACCAGCCCGGCGTCGCAGGACTCGTTCATGAAGTCGATGTTCCCGACTGGGGCCGCCAATCATCCCGCCTGGGATTACAAGGTGTTCCGTATCGAGAACGAAGAACTGGTGCGTACGCTCAACCTAAAATGGCGCGACGGTCTGCGTTATTCGATCAACGAAATCAACGGAAACAACGAAAATATCGGCTTTCTCGAGGCGGAATCCAAACGAATCGGCAGACTCGAGGGGAAGGACCGCTCTCTGGTCGACTCGAAAGTGATGGAACTCGCGGGGCACCTGCACATCGCCATGGAACTATCGAGCCATTTCGCACCGCTCGTCGTTCCCGACGAAAACGGAGGCGATACCTGGAAGCCGTTCCGAATCGGCATCGCCGAGCACATTCAGAAAATCAAGACGGGCGAGGCGGACGAAACCGAAACCGCGCGCGTCTACCTCGAACTGCTGCGCAAGTATGACGCCGGCGAGAAAGCGGAGTTCAACGACATCCTCGCCAAACATCTGACCGCGCTCGAGAAGCAGAAGCCTTCGATAATGAGAGCGATCAATCTCGAAGTCTTTTTCAATGAATTCGCGCCGTTCTACCATTGCCTGGGTCTCTACGTGTTCATCGCGATCGGCGGCTGTCTCTCCTGGTTGATCGCCTCCTGGTCGAAGCCGATTCGCGAGGCCGCTTTCGCGTCGATGGGAGTAGTCTTCCTGGTTCATACGGCCGCCATCCTCATCCGCATGTATCTGCAAGGCCGGGCGCCGGTGACGAATCTTTATTCGTCGGCGATCTTCATCGGCTGGGGCTGCGTGGCGGCGTGCCTGGCCATCGAGTGGATCTACCAGAATGGCATCGCGGTCGTGGTCGGTTCCGTGACCGGATTTTGCACCTTGATCATCGCCCATATTCTCAGCCTCGACGGCGACACCATGGAAATGCTCGTCGCGGTGCTCGACACCAATTTCTGGCTGGCAACTCACGTCACCTGCATCACGCTCGGCTACACGACGACGTTCGTGGCCGGGTTCATGGGCATCGCGTATATCCTCCTGGGAATTTTCACGAACATGCTGCGCAAGGAAGGCTCGGCGACTCTCACGCGCATGACCTACGGCGTTCTGTGCACGGGCATGTTCCTGAGCTTCGTCGGCACGGTGCTGGGCGGCCTGTGGGCCGACTACTCGTGGGGCCGCTTCTGGGGCTGGGATCCCAAGGAAAACGGCGCCTTGCTTATCGTAATCTGGATCGCCATGATTCTGCACTCGCGCTGGGGCGGTCTTGTCAAGCATCGCGGCATCGCCGTTTTGAGCGTTTTGGGGATCATCGTCACCTCTTGGTCTTGGTTCGGCACGAACTTCCTGGGCTATGGTTTGCACTCGTATGGACGTCGTGACGGCGCGATGGCGACGCTGGTCATGATCGATCTGGGCTTCGCGGCGATCGCGGGTCTGGGCTGCATGCCGCTGAAATATTGGCAGAGCTTCCGTCCGCTGAGCACCATGACCGGGCCTTCTGGCGGTCCCGGGCCCAGCACGCCCGCGACGCTTGCCGCGGCCACTTCCATTGCGGCTGGAACGCCGCCGCAGTCGAAGAAAGCGAAGCCGAAGCTGGCGTAGACCGCGGAAAATGCGGGCACGCGTGTTAGCCGGACGCGCAAGCGACGGAGGTGGCATCCGTCGCTTGCGCGTCCGGCTAACGCCAGATCGGGCGTTGGAAAACTCCTGGGTAAACCGCCAAACGACTCGTAGCGAGAATTCCTGTTTTGCCTTGCCCGCTTTTCCCGGTTACAATGGTAATGGCATCGTGAGGCCAGAGCGTAACCCCAAAGGGCGTGGGTATGCCATTATCCATAACGTGTCAATGCGGCTCTCGTCTAGAGATTGACGAGAAATTCCTCGGCAAAGAAATCCTCTGCCCAGACTGCCAGCGTCCCCTGCCGATGAAGGCGCCCATGACGCCCCCGCCGCTGGATATGCCGAGCCATCAGCGTACGAGCGGTCTGGCCGTGATGAGCCTGACGTTCGCGCTGGTCGGCGCGTTCACGATCGTCGGCACCATTGCGGGCATTGTGCTGGGCGTCGTCGCGCTGCGGCAAATCGCCCGGCAGCCGAGCAAGTTGGCGGGCGTTGGTCTGGCGCGGGCCGGTATCCTCGTGGGCGCGTTTTTCACGTTTTTCACGCTGCTCACCTTCAGCTGGCCTGTGTTGACGCTCAACGTGGATGAGTATCTGCGCTGGCTCGCCTATGCCTCGCGATCCAACGTGCCGGACGGAGGCAGAATCCAAGCCAACGCGGCCTTCAAGGACAACATCTCGATCAAGGTTCCCCTTGGCTGGCGGCAGTACACGTCCCCAAACGCGAATCAGACGCCATTCACCCCGGATGATTTGATCGCGATCCACATTCCGCAAGACGCCTTCATCGCTTGCCAGAACATCGCCATCGACATTCTCAATGACGAGTCGGCCGAGGCACGCCAAGAAAAAGCCCTTGAACGATTCCACAAGTCAGAACTCGTGCACATTATCGGCCGCCTGGGAACGGCGGCGTTTGGTGGAGCGAAAGGCGAGGTATCCGGACTCAACAAGATCGACGGCGCCAAGGAGCAGGAGTTCTTTCTGGACATGCGCCTGAATGGGCACAACCGCCGCTTCCTCATTCGCTGGAAGGTCGTGGGAGACGTAAAGCTCGTCGTGATGGCGGGGGGCGCGCCGAGTTCGCGCTTCCATCGCGTGGAAAACGATATTCGCGAGGCATTCAAGACGGTTGAAATCAAATAAGATTTCTCGTTCCCACGCTCTGCGTGGGAACGCAAGTCAGGACGCTCCGCGTCGAGCGCGAAGCGCACGCAGTCAATGACGTGCTTGGGAGAAGACGGGACGCAGAGCGTCCGAACGTGCGTTCCCACGCGGAGCGTGGGAACGAGGGAGATGGGCATGATCTGGTTCCCTTGCAATAAATGCGGCAAGACGCACGGTCGGCCCGAGAGTTCGGCGGGCACGATGATCTTCTGCGACTGCGGCCACGGCAACACGATTCCGTGGGAGAGCACGACCGCCGAGCCAATGGTCGCACCAACGGCGATGGCCGCACCGAAGGGGCCCGATCTCGCGCCGATTCAATTCGAACCCGTCAAGGGAACGCACGCGCCGCCGTCGGCCGAGCCCCCCAGAAAGGCCAGCAATTATCCAGCGCCGCCGCCCGCGCTGGAGGACGACGAACGCAACTACCGCCGCGGCCGCTCCGAGAAACGCGATCCCGAATTCTGCTTCAACCACCAGCGCCGGCCGCGCGTGGGGACGTGCGCCGACTGTGAAGAAAATTTCTGCGCCGACTGTCTGGTCAAGTTTCAAGGCGTGCTGTCGTGCGCGGCGTGCAAGAACTTCCGTGCGCGGCGCGAAGAATTGCCGGCTGCGGCGTCATCCATGGCCAGTGCCAGCGTGATCATCACGTTGATCGCGGGGCCGCTGATGATGTGTTTGTTGCTCGCCTCGCCCGCCAGCGGCCACATGCGCGTGCTGGCCTGGCTGTCGCTCTTGCCGCAGTTTCTGGCGCTGGGCCTCGCGGTGTGGGCGCTGCGTGAGGCGGAGCGAGAGCGCAAGGGGGGCGGGCAGTGGATGGCCGTCACGGGCGTCGCCACGGCGGGTCTGTCGTGCGTGCTCATGCTGCTCTTGCAAATGTACGCGAACCGCATCGCTTGATGCCTATCTCCTCTCTCCCAGGAGGAGAGGGGAATATTGGACACAGCCATGATCGAATGCCCTTTTTGTTACCGCGTCTTTCGTCAGCCGCCCGAAAAGATCGGCGCGCGCTGTCCGAAGTGCCGCATGCCTCTCTATGAGGATCCGACCAAGCGCCGCAAGAATCCGGAGCAGGACCACGGCCCGTGCCAGCAGCACCCGGAGACCGCGGCGGTCGCGCGCTGCATCCGCTGCGAAAAGCCGGTGTGCCAATCGTGCAAGACGCGCTGGCACGAGGAAACCGTCTGCCCGCTGTGCATTGACAACTCCATTGCCGCCGACGAACCAAGTCCGCAAGAAGCGCAGACGCAATCGCGTCAAGCGTGGGTGAGCGTAATCCTCGGGCTCTCGGCGTGGATGATGCTGCTCTTGACTCTCGGGCCGTTGGCGACGTTCGGCCAAGCGGGTCAAGTGAAACCCATTCTCGTCTTTTTGACCTACCTGTGTTTCCTCGGCAGCTTCGTGCCCGGCATCTTCGGCCTGGGTCACGCGATCGGGGCGATCCGGCTGCGCGGCGATCATGGTCGGCTGGCGGTCATCGGCCTGTCTGGCGCCGGCGCGCAGCTCGGCTTGGCCCTGGGCGTCATCATCCTGAATCTGTGGCACAATTGAAACGCTCGGCCCACGAATCGTCGCGGCGGGCATACGCGAGTCATGCCTCTCGCCAATTCTTATAAAATCTCTTCAGGGACTTTTCTCGATTTTGGTCTAGCGCGGATGCTGTTGCAAAACCTCACGATCGTCGGCGTCGGCTTGATTGGCGGCGCCATTGGCCTGGCCGCGAAAAAACGTGGCATTGTCCGGCGCGTCGTTGGCGTCGGACGCGACCTTGGCAGGCTCGAAGAGGCGCGCAGACTCGGCGCGATTGACGAGTCCGTCCTTGATCTCGCGGCAGGGGTACGGACGGCGGATCTGGTTGTATTCGCGACGCCGGTCGATCGCATTGCCGAGCAAATTCTCGACGCAGCCGCGTCTTGCCAGGCGGGTGCATTGATTACCGACGCGGGCAGCACGAAGGGCGCCATCGTGCAGGCTATCGCGGCCCGTTTACCGGCGCACGTCCAATTCGTCGGCGGCCATCCGCTGGCCGGCTCGGAAAAAAAAGGCGTTGAACATGCGCACGCGGATTTATTCGTCAATCGTTGGACCGTGTTGACGCCGACCGACAAGACCTCGGCCGACGCCCTCCAGCGTGTGAGCGCATTCTGGCAGGCGCTCGGATCACGTGTCCGCCTGATGACGCCCGTGGAGCACGATCGCGCCCTCGCGATGACGAGCCATCTGCCGCATCTGCTGGCGGCCGCACTTGCCGGGATACTGTCGAGCGATTGGACCGAGTTGGCCGCCACGGGCTTCCGTGACACCACCCGTATCGCGGGCGGCGATCCCACGCTGTGGACACCGATCTTCGAGCACAATCGCGCTGCCGTTCTCGCCGCGCTCGACCAGCTCGAAGATCGATTGTGCGCGTTTCGGCAGGCGCTTGTGTCGGGCGATGCTTCCATGATCGACCAACTGTTGACCCAAGGCAAGAGGATGCGCGATGCTCTGGCAAGTTGAAGTGTTTCCGCTGGGCCATGACGCCGAACGCGACCGGATCGCCGAGGAGTACGATCTGCTGACGCACGCCGGTCCTGGCCGGACGTTGGCTGGCGGCATCGAGGTCGTCGCCCAAGCCTCACGCGGGTTCCTCCTGCAAGGCGAGCTCACACAGGAGCACGTCGAGCAGTTGACGCGCGAGTTGCTCGGCGATCCCGTCGCCGAGAAGAGCGTCATACACGGCGCCAATGAGCGCGGCGAGATCGAGTGCGCCGGCGCCGCGACCGTACTCCTGAAGCCGGGCGTCACGGATCCCGTCGCCATGAGCGTTGTTCAGACTGCTAGACAGCTTGGTATTCCCGTAGAGACCGCGCTGACTTTCCGCCGCTACGCCTGGACCGGCAAGCCTTTCGACGCCGAAGCGATGTTCCGTAAAGTCCTGTGCAATGAGGCAATCGAGCGAGTCATTAACCACGCCATCTCCGAGGCGACGCTCGGCCTAGGCCATCGTTATGCGTTCGAGCGCATCGTAGTGCCTATCCGCAACCTCGGCGACGCAGAGCTTGTCAAGCTCAGCAAGGACGGCCAGCTCTCGCTCAGCCTCGACGAAATGAAAACGATCCAGCAGCACTTCCGCGCACAAGACCGCGAGCCTACCGACGTCGAGTTGGAGACAATCGCGCAAACCTGGTCGGAACATTGCTCGCACAAGACCCTCAAGGGCATCATCGAGTATCTCCCCCCTCTCCCCCTGTACTCAGGGGGAGAGGGGCCGGGGGTGAGGGGGTCGGAGCAACAGGGAACTCAGCCTCGAATTGATGAATGTGGTGCGACGCCGCTGAATGCCTCGCCCCCTCACCCCCAACCCCTCTCCCCCGGAGTACCGGGGGAGAGGGGAGGAAATGTTAGCCTCTCCCCCGAGGGGCGAGGGGAGCCGGTGCGCTACAACAACCTACTCAAAGAGACGATCTTCGGCGCGACCGAGGAGATTCGTAAACGGCTTGGACCCGACGACTGGTGCGTCAGCGTCTTCGCCGATAATGCCGGTATCGTCACGTTCGATGAAAATTTTCACGTCTGTTTCAAGGTCGAAACCCACAACCACCCCTCGGCCATCGAGCCATATGGCGGCGCCAACACCGGCCTGGGGGGCGTTATTCGCGATGCGCTCGGGACCGGCCTGGGCGCGAAACCAATCTGCAACACCGATGTCTTTTGCTTCGCACCGCCCGATACGCCTTCCGAATCGCTGCCACAGGGCGTCCTGCATCCGAAGAAGGTGATGAAGGGCGTAGTCGCCGGCGTGCGCGATTACGGCAATCGCATGGGCATCCCCACCGTGAACGGCGCGGTCTGTTTCGATCCGCGCTATCTCGGCAATCCACTCGTCTACTGCGGCACGGTCGGCTTGCTTCCCGTCGACAAGGCGTTCAAGGCCGCCCAGCCAGGCGATCTCATCGTCGCCGTCGGCGGGCGCACGGGACGCGATGGTATTCACGGCGCGACGTTTTCCTCTATCGAGTTGACCACGGAATCGGAAAAGGTCTCCGGCGGCGCCGTGCAGATCGGCAACGCCATCACCGAGAAAAAAGTGCTCGACGTACTCATGCAGGCTCGTGATCAGGAACTCTATCGCGCCATCACTGATTGCTGCGCCGGCGGCTTCAGCTCCGCGGTAGGTGAGATGGGCGAGAAGATCGGCGCCCGCGTCGAACTCGACAAGGCGCCGCTCAAATATCAAGGGCTGTCCTATACCGAGATCTGGATCTCCGAGGCCCAGGAACGCATGGTCCTCGCCGTTCCTCCCGTGTGCTGGGAGCGGCTCGAACGGCTCTGCGTCAGCGAGGACGTCGAGGCGACCATCATCGGCACATTCGAGCCGACGGGCAAACTGGCGCTCACTTATCAAGGCAATCAAGTCGCCGAGCTTGACATGCACTTTCTGCATGACGGCCGCCCGCCGGTGGTGAGGCAGGCCCTAATCCCCAAGCCCACGGGCGAGTGTAACGAGCCTGCGGGGTCAGGCCACTCGCTGCACGCCTCCGTGGACATGCCGCGCTCGCCTGCGGGCTTGGGCGATGTACTACTCAATATCCTCGCGCATTACAACGTCTGCAGCAAGGAATGGATCATTCGCCAGTACGATCATGAGGTACAAGGCGGCTCCGTCATCAAGCCGCTCGTCGGCATCACGCGCGATGGCCCAAGCGACGCGGCCGTAATCACCCCCGTGCTCGGTTCGTGGAAGGGATTGGCGCTCGGCTGCGGCATCAATCCAAACCTCGGCGACCTTGATCCCTACAGAATGGCCGCCCATGCCATCGATGAGGCGGTGCGCAACGTCGTCGCCGTGGGCGCCGACCCGCGCCGCATCGCCCTGCTCGACAACTTCTGTTGGGGCAATACGCAACGTCCTGAAGTGCTCGGTTCTCTCGTCCGCGCGGCCGAGGCGTGCCGCGATGTCGCTCTCGCCTACATGATGCCGTTTATCTCGGGCAAGGACAGCCTCAACAACGAATTCAACGCGCAAGGCCGGCACATCATCATTCCGCCGACGCTGCTCATCAGCGCGCTGGGTCAGGTCCCGGATGTCCGCAAGTGTGTGACGATGGACCTCAAGGATCCGGGCAGCGTGCTCTACCTGATCGGCACCACGACGTCTGACCTGGGAGGATCCCTGTATCACATCGTCACGGGTCAGAGCGGCAGCAGTGTTCCGCCGGTCGATGTCATGACGGCGCCGGAGATCTTCAGCAAGCTCCATGAAGCGATCCGCACCGGCATGGTTCGCAGTTGCCACGACCTGTCGGAAGGCGGCCTGGCCGTCGCCGTCGCGGAGATGGCGTTCGCCGGAGGCATCGGCGCGGATGTCAGCAAACGCGGGAGTCATCCCGATGTTGTCAATCTCTTCGCCGAGTCGCCGTCGCGTTTTCTCGTCGAAGTGCGTCCCGAACACGCCGAGCAATTTCGCCGCGTGCTTCATCCGTTGCCGGTTGCCGAGATTGGCGTAACGGTGAAGGAGCCGCGTTTGCGCATCGCCGGCGCCAATGGAGAGTGGATCGTGTGGTTGACCTTGCAGCAATTGAAAGACGCCTGGCAGAAACCCCTGGCCTGGTAAAGACCGATTAACAAAGAACCTCCCGATCGACTGCTTGCGGCTTAGCGTTCGATTTTGTGCATGCGAACGCCAAACCGCAAGCGGCGATAATCATGGCGCCGCAATGCCCCTGACCTCCGTCACGACGTATCACCTGGAAATGCTCGATCCGCGCGATCTGCGCCCCAAACGCTCGGCGCGCGCCGATCTCGCTCTCGTACGTGTCGATCCGCCGATGCCCGAGCTCAATCGCTTTTTCTACACGGCCGTCGGCGGCGATTGGCACTGGACCGATCGCTTGCCGTGGACCAGCCGGCAATGGCTCGACTATCTCGACCGGCCGGAACTCGAAACGTGGATGCTCTCGGCTGCCGGTCTCCCCGCGGGCTACTTTGAACTCGAAGCACAGCCCGGCTCGAGCGTCGAGGTCGCCTACTTCGGTCTGCTGCCGCGATTTATCGGATGTGGGCTGGGCGGTCATCTTTTGACGTGTGCCCTCGAACACGGTTTCGCAACGGGCGCGAAGCGTGTTTGGCTCCATACCTGCACGCTCGATCATTCCCAAGCGCTCGCCAACTACCAGGCGCGCGGCTTGCGCTTGTTCAAGCAAGAAACCGAAATCAAGGACATGGCCGTTGTTCCCCTTGGTCCCTGGCCAGGCGCCCAAGGTGGCAGGATGTGAGTTCGCGAAGAATAGCGAATCTGTCAAGACGGGCGAACCGACCAATCCTGGGGACACGCGTGGCTTTCCTTGCGACTGCGTGAGTGTTCCTGTGCGAATTTGTGCCAATCTTCTGAATTAATCCGAACCCGACGCGCCAAATCGCCGATGACATATTCTGTGTCATTGTTAATCCGGTCATTTCCGCGACAAGCGCTGCTTTCGACCCAGTAAGGACTGCTTTCATGCGTCGGCGCGCGTTCCAGTTCATCGTCTTCGCTCTGGTGTTAAGCACGTCCACGCGCGCACGAGGACAGGACGAAACGCCGTTTACACCGATCGGCATTCAATTGCCCGAGGTGCCCCGGAGTGACGCTCCGGTGCAGCGTTTGCCGATTGACGAGCCGCGTGAATTCGTCGAGCCCAAGCTTATCGTGCCGATCAGCCCCAACACGGGGATGCTCAAAATCGAAAGCGACGCTGAAGCCAGAGTCTTTTCGCTTGCCGAGCTGGCCCAGCTGGGCAACGACTACATCGATCCGCGCTATGTCATCAACTCGATGCGGCCCGACGATCTCGGCATCTGGGAGCGCACACGCAGTGGCTACGGCGAACAGTTCCACCGCCTGTGTCAGGACACCAAACAATTCTACTGGAGCAAGAACCTGCTCTATCTCGGCCTCGCGGTTGCGGTGGCGGCGCCGATTGCTAACACCCAGCTTGATCAACGCATTCAAGACGGTTATCAGCGGCAGGCGGCTGTGGGCATGAACCGTGGCGTCGATGAGATGGCGACCACCTTCAAGTATTTCGGCGAATACAAATACGCGATCCCCGCGTTTCTGGCCTGCTCATTGAGTGGCCATCTTTTTCCGGATCATGTGCGTCTGACGTCTGTCGGGCAATTCGGCGATCGCTCGCTGCGTGCCCTTGCCATTGGAGCGCCGACCGTCGGCGTTCTGCAATACGGTCTCGGCGCCGGTCGGCCTCCGACGGGCGACCATGAGTGGCATCCATTTCGCCATCACAATAGCGCCTCGGGGCATGCGTTCGTGGGCGCCGTCCCGTTTTTGACTGCCGCGTCGATGGTCGAGCATCGTGCCGCCAAGGTGTTGTTGGTTGCCGCGTCGTTCGGCACCGGCTGGTCACGTATTCACCATGACGCCCATTACTTCTCGCAAGTCCTGCTCGGTTGGAGCGTCGCCTATCTCGCGGTCGAAGCGGTGAATCACACCGAGTCAGAAGTCAAGCTGCGCGTTATTCCGATCGATGTCCCCAAAGGCGTCGGCATGGGCGTGCTGATCCAGTATTGAGCCAAGGTTGTCCTCACGCGCCGTGAGAGGTTGATTCGTCACGTGGAGCGTGACGTCTAGGTTCCGCCGATCAATTTGTCGAACTCCTCTTCTGTCAACACCTTTACGCCAAGCTGTTTGGCTTTCTCCAATTTGCTCCCGGCTTTTTCGCCGGCGACGAGATAATCGGTATTCTTCGAGACGCTTCCGGCCGCCTTGCCGCCGAGCTGGCGAATGAGCGTCTCGATCTCCTCGCGTTGGTACTTGGCAAGCGTGCCGGTGACGACAAGCGTCTTGCCGACGAGACTGGCGCCGCCGGTCTGGGCGGGGCTGGGGCGCGCATCCTGCGTGAGCTTGAGCCCCAGCGCACGCAGTTCCTCGATAATCGATCGATTGTGTGCGTCATGAAAGAACGTATGAATCGCCTCGGCCATGATTGGGCCGACGCCGTTGATCTGCGCCAGGCGTTCGGCGGATGCGTTCAGCAACGCGTCGATGGCGCCGAATTCATTCGCCAGAAGGTCCGCGACGCTATCGCCGACGTGCGGGATTGCCAGCCCATACAGAAGGCGACCGAGTCCACGCTCCTTGCTGGCCGCGATGCCGTCGAGCAGGTTGTGCGCGGACTTCTCGCCCATGCGTTCCAGGGCGATGAGTTTTTCGAGCGTGAGCCGATAGAGCTCAGGAATGCTGCTGACGAGCTTCTCATCGACAAGCTGTTCGATGATTTTTTCGCCGAGGCCCTCGATGTCCATGGTGCTGCGTCGGGCGTAGGCACGCATGACCTCTTTGACCTGGGCGGTGCACTTGCGTCCCCCGGTGCAGCGGTAGAAGACGCCGTTCTTGTCACGCTCGACCGGGCTGCCGCACGATGGGCACGTCTCCGGAAATGCAAATACGCGCTCGCTGCCGGTGCGTGCCTCGGGTTCGGAGCGGACGACATACGGGATGATCTCACCCGCCTTCTCGACGACGACCATGTCGCCGACGCGGATGTCCTTGGCGTCGATGAAGTCGGCGTTGTGCAAGCTGGCCCGGCTCACCGTTGTGCCGGCAAGCTTGACCGGGTCAAGATTCGCGACCGGCGTCAAGGTGCCGAACTTGCCGACCTGGATGTCGATCGACACCAGCTTCGTCAAGCCCTGCTCGGCGGCGAACTTGTACGCAATGACCCAGCGCGGCGACTTCGCGGTCGCACCGAGCTTCTTGCGCTGGGCCAAGTCGTTGACCTTGATGACCATGCCGTCCGTCTCATAGTTCAGGTCGTGACGTTTCGTCGCCCAGCTATTGCAATAGTCGATGACCGCGTCGATCGCATCGAACGATTCGATGTGCGGATTAACCGTGAAACCGAAGTCCGACAACAACTTGAGCCCTTCGAGATGGGTCGCGACCTCGACGCCCTCGCAGGGACCGAGCGCGTAGGCGAAAAAGCGCAGCCGACGTCGCCCGCATTCCCTCGGATCGAGCAGCTTGAGCGAGCCGGCGGAGAGGTTGCGCGGGTTGGCCGCGGGTTCGAGGCCGCGCTCGGCCCGACCGCGATTGTAGCGGGCGAAGTCGGCACGCGTCATGTAGATTTCGCCGCGTGCCTCGAAGTGCGCCGGCGATTTCGGGAGCCTGAGCGGGACATCGTGAATCGTCCGGAGATTGTGCGTGACATCGTCACCTTGCTCGCCATCGCCGCGCGTAGCCCCGACTTCGAACGCGCCCTTGATGTAAGTCAACGACATGGCGACGCCGTCGATTTTCAGCTCGACGACGTACTTGATCGCTTCGCCTTGCAGCAGTTTGCGAATGCGTTTGTCGAACTCGCGCAAATCGTCGGCGCTGTAGGAGTTGTCGATCGACATCATGGGCTCGCGATGCCGCACCGTCGCGAAACCTGCGATCGGTTCGCCGCCGACTCGCTGTGTCGGACTGTCGGGCGAGCAGAACTCGGGGTGTTTCTGTTCGAGCGTTGTCAATTCCTCTAGCAGCCGATCGAATGCGCGATCGGAGATTTCCGGTTTGGCATCGACGTAGTAGAGTCGATTGTGATGATTGATGAGTTTGCACAACTCAGCAATGCGTTCTTGCGCGGCGGACATGGAGGCCTCGATTTTCCGCCGCTTGCAGCCTGGCGTTCGCATGGAAGCGCGGAAACGCGGGAAATTGATAGGCGAGTGCCAAGCGGCAAGCAGCGGGGTCAGTGTATCACGCCTGGGGTGGAGACTCTATCTCCGTTGCGGGGGGATTTTCAGGCGCTGGATTGTCTCGCTCGTGCCGCAGTCTCCGCCAGCGATCCAGGCCCATGCTCGCCAGGCCTAGTACGACGAGGAGCGCGACCTCGCCGAGCACCCACTTCCAGCCGTCTTCGCGCAGAGAATCACGAAACGGCGACTCCGGCGGCATCTGTCCCGCATCCATTGCTTTTTGCTCAATGACAGGAATTACCGCGTAGGCCAGCACCGTCACGATGAAGACGAGGCCGACGATGAGCAGCAACAGATAGAACGGATTGGTCGGCTCCGATTGCGACGCCATCGCTCGGACTCCTGGAACTATGAGTAATTCATGTTGTTATAGGAAGACGCGGACAGAGCAAGCGGCTACAGATGGTCTGTTAGCTTCCTGCGTAGCCAAAAAAAAACGCGAGCGAAGACATCAAGTTCTTCGCTCGCGCTTCCGATTAGCGTACATGCTTGCCGCAACAACGAGGCCTCACTATTGCGGAACCGGCAATCCAGGACGTCGCGGCAGCAGATCGGGCGGGAATGGCCCGCGCGGTCCGCGTCCACCGAACGTCATCGTGCGCAGCACTTCCTCGTGCTCCGAACCATCCTCGACGTCGCCGGCCTTCGCTTGCACCAGGACGAGATCCTCGTTCATCTCGTCGCGCGTGAACGTGTGGTAGAACTTCGTCAGCGTTTGGCCTGCCTGGAGATGTCCTTTCAATACGCCGAGCGTTTGCAGATCTTCCTTGGACGCCGTGCGCACCAGGTAGCCGCGCGGCTTGTCCTGGCGATACTTGGCGACGCGATGCTGGATGACCTTCATGACCGCAGCCGAACGCTGCGGATCGGCGATGTCCTGACGCGTGAAACCCCAATCGGGATCGGGCGCGGTTTCACTGTAGGGCATGTCGCCGCTAAGCATTCTGATGTCGTCCGCAGTCAGGCGTTTCGCCCATTCGAGGCTGCTCGGGCGATGCCCCGCCTTGTTGGGCGGCAGTTCTCGGCCAAGCGGGAATGAGAAGCCCAGTTGCCCGGCGCGCGTGAACAGGTCAGGTGTCTTGGTCCGAACGGACTGAAGCCATTTGCGATTTGGTTCCAGGAGCTCGCCGGGGCCCATCGTGTTTTCGATTTGCTGAAGCATCGATGTCCAGTGGAATTGATAGCTCAGGTCCCCCTGGAAATCGACCTTGTAGGGCGCCTGCACATAGAAGAGAGCGTCGGTCTTGTCCTTCACGGAGACCTGCGTGATCTTGAGCGGATAGACGAGTTGCTCGCTCGAGAACGTGAAACGCGTCGGCGTGACGTCGCCGGTGAAGCTGCCGTCCTTGTTGCGTTTCATTTGCAACGTGTCGATCTTCATGACGGTGAAGAAATACTTCTTCTGCACGTAGAAGTTGAGCGTCGCTTCGTCGCCGTCATAGCCGTACTTGTTGTCCTTGAGCCAGGTGAAGAGATCGTCGGAACGGCCGGCGGTAATGATCTTATAGTCGAGGTTGCCGACCTGGCCGGCTTCGATGATCTTGATCGTCGTCTTGATGTCCTCCGCGACCGCCTCACCGCCGCCGCCCGCGCCTTTGGCCATGGGCATGGCGCGCTGGGCCATCATGCGCGGGAACATCTGCGGCAACAGCTTCGATTCCGGGTAGACGCGCTTCTTCGGCACCGTCACCAGCCCCAGGGCCTTGAAGAAGTCGCGCGGCATCTCGTGCAGCTTCGGCTGCGTCGGCGTCGGGATCACCATGCCGAAGTCCTCCGCGCTTCCCTCGAAGCGCGGCTGCACCGTGACCGTTTCGACCTTCTCGACCGGATCCCACGTCACGAAGGCGATCTGCGATGGCTGCAAGACGGGCGGTTGTGCCACATCGCGGATGATCGGCCGACGGAAGTAACCGCACATCGCGTCGGCGAGCGGCGTCAAACCTAGCAGCGCCACGCCGATGAGCAACAGACGAGACGCGTGAACCTTACGCATATTGGATCCTCATGTGTGGATTGATTGTCATATGTATACGACGAATGACACGGTAGCAAAGATTGTCTGCCACGTCCATAGAATTCAACACGTGGTGCGCCTGGAGCGCTGTCGATCTTTCTCGTAAGATGCATTCGCCGATTGTCGCAATTCCATCGAGAGATTCTACGTGAGCAAAAGCGCCTGCTGGACCGCGCTCAAATACCTGTTAGCTCTCGGTGTGTTGTCGTATGTCGTGCATGCCAACTGGGAGCCGACAGGCGATCGAGGACTTAAAGGCGTATGGGATGACCATGTCATCGCTGGCAAACCGATTGATACGATTTATCTTTTCCTGGCATTCGCGCTGCACCTGGTGAACTTCGGTGCCTGCGTATTGAGATGGTACGTTTTAGTGCGCGCGCAGGATTTGCCATTCACGCCATTACGAGCGCTTCGCCTTGGCACGCTCGGTTCGCTCTGCAACGCTTTTCTGCCCGGTTCGGTGGGAGGCGATCTGGTCAGGGCGGCGGGGTTGGCACATGGACAAAGCCGGCAGACTGTCGCGGTCGCTACGGTGATCATGGATCGGGCCTTGAGTGTTTGGGGCCTGATGCTGGTGCTGGCGGTGGTCGGCAGCGTCTGCTGGGGCGTCGGCGCCTTGACGGGGGTGGCCCTGGCCTCATCGCAGGTGGTCATCAGCACGTGTGCCATCACGATTGGTCTCTTGATAGGAGTGTGGTTAGGCATGGGCCTGTGCGCGCAGGAACGCGTTGAACGATTTGCCGTTCGCCTGACTGGAGTACCGCGCATCGGCGGTTTCCTGTCTCAACTCTGGGAAGTTATTTGGCTGTATCGCAATCGATCCACGGCCGTCGCCTGGGCCATCGTGTTGACGTTGCTCAGCAACGTGTGCGTCATTCTGACGTTCTGGTGTTACGTCCACATGCTTTGGGACGGCCTTTCCACGAATCCCTTACCCAGCGTAACCGAGCATTTCTTGATCGTGCCTGTGGGACTGGTGATCAGCGGGGTGCCCCTCTTTCCGGGCGGCGCCGGCATTGGCGAGGCGGGTTTCGGCGGGTTGTACGGTCTTTTCGATTCCGCTCCGGCCCATGGCGTCCTTGGGTCCCTGTGCTTCCGCGTGAGCGGCTGGGTGATAGGTGTTTTTGGCTATCTCGTCTGCTTGGTCATCGGCGAACGGCCAGCGTAAGCTGACTGGTGGCGTGCGCAACGAGTGTCCTGGCCCGCAGCACCGGCCGGCGTACGCCAGCCGTTCGCCTGGGTATTGCATTCCTGTTCTTCTTCGCGCACAATCCTTCCGTGGTCTTCTTTCACCCTTGCGAGTATTCACCATGCTTCGCTTCATCCTCTCCGTGTCCTTGACACTCTGCTCTGTCGCCGCCGGGCACGCTCAGCCCACGAAAATCGACAGATATCGCTTCAAGTTCATCAGCGCAGCGGACAGCCTCGTCCAGGCGGACACGGAGTTCGATGGCAAGGACCTCACGCGCGATTGCGAGACGCCGTGGTCCGTCAAGTTCAAGACGCTGCACGGCGGCAAGCAGGAAGGTGTCCGGCTCCTCACGCTCGACAACGGCAAGATGCAGATCGTCCTCATCCCGACGCGCGGCATGGGCGTCCTCTCCGTCACCATGGGCGATCTCAAGCTCGGCTGGAAATCCCCCGTCACCGAGGTCGTCCATCCCAAACACGTCAACTTGCAACTACGCGGCGGCCTCGGCTGGCTCGAAGGCTTCAACGAATGGCTCTGCCGTTGCGGCCTCGAAAACACTGGGCAAGCAGGGCAAGACGAGATCATCAACAACGTCGGCGACAAGCAAACCGTCGAGCTTACCTTGCACGGCAAGATCGCCAACATCCCCGCCTCCGAAGTGGAACTCGACGTGCAAACGAAGCCGCCCTACCGCATCACCATGCGCGGCATCATGCACGAAAAGATGCTTTTTGGCCCGAAGCTCGAACTCATCACCGAAGTCTCGACTACGCCCGGCTCCGACAAGTTTCGCATCGAGGACAAGGTCATCAACAAAGGCTCACAGCCGCAGGAGTATCAGATCCTTTATCATTACAACTTCGGCAAACCGCTGCTGGGCGCGGGCGCCATGCTGCACGTGCCCGTCGAGCGTGTGACCCCGTATAACGCCAACGCGGCCAACGACGTGGCAACGTGGAACAGCTTTGCGGCCCCCAAGTCAGGCTATGTCGAGCAGGTGTATCTGATGCGGCCGCTGGCTGACGATCAGGGCGCGGTCAACGTTCTGCTACACAATCCGAAGGCGAACCGCGGCGTGCTGCTCAAGTACGAAAAAAAGGAGTTGCCCTACCTCACGCTTTGGAAGAACACCGGCGCCGACGAGGATGGCTACGTGATCGGCATCGAGCCGGGCGTCAGCTTCCCGAACCGGCGTCAGGTCGAGCGTCAAGCGGGTCGGGTGCCGAAGCTGGCGGGCGGCGCGAGCTACACGATGCGCATGGATTTCACGTTGCTGGACAGAAAGTTGTGGATCGACCAGACGATCAGCCATATCAACGATATCCAGAAAACGCGTGCGGCGACAATCGACTCGGTACCGCAGAAGTAGCACACGGAAAGATGGGAGCATCCATGACCGAACGCGGCCCCTGGAAAACCGTGTCGTCGCGTGAGATCTATCGCGACAAGTGGCTTGCCCTTCAGATTGATGACGTCATTCGCCCCGATGGTGCGCCAGGCATCCATAGCATCGTGCAGCTCAAGCCGGGGATTACCGTCCTGGCGATGGACGTCGAACGCAATTTCTACCTTGCCGAAGAGTTTCATTACGGCGTCGGTTGCTGGATGCTCGAAGGCGTCAATGGTGGCTGTGATCCTAACGAGACGCCGGCCCAGACCGCGCAACGGGAGCTACGCGAAGAATTGGGCATCGTCGCCGGCAAGTGGACCGAGCTCGGCGTCATTCAACCGATCACGAGCAGCATCGTAGCGCCGGCGCACCTTTACCTGGCCGAGGATTTAACCTTCGTCGCGACGGCTCACGAGGGGACGGAATTGATCCGCTGCGTCAAGGTGAGTTGGGATGAAGCGATGCGCATGGCGGCCGACGGCAGGATCGGGCACGGTGTCACGTTATCGCTGTTGCTGCGGATAATCTTGCATCTGAGATGAGTTGTTCACAGCAGACTATGCCCAAGAAGCGCAGACAGCCCCTGGATGTGCTTGCATTTTCCATGGCGCAGAAAGCCCAGGCACTCGCACGAGCATTCCATGGGCGAGCCGATGCGCGCATGATACAAGTCGCCAAGCCCGAGCCGATGGATCGCGAAGCCGCGTCCGCCGATCGCGCAGTCGATTTCCTTGAAGACGTAGTATTGCGTCGTTTTTGTGGTGATGATCGCAAACACGCCCACGCCGAACGAATTGGGACGCTGTATCAAGCGAATCACGCGCGGCGGTTGAGCGGACACGGCACACTCCCCTCTCCCAGAGGGAGAGAAGGACCTTAGGCGCGCAACGCGACGGCGGAACCCTGTAGGACGGCGGCAATGCGCACCGCGTCGTGGACGTGGTCCTCGGACAGTCCGTGCTGCAGAATGCTCGCCTCGTGCGTCTTCACGCAGACTTCGCAGCCCGCCAGAACGGCAATCGCGATGCTTATCAATTCGAACGTTGCCTTGTTCGTCTTCGGCCTGCTCATCCATTGCATGCGCAGCCGCGCGGGCTTCGTCTTGTACGATTCCTTGCCGACGAGATGCTTGAATCGGTAATAGATCGTATTCATGCCCATGAGCACCGCGGCGGCCTTCGCATCCTCGAAGACGGCGTCCGCGACCCCCGCTTCCCTGGCATCGGCAATGAGGGCGGAGATGATCCGCGCCTCGCCGAGGTGATACGCCGACGCCAGGGCGACGCCCCAGATCTGATCGCCGTCGAGATGATCGCTGCTTGCGATGGCGCCGAGATTCAGCTTCATGTCCTTGGCGGGTTCGCCAAAACCTTCGCGCAGTGCGTCCATTTGCGGCATGCTGACGGTGGCCATGACAACCTCCAATTCGCAGCTTGCGACTTAGCTTTTGCCGAGCGCTAAGCCGCAAGCGGCCAAACAATCACACCTTGAGGGTCGGCTGTCCCGGCTGCCAGTTGCACGGGCACAACTCATCCGACTGAATCGCGTCAAGCACGCGCAGCACTTCCGGCACGCTGCGGCCGACGGGGAGCGGATTCGCGCTCGCCCATTGAATGACGCCGTTCGGATCGACGATGAACGTCGCCCGTAGGCACGCTGCCGCCTCGGGATGCACGATGCCGAGATCGAAGGCCAGCTTCGGGCCGTTGATCATCGGGTACGGCAGGTTCTTCAAATCGGCGTGGGCGTTGCGCCAGGCCTGATGGCTGAACTCGTTGTCGGTGCTGCCGGTGACGAGCTCGCAATCGCGGTCCTGGAAGTCCTTGAGTTTCTTGCCGAACTCGACCAACTCCGTCGGGCAGACGAACGTGAAGTCTTTGGGATAAAAGAAATAGCAAACCCATTTGCCCTTATACGTGTCGTTGTTGATTTTTTTGAACCCGTCTTTGCCGAGACCGACGCATGCGTCAACGTTGAACTGCGGAAAACGATCGCCCACGGTCAACATGAATAAGCCCTTTCGTGAAAACACGGTTGGAATGTCCACATGAGGCACGGTCTTTATAGCGGCGGCGCGCGGGCAAGCAAGGCGAGCGAGGCCACGCGATTTGACGTTTGGCGTGCCTATCCGTAATTTGTCAAAGTCTGTGAATGATAAACCGAATTACCAAGGAGAATCTCATGGCACAAGTAAAGTTCAAGGGTGAGCCCAAGAACCTGGTCGGTCCGACGCTGAAAGTCGGCGACGCTGCTCCCGATTTCGAGTGCGTGCAGCCCCCCCTCGACGTGAAGAAACTCGCGGATACGCCGAAGAAGGCCCGTCTGTTCAGCGTGGTCCCGTCGCTGGACACGCCGGTGTGCAGCAAGCAGACCAAGAAATTCGAGGAATCGATCGCCGGCCTGAAGGACTCGGTGGCGTGCTACACCGTGAGCCTTGACCTGCCGTTCGCGCAAAAGCGATTCTGCACGGCCGAGACCGTCGCCAACATGAGCACGCTGTCGGACGTGCGCAATCACTCCTTCGGCAAGAACTGGGGCGTATTGCTGGAAGGCTTGCCCATTTCGTTGCTCACCCGAGCGATCTTCGTGGTCAACAAGGACAACAAGATCACGTATGTCGAGTACGTTGCCGAGGTCACGAGCGAGCCGAATTACGACGCCGCGTTGGCTGCGTTGAAGGCGGCTCAATAGTTCGCTTCCCGGTTTAGCCGCGGATCGGAGATCCGCGCGGTTCTGCGAGCCGCGGCTAAACGAGCAATCTTGCCATGTCCATCTTTTCCTACTCGCACAACGCTGCGATGCCCGCACCCTGCGTCGGCGGCGTCGTGACCATAGGCAACTTCGACGGCGTTCATCTCGGCCATCAAGCTCTTCTCGCCGAGACAGGCCGACAAGCGCAAGCCCTCGCTATCCCGTCTGTCGCTGTTACCTTTGATCCACCCCCCTCGCGGCTTTTGCGTCCCGAGCTCGCAGGACCATTGCTGCTGACCCTCGACGATCGGGCCGCCTTGTTGCAGCAACATGGCGTCGATCACGTGCTGATCCTGCAAACGTCGCTCGCGCTCTTGCAACTCGGCGCCCGCGAATTTTTCGAGAAGATACTGCGCGATCAATTGCGCGTCCGATCGCTTGTCGAAGGCTTCAATTTCGGTTTTGGCAAGAATCGCGAGGGAACGATCGACGTGCTCAAGGGGCTTTGCGCGGAGCAGAACGTCGCTCTGACATTGCTGCCGCCGCGCGAGGTTCTCGACGCCCCTGTGTCGTCGAGTCGTGTGCGCACGGAGTTATTGGCAGGGCGCGTCGAGGTCGTCGCCGCGCTTCTGGGGCGGGAGTATCGGATTTCGGGCATCGTCGGCACGGGACAGAAACGCGGCGCCACACTCGGCTTTCCGACGGCGAATCTTTCTGCCATTGCGACGCTCATACCAGGCAACGGCGTTTACGCGGTGCGTGCGACCACGGACGGCAAGACGTGGCCCGCCGTCGCCAACATTGGCCCGAATCCGACCTTCGGTGAAAACTCACGCAAGGTCGAGGCGCACCTCATCGGCTTTGGCGGCGATCTCTACGGGAAATATTTATCCGTGGAATTCGTCAAGAAGATTCGTGAAACGAAAAAATTCGGCAGTGTGCACGAGTTGGCCGTCCAGATTGGCGAGGATGTCCGAAACGCGAGAACAGTCCTCGGCGCGTTTGTTTAGCGATCGCCTGGCGCCGCGCGAGCGCTAAACAAATCCCCATTCACTCCTTGCGATTCTTCTTGCGATTCTTCAAGTATCCCGCCTCCAGGTCCTTCGTCAACTCCTCCAGCCGATTCATCAACCGGCGCGGCTTGCGCGGTTCGTGCGTCGCCAGGGCATAGACCGTCAGGATCGGTAGGAACACCGTCGAATCGACGTAGCACGTCACCGTGTCGGGCAACTGATTTGGATCGACCTTGCCCCACGTCATCGCTTCCTGGGGCGTCGCGCCCGAGAGGCCGCCGGTATCGGGCCGCGCGTCGGTCACTTGGAGGAAATAATCGTGGCCCGCCTCGTCGAGACCGAGCACCTCCTGAATCTGCGGCTCCGTTTGCAGCATGAAGTTTTTGGGCGAACCACCGCCGAGAATGAAAACGCCGCTGCGGCCTTTTTTCTTCTTCGCATCCCACACAATCGCAGCCGATTGATTCACGTCGCGCAGCGGATCGATGCGCAACTTGGAGCCTTCGAGCTGCAACGCGGCTAGATTCATGCCGATCGAGCTATCGCCCGGCGACGACGTGAAAATCGGCACGCCGGCGCGAAACGCGGCGGCAACGAAACTCCTGTGTTTCGCCTGCTCGTCGTCCTCGCGCTTCGCCAGATATTTGCCGACAAGATAGTGGAATTCCGCCGTGCTAAATGTCCGTTGAAACGGCTCGCTGCGGCAAAGCTGGCGGTAGAAGCGGTCGGTGCCGAGCAGGTTTTCGTAATCGAAAACGATGTCGTAGATGCGGATGACCTGATTCTCGCGCAGGGCCAGATCGTCGAGCCCAGGCCGCGACTGGTGCATCTCCATGTTAAGCGCGAAATGCGTGTCGTGATAGAGATTGGCGCCAGTCGAGATGATCCAGTCGATGAAGCCCGCTTCGATCAACGGCACCAGCGCCGAAATGCCCAGACCCGCCGGCGACAGTGCGCCTGACAGCGACAGGCCGACGGTGGCGTTGGACTCAAGCATCTTGCCGGAGAAGAGCCGGCACGCCTCGCGCAGGCGACCGCCGTTGTAGGACAGGAACGCGTCATCGACGAGTTGCGTCACGGAACTGTGCGCAGTCAGCGGCGGCGGATCGATCCGTTTATGGCTGATCTTGTGGAGATACTTCTGCTGCGGCGTTTGTTTTTTCATGCGGAAAGAGTATCGTTCGGAGCAGCCGCGGCAATGCCAAAAGAAATCCCCGAGACCGCGTTGCGTGGGTCTCAGGGCATGATCGATAGTGCAGGTACTAGTTCTTTTCAATTTTCGGCGGCGGAGGGGGAGGAGGAAGCCTGCGCGGCGCTCCGAACATCATCGCCATTGAGCCGACCTGTTGCAGCAAGCCGTCCGGCACGAACATACGCACTTGAACCGATTCTTCCTTGTTCTGCACTTGCAGGCTCTCGAGCAGGTTGATGAGCGACTGGAACGGAATCGGCGGGAAGCCTGGTTCCGGCGGCCGACCCATTTCCTTGCGCAATTCTTCGATCCCCAGTTTACGCAACGCACCGATCTTCTGCACGAGTTGGCCCGCGTCGTCCTTGTTCGGCAGCGTCGACTCGGCCTGCAGGTCTAGACCTTGCGGCACACGCTCGATGAAAGCGGTCACCTTGTCAAGGGACGGATGAAACTCCCGGGCCAGTTCGCGGCGCAGGTCCTTCGGCAGATCGGCGACCAGCAGCGCGACTGCCTTGTCGGGCACTTTCGCGATACGGTCCTTGAGCGGGCCGGTGAGTGCGTTGGGCTGCTTCTTGGCGCGGACGGCGAGTATTTCCGTCAGCAGGTCTTCGTGCTTTCCCTTGTCGCCCTGGAAGCCAACGACCAACAGCTCGGTGTTGCCGACGAGAGCCATGATTGGTCCCCCTTTGGGTTCCCGCGCCGTGACGATGGAAGTTCCCGCCTCGTCCTTCATGCTCTTGATTTCGAAACGCGGATTCAGCTTCTTGATTGCATCGACGGCCCAATCTTCGTTGAGCTTGCCGGTAAGGCGAATGTAGATCTTGCTCTCGTCGCGTTTGTCGTCGATCTCGGTCATGGCAAAAGCGACGCGTTCGAGCCTTATGTTGCCGACTTGTTCGAGGTAGTTGTACATTTCGCGTTTCGCGTCATCGGGCAGCATCTTGAGAAGATCGCGAACCGGATCGGGCGCGAAGGCTTGCACGCGCGCGTGCCGAAAATCGAAAGCGGCGACCAGCTTGACGTGCGCGGGGAACCAACTCAGGGCGTCCTCGCGCACCGGTGGGAGCTTGATCACGTCGGGCTTGCCGGCGTCGAGTTTCCTCAGCACGCGCTGGGCGTATTCCTTCGCGAAGCCGAGCCCGTCCTGCGCGTTTTTGCCTTGCGCGATCGGTTCGATGGCTTGGCGATGGCCGAGATAGCGAGGCGATTTCTTTAATGCTTCCGTTTCGTCGAAGAGATAACGCAACGCGGTCAGTTGCATGATTTGCGCTTTTGGAGTCTTCGGATCCATATTCGCGAGTTCGACGGCGCGGGCCGGCGAGATTTCGATGTCGCGGCTCTTGAAGTAATGTTCAGGCGGAATCAACGCGACAAGATCCGTGCTGGACGCGCCGCCGGAAAGCAGAGCCAGCACGAGAATTTCCATAAAACCGAAGGCTGCCATGGTTGGGACCCTCATGGAGAAGGTGACGATTTGCGCGGCGGAGCGCTTATCATAAGATGGTGATACGCGAAAAGCACCAACAAAGAGCGAAAAATGACGCCGACGCGCGATCAGATCGCGGAACAATATCTGGGCCAGCTTCCCTATACGCCATATCCCGTACAGGAAGATGCCCTACTGGCGTGGTTCACGTCCGAGCAGGGCGTGCTCGTCTGCACGCCGACCGGGACCGGCAAGACCCTCATCGCCCAGGCCGCACTCTTCGAGGCGTTGCATACCGGCGCAACGGCGTACTACACGACGCCGCTGATTGCCTTGACCGAACAGAAATTTCGCGAGATGCAGGCGTCCGCCGTCCACTGGGGCTTTCGCGAAGAGGAGGTCGGCCTCGTCACCGGCAATCGCCGGGTCAATCCGGACGCGCGCATCCTCGTCGTCGTCGCCGAGATTTTGCTCAATCGCCTGCTGCACCCGGCGGCGTTTGATTTCGCGAAAGTCTCCGCCGTCGTCATGGACGAATTTCACAGCTTCGCCGATCCCGAACGCGGCATCGTCTGGGAGCTGTCCCTATCGCTGCTGCCCAAACACATTCGCTTGCTGCTGCTTTCAGCGACGGTCGGCAATTCGCTTGAATTTTTGCAATGGCTGGACCGTAGCCATCAACGCAAGCTCGAACTCGTCGAAGGCAAGGAACGCAAGATTCCGCTGACGTATATCTGGGTCGGCGATCAATTCTTGACGGAGCAGATTGTGCTGATGACCAAGGGAGACGCCGAGACGCGGAAGACGCCGGCGCTTGTTTTCTGCTTCAATCGCGACGAATGCTGGAGCCTCGCCGAGCAGCTCAAGGGACTGCCGCTCATTCAAGACGCGCAGAAAGCCGCCCTGCACGCCGAGGTCAACAAGATCGAGTGGACCCAGGGCGTCGGCCCGAAGATCAAGCAGATGCTTCACCGCGGCGTCGGCGTTCACCACGCGGGGCTATTGCCGAAGTATCGCCGCGTCGTCGAGGAACTGTTCAATCGCAAGCTATTGGCGTGCGTCATCTGCACGGAAACGCTTGCGGCGGGGATCAATCTGCCGGCGCGATCGGTCGTGTTGTCGTCGCTCGTGAAGGGCCCGATGGAACGCCAGAAGCTGATCGACCCATCGAGCGCGCAGCAAATGTTCGGCCGGGCGGGAAGGCCGCAGTTCGACGATCGCGGCTACGTCTACGCCGTCGCGCACGAGGACGACGTGCGCATTGCACGCTGGCAGCAGAAGAACGATTCGATTCCCGAAGACACCCGTGACCCGGGGTTGCTCAAGGCCAAGAAAGACCTCAAGCGCAAGAAGCCTACGCGCAGCGACACGCGCACCTACTGGAACGAAGGGCAATTCAAGCAACTGCAAGCGGCGCCGCCCGGCAAACTCTATAGCAAAGGCCCCCTGCCCTGGCGACTGCTCGCATATCTGCTCAAGATCTCGCCGGATGTGTCGCTGATTCGCACGGTGATTCGCAAGCGTCTGATGGATGAGCATCGCGTCAAGGCGCAGGACGCGCAGCTCGATCTCATGCTCATCACGCTGGCGAAGAACGGCTTCGTTACGCTCGTCCCAGAGCCGCCTGCCGTGGGACAGGACTCCGATCCTATCGCTCCAACGACAGGATCGGAGTCCCGTCCCACGAAAACCCGTGAACTGCTGCTGAAAGCCCTCGGGGTCAGCACAGAGCCGACGGAGCTCAAGCGCTACCAGGTAACGAGCGCGACGCCGACGCCGAAGCTCGATCAACTGCTCGTCTTCCGCAGCGTCCATCCGCTCTACGCGGCGTTCTTGCTCGAACACCTGGAGGTCGCGGATCGCAACGAGCGATTGCAAGCCTTCGAGAGCGTGCTGGAGTTGCCGCGTTCGGTGCTGCGTTACGTGCGCGTACCCTGGCAAGAGGACATGCCGCCCGGCGTCTTGGCGACGACGAAGCTCGACGAGGAATTGATCCGCCGCGGCCTGATGATCGCCAAGGCGCCGCTGGTCGATTCTTCCCCCCCTCTCCCCAACGGGGGAGAGGGGTTGGGGGTGAGGGGGGACGACGACTGGAGCCCCTGGCGCGAAGAGGAACATCCGCCGACCTTGAGCGAAAAATTGCGCCTGCTATTCGACGCCACATATCCCGATGTTGACGACGTGACGACGCAATCGGTCTGGTCCGCAGGCGAACTGCTGCGTTTCGAAGGCAACTTCAACAAGTACGTGCAAGCGCGCGATCTCGTCAAGCAGGAAGGCATCATCTTCCGCCACTTTCTGCGGCTCATCTTGTTGTTAGGTGAATTCTCGCAAGTGACGCCGGCGCGGATGGATCCGGTCGCCTGGCAAGCGGAACTGCGCGACCTCGCCGAACAATTGACGGCCAGTTGCCGCGCCATTGATCCGACGAGCACCGACGAGGCGATCGAACATGCCCACGGCGCGGACGTTGTCGAAGGGGAGAACGTGCTGCCGCCGGGGACGTGAGCTCATCTCCTTCGGCAGCCATCAATGCGCACAGTCCGCGACCTGGCTCGTCTCGAAAAATTGCGCGCCATGCCCGATATGGGACCGATGGAATACGCCGAGGCGTACTCCTGGATCCATTTCCTGCGCCACGGGCCCACTCAGATACGCGATCTACTGCCCGCCTACCTGGCTCAACCGCACCTGCGGCCTCAGAAAAATCTAGCATGGCAACTGGCGCAGAGGCTTGGCAACGTGGATGAAGCCTGGCGCCGCCACATGGAGTTCCCGCTGCCGATGGCCAGACGATAAATCGTAAGCGTTAAGGAGGCCCTTGGCCGCGCCATCCTGACCGGTGATCGCGGCATCCCTAGAATCACCGTCAGAGGCTGGAGGCGGTCCGCGTCGGACGACTCCACGCCCGTAACTTTTTGGACGCAATCATGAGAACGATCCTCTCGGCGGCGTTGGTATTCGGATTCTGCTCGCTTGCGGGCGCGCAGGGCGAAAAGATAGACCTGGTCGGAACGTGGAAGTGCGAGTACGCGATCGGCGGCCAGAAGCGGATGTCCACCCTGACGATCAAGAAGGACGGGGACAAGCTCGCCGGGACGATGAGCTGGCCGGATCAGAAGGAGACGAAACTCAAGGACGTGAAACTGAAGGATGGAGATCTGACCTTCTCCGCCGTGCGGGTGTTTATGGATAACAAGATTCCCCTCGAGTACAAGCTCACGATCACCGGGGACAAGCTCAAAGGAAAAGGCGCATCGGAATTCGGAGGCAAGAAGCAGGAGTTCGACATCGAGGGGAAGCGGGAGAAGAAGGACAAGTAGCGGTCGGGCGGTCTTGAAGTTCGGGTGGGAGCCATCGCCGAACGAGCGGGCATCGCGGCGTTCTGAGGTTCGTGGTCAACACAGCCGGCTCCACTGCTGAACTTGGTCGATCGCGTCACATTCCTTTCGTCATTTCCTCCTGAATCCGCTCCAGCGATTCGACGCCCACCGACAGGCGAATCAGCCCATCCGTGATGTCTTGCCGCTTGCGTTCCGCAGGGCTGACGTAGCGGTGCGATGTCGTTGCTGGATGGCTCAGCGTCGTCGTCGAATGGCCGAGCGACGGGCTAAACGGGATGCCGGGCGCAGTGTGCAGAAAGCGATTGACGGCTTCGCGGCCGCCCGACAGCTCGAAGCAGAGCATGTTGCCGAAGAGCGTCTCCTCATCCCCAACCCCACTCCCTCGGAGGGGTGAGGGGCGGCACAGGATGCGCGACGCCAATTCGTGATCGGGATGATCGTCGCGCCCAGGATACCAGACGCGCGCGACGCAGGACTGCTCGGCGAGCCAGTCGGCCAGCTTCGCGGCGTTGGCGCAGGCGGCGCGCATGCGTAACTCCAGGGTCGCCAGGCCGCGCTCGGCGAGCCAGCAGTCGAACGGATTGGACGACAGGCCCCAGATACTGCTTGTCGCAGTGATAGCTGGCAGCACCTCGGTGTCATTGGCGCCGACGAAGCCGAGCGTCACATCGCTGTGGCCCGCGATCATCTTCGTCAGGCTCTCCATCACAAAATCGGCGCCCAATTCCATCGGCTTCGTCAACACCGGCGTCGCGAACGTGTTGTCAACGACCAGAAGCGTGCCATGATCGTGTGCCATCTTGGCGAGAGCGGCGATATCGACGACGCGCAGCAGCGGGTTCGACATCGTTTCGACGAAGAGCAGACGCGGCTTCTTCTTGAGCGCGGCTTCCACCGCGCCGAGTTCGTTGCAATCAACGAAGTCAGCCGTCACACCGAAGCGCGGCAGCTCCTTATCGAAGAGTTGCACCGTGCGGCCGTAGAGCCGATTGCTTGCTAGAATTCGTTGCCCTTGCTGCATGGTCGCGAGCAGAATGGCGCTGATGGCCGCCATGCCTGAGCCGGTGATGATACCCCACTGCGCGGCCTCGTCCTTGGCCAAGAGCGCGGCCAGCCGTTTCGCGTTGGGATGAGCATCGCGCGCGTAGATGAAGCCCAGCTCGCCGTCATTCATGATGGCGTCGAGCGCGTCGAGATCGGGAATCGTGTAAACGGAGGATTGATAGATCGGCGGCACGAGGGGAATGGTTTCGCCTAGTGACGAGGTTATCGGCTTCGACATGAAACAATCCCCGATTTATTTGCCGCTTGCGGGCTAGCGTTTGCAATGTGCCAGGCAATCGCTAAACCGCATCCGGCGATCAGGGGTTATTCTCGCTCTGCAGCTTCTGGACGGCAAGCCACATGTCGCGATGCTGGCCTTCACGGGAGACGTCGAGACCGAGTGGACGGGCACGTAGTTGCGAGGTTTCGTCGTCGTAGGACTCGCCTGAACGAAGATGCAGATACCACATCGCGCCGGCGAGCGAGCCGTCCTTGTCGTAGACGAAGATCCCTTGCTTGGCGCCGTCGCGGATGAGCTTGATGAACTCCTCCGCCTTCTCTTTTGTAAGCACAACCGGCGAGATCTCGAATGCCACGTAACGCATGTCGCGTGCTTCCGCTTCCTTGCGATCAAGCGCGTCGTCCTCGCCGAATAGGCGGACATGCACGATCGTCTTCACCCCTTTGGTCTGGAGCCAATCCAACCCCGCGAGCTGTGGGGGCAAGCCGGCGTAGGCATTCTCCTTCGCGGTTGCGAACTGGGCGATCGGCGAGTCTTGCTTTTTCACAGTCTGCGAGTCTTGCTTCTTCACGGCCGGCGGCTCATCGGTCGGTCGGATTTTTTCCTTATCGACCGTTTCGGGAGCGTAGAGCTGAATGCGCGGGTCTCGCGCGGGCTCGCGCGCTTCGGTCGGACGCAGGAAGGGGTCGAGTCGCGAGTTGGTCGGATCCGCGGGGGGCTTTGGCGCGAACGTCGGCGGTTGCTGGGCGGGCGGCACAATTGGAAACGCCCCGTTCGGCGGATTGGTCGGCACGACGGGAAACGCCCCGCTCGGCGAACCGGACGGCGGGCAAGACGCGTTGGCCAGCGGCGTCGGCGCGCCCGGCGCGACGTACGATTTCTTCGCCGAATCGTGGTGCCGGCCGAATAGTGCCGGTCGCTCGCTCGTGTTCCGACAGCCAACCGTCAAGCTCAATACGCCCGCAAAAATCGAGATAGTCATTGCTCGCGTCATGATACACCTCCACCCATATTCATTAAATCCACTTCAATTGTAGTTTGTGGAGGATGTGTTGTGCCAGACTTTGGCAGCGTTTCTTGCACGATTGGCGCATGCGAACGTCAGGATTTGCCGATTACAGCGATTGTGCGGACGGGACTGTAGTTATGCAATCGATAATAGTGCCGTGGCGTACGAATTCTATCGTGTGTGTGCCACGAATTACTCGTATCGGCGTCGTCTACTTTGGCTCGCCTTGCTGTTCCGCCAGCACTGCCAGCTCCGTCAGTTTTGCCGCTGTGACGCCGATTCGCTCGAAGCACTCGGCGACAATGCTGTTTGAAGCCGTCAGCAGATTGATGAGGAGGTCCATTGGCGTGATGGCGCGGCGGTGATGGTCCTTGGCGCGGGCATGGGAGTCGCGCAATAGGCGGATCACATTGTCGGAGAGAAACTCACGGTTGAGGACGAGTAGCGCGTGCCCCTCGCCCTCCTCTTGGTGGAACAACTCCTGAAACTGGCCGAGCAAACGATTGAGATCGGCGCCAAGCCGCTCGCCCCAGGTGCGCACGCCCGCATCGGGAACGGCGAGCAGGCCCATGAAGACATGCGGACTGCGCACGCAATCCCAGCGCGTCTCGCGCGCCAGCTTCATCGCCTCTTGCAGCACCTTGAGTGCGGGCTCCGAAACGTGCTCCAGACAAATCTGTCCGCCGGGCAGAAATATGTCTTCCTTGCCTGGGTCCCCGGCTGCCATGATCAGGTCCTTCGGTTACGAACTCCCCTTACCCGCATTATGGCGAACCCACGATGCCAACGCAAGCGAGATCCCTTGCATCTTAGAGCATGCGTTTCACCCTGGCAACATTGACGCCGCCTGTTAGCCGGACGCGCAAGCGACGGACATGGAAAAATTCGTCGCTTGCGCGTCCGGCTAACGGTCTCCGCCGAGCGGCAACGTCGCCACGACCTCCGGCATGATCGCTTCTTCGCATGTTGCCGCCTCCGAAGTCATCGGCGCGAGACGCAACCACAATTCGCCGAAAGTGTCAGGCTGTTCCACGCTGATAAGGCAGCCTTTGATCAATTCCAGCGTTGCCAGAAATAGTCCGAGCAATCGGCCGCGCGTACGCGGCGGCGTGAACAGGTCGCTCAAGGTCATCCGCTCGTGCTGTTTCAATAATCCGACGATGCGGTCCATGTGTACCTGGATCGGCGTTTCGTCGATCGCGATATGGCTCGGCAACAGCGAGACCGTCTCACGCATGAGACGCCCGAACGCGCTGACCAGGTCCCAGAGCTCCACCTTGTGCAAGGGCTGCTGCGTCAGGTCCGGCTGCGTCGGCAATTCCTGCGGCAGGCGCGGCAAACGCGTCATCTGCCGCTGAGCGTGCTCGTCCAAAAGTGCGGCGGCTTCCTTGAATTTCTTGTATTCGAGCAACTGCTTCACGAGTTCCAGACGCGGGTCGTCTTCCTCCTTGGCCTCCCCTTCCGCGCTCGGCAGCAGCATCTTGCTCTTGATCTCCATCAACGTGGCTGCCATGACGAGAAACTCGCCGGCCGCCTCAACGTCGATCGTGTGGAGCAGATTGAGATAGCCGAGGAATTGTTCGGAGATGACGGCAATGGGAATATCGTAGAGATCGACTTCGTTCTGCTTGACCAGAAACAAAAGCAGATCGAGGGGGCCGCGGAAGGTCGGGAGTTCGACGTTGTATTCCATGCCATCATCCTGAAAAGCACGCAGCGGACAGCCGGCAGCCGACAGCAAAGACCCTAGGGTTCTTTGTATCGGCTGCCGGCTGCCCGCTGAAGGCCGGCGGCAATTTTTTGCTACGCCAGAACCTCTGTGATCGGCCGCGCGGTTCGCTCGGTTAGCGGGATCGGCCGGCCGACATTGGACATATTCTGATTGGCGTGATCGACGCCCAGCGCGCCGCAGACGGTCGCGATGAAATCGGGCACGGACACGGCACGTGGATCTTCAACGGTGGTGCCGTCGGCGCTGGTGCGGCCGAAGACGCTGCCGCCGCGCACGCCGCCGCCGGCGAGAACGGTCGTCCAGGCGTTTGGATAGTGGTCGCGGCCCTGGCCCTGATTGATACGCGGCGTGCGGCCGAACTCGCCCATCCAGACGATTGTCGTTGTTTCAAACAAGCCGCGTTGGCGCAGGTCGTCCATCAACGTGCCCCAGGCGGGATCGAGGATTTCGCTGAGCCGCTGGACGTTCTGGAAATTTTGACCGTGCGTGTCCCAGCCGATGGGGTTGCCCGCCATGGCTCCGAGCGTCACTTCGACGAAAGCGACGCCGCGTTCGACGAGGCGGCGTGCCAGCAGACAGCCCTGCCCGAAGAGGTTGCGGCCATAGGCGTCGCGCAGTCGTTCCGGTTCCTCGGCGAGGTTGAATGCGGTGCGTGCGGAGGTGCGCATCAGGCGAATTGCACGATCATACGCGGTCTGATGGCTGCGTGCCGCGACGGTCTGATGACGGGCGACAAAATCGCTTTCCATGTCTTGGAGCAAATCGACGCGGGCATTGAACTGCCGTTCATTCACTGCGGCCTGCTCTTGCGGATCGTTTCGCTGCTGAAGTTGCGGATGTCGCATGTCGGCAACCTGCAGGCTCTGGTCATACGGATCTTGCTGCTGCTGGTTGAAGTTGAAATTATTGATCTCGCCGACCATCAGAGGGGCGTATTGCGGACCAAGGAATCCCGAAGAATACGCCGCCGGGCTGAAGAGCCGATAGGGGGCGACGCTGACGAAGTTCGGCAGCGGCAGATCGGGGGCGCCGATCTCCTTGGAGACCAGCGAGCCGAGGGTTGGATATTGGATCGGGCCTTGCGGAAGATAGCCGGAGCGGAGGTAAAACGTGCCGCGGCCGTGATCGCCTTCGCGCGTACTCATGGCGCGGATCAACGCCATCTTGTCCATGTTGCGGGCAACGCGCGGCAAGTGCTCGCTGATGCGAATGCCAGGAACGCTCGTCTGGATCGACTGATACGGCCCGCCGTTGGCGTGGCCGGGCTTCAGGTCGAAGGTGTCCATCTGGCTGGGACCGCCGTTCATCCAGAGCAAGATACAGGAACGCCGCCGTTGGGTGTTGTTGGCCGTTTGGGCGGCCAGAGCTTCCAGCCAGCCGGACATCGAAAAGCCCACGACGCCGGCGGTGGAGAGTTGCAGAGCTTCACGACGCGAGAGTTTCGGTGAGTCGAACATGGATTACGGTCCTCTCAAGCAGCCAGGAACGTGACGGAATGGACGCCTCACTGACCTCTAGTTAAACTATTCAACTGGATAATTCTAACGCAAGTTTCGTTTGAAAGGCCAGTTTTTTTCGGGTGAATCTTCCAGATTTATTGCGGAACGGCAAACAGCCTTGCCTGGTGATGGCACACGGGTAGAACAAGAATGTCAAACGCATGCGCGCCAAAACGCACGCGCTTGACTGCGCTCGTAGCTCAGCTGGTAGAGCACGGCACTTTTAATGCTGGGGTCTTGGGTTCGATTCCCAACGAGCGCACTCGTCCGTTAGTCGTCAGGCTCCCGATCGCCTTCGCACGATTCGCACATCGCGAAGCAGCACCGCGAACATCGGTAGCTGGAACCGAGTTCAATCAAGATCCCTCCGCAAACCGGGCATGGAGCGAATGGGCCCTTCAGTCGCGGCTCATTGGAAACGGTGCGAATTTCGGCGGTCTCCATGATCTGGATCCTGGCACAATGAAATGTGTAAATATGTTTATATGAACATATGTACAATTTAATTGCCGCACTGTCAAGGACTTTTTTCCAAGTTGTTGTCACCGCTGAGGACAACCATCATGTTGCGATGCTCAGGCTTTCTCGTGGTGTTGGCCTTCGCCGTTCCCGCGTTCGGGCAGGACGCCAAGCGATTCCGCGCGGGCGCCTACGCTCAGGACATCACGCCCGTGAAGTTCCCGATCTCCGTGAACGGCGGCATGCAGGATCGTAAAACGACGATGGTACACGATCGCCTGCATGCGAGGTGTCTCGTTCTTGATGATGGCAAAACCAAGATCGCCTTCGCGGTCTGTGACAGCTGCATGATCCCGCGCGAGGTCACCGATGTCGCCAAACGCCTGGTAGCCGGCAAGACCGACATTCCGCTTGCCAACATCTTGATCTCGGCGACGCACACGCACACAGCGCCGACCGTCGCCGGCGTCTTTCAAAGCGATCCGGACATACACTATCAAGCGTTCTTAGCGTGGAAGATTGCCGACGGCATCATCAAGGCGCATAGTCAGCTCGTCCCCGCCAAGATCGGCTGGGGCGTCGGCAAGGACGCCACGCAAGTGTTCAATCGCCGCTGGCACGTCAAGCCTGGCTCCATGCTCCTGCAGGATCCGTTCGGCAAGGGCACCGACAAGGTCCGCATGAACCCCGGCTATATCCACCCCGACCTCGTTGAACCCGCGGGGCCGATCGATCCGGACATCTCCCTGCTCTCCGTGCAGACGGCCAAGGGGCAGCCGCTCGCTCTACTCGCGAATTATGCGCTCCATTACGTCGGCGGTGTCCCCGCTCTCTCCGCGGATTACTTCGCCCTTTTCGCCAATCGCATGGCCACGCTTCTCGACGCCGACAAGGTCGAACCCGCCTTCGTCGGCATCATGTCCAACGGCACGAGCGGCAACATCAACAACGTCAACTACGGCAAGGCCGGCCCCGGCAAGAAACTGGAAGGCGAACAGGCCCGGCTTGTCGCCGAGAGCGTCGCGGCCAATGCCTTCGAGGCGTACAAGAAGATCAAGCATCACGATTGGCTGCCGCTCAAGATGGCGCAAAAGGAGATCGAACTCGGTGTGCGCTTGCCGGATGCCCTGGAAGTGAAGCGTGCCAAGACCATCATCGCCGAGGCCAAAGGCGGCTTGAAAACGCAGCCGCAGATCTACGCGCGCGAGACGGTGCTGATGGCCAAGTATCCCGCCAAGGTCAATGTGATCCTACAAGCGCTCCGCATCGGCGATTTGGGCATCGTCGCCAATCCTTGCGAGACGTTTGTCGAGATCGGCCTGGAGATCAAGCAAAAGAGCCCGCTCAAGCACACCTTCACGATCGAGCTCGCCAATGGCTACAACGGCTACCTGCCGACGCCGGAGCATCACGCCCTGGGCGGCTACGAAACATGGCGAGCGCAGTCGAGCTATCTGGAGGTCAATGCGTCGCGCGCGGTAATGAGCACGTGGTTGGAATTGTTGAAAGAGGTCGCGAAGTAGCCTCGCTTACGCTTCGGGATCAGACGGAACGCCGCCCTGACGCGCCGTCGGCTCCAGTTCATGGTAGAGCAAGATGGCCCCGACCACGGCCGTGGTCATGAAGATCGGCCCGATCAGCGGCACCAGGCCGACCAGAAGCGTGACGAAACCCAGGCCCAGCGTGTACGGTTGATGCGCCTTCAGGAACTTCCATTTCTCGTCGCGGCGTTTGCCGCGCAGCATCAGCGGGTAGTCAAAGGCCTCGGCTCCGAAGAGCAATGAATCGAAGTAGAGGCTTACGCCGACGCCGAGCACCGAACCGAGCAGCGGAATGAGGTGCAGAAGCAAGGAGCCGCCATTGATTGCGAGGAGCATGCCCACGTCGCGAAAGCTATCGACAATCTGATACTTCCAGGGGATGTCGCGCATCTGGTCCGCGGGCGTGCCGAGTTGCAGCTCGACGCGCTTCGCCAGGAGGCCCAGCGAATGCCCGACGAGGATGCCGAGCAGCAGCATCCACACGACAAAGGCCAGCGTGCCTGCCGCGACCAGCAGGCCCAGCGCGGTGACGCATTCGAGGAGGACGCCCCACCACCCCTCCGGAAAGATGGGATGCAGGTACACCTGGAACGCAACGGCGGCGGCAATGAGAATCGCCAGGACGAAAGCGGTGATGACGAGATTCAGCAGCACCGGCACGATGCCGTAGAGCCATAGCGTCGGCTGTTTGCACAGGTAGACGAAGCCATGCCACGGCGCCGCGAACCCACGGCCAAAAGCGTGCGACCAGGGGACGGCGTCGATTTGCGTCGCGGCCGTGGCCATCGGTTCTCCTTTCGAGAAAACGCATCAGGAAGCTCTCGCGATGTAGATCAAGCGCGCACGCGTCTTAAACCACCTCGCCAGCGCAAAATCGGCCGTCTGACTTCATAGTTCTCTTCCCCGCAGCAAATAAGTGAGCCCGGCCGCGCCGGCCGCGCCGATTATGGGCCCGAGCACGAGGGCAAGGACAGTGTTCTGCGTGAATGCCCAGATAAAAACGGTTGCCACAAGGAAGATGATAACGAAAAAAAGCACGGCGCCCTTGGTTTGTTCTTGCCACTTGGCTTGCTCGAATTGCCGACGGTCGAGCTCCGTGGCGCAATGGGGGCAACGGTAGTCCGAGCCGGCCTCGATCAGCCACTTTGCGGGGATTGTTTCGCCGCAGTTCGCACAATTGTAGGTGATTGGCATGGATACCCCCGATCCTGAATGGGCGATACGCAAGATCCCGCGCTTGGGTATCGGACTCAATGGACTCGGACTTTTGTCGGGTGAGTCAATTGCGGTTCAATTTTCACTGAACCATGCCAAAAGCCAGCAGACGAGCACCGCGTTGAGAATGAGACCGGCCGCCGTAAGTCCCCACAGCCGCTCGGCACGAACGAGGGCGATCACGCCCGAGAGGAGACCAGCAACGCCGAACCCGAGCCAGACACGGAAGCCCCATTCGAACCATTGAAAATGAGGCGCGGACAGGCCCGCTGCCACGCCGCAAACGAATCCCACGAAAGGCGCAGCCAGCCCGAGTGAATTCCAGATCGGTGCTACTCGGCGCTGCGATACCTGATGCTCCCGCTCGGCATGATTCATCGCAAGTTCCTCGGCAGAACCGGTGATCAAGTCAATCGGCCCACGCGCCGCGGGACGATTCCCATCCCATCAGGTCAGTCGCTCAGTGCGGCACGTATTGATACGAGGAAGCGTTCGTGATCGCCCAAGATACATCTCGCGAAAGTGACTTTCCAACGCGCTCGCTTTCACCCCAGCCGCTGAACGACGGCGCTTATTTGCCGGACTTATTTTTTTCGTTTGGACTGCTGGAGCTTTGGTGCTTCTCGCACAATCGTTGCCAATTGATTCGGTGTGATTCGCGGTGGTGCTGCACCGAATTTTCCACCGAGGAATCGTTCAATGGCGGCGTCTGTTATTTCAACACCGTGCCGATCCTCCAGGTCCATCACAATCTCGACCAAATCCAGATCATCTGCTTTTGTGGGTGGGTCTGATATCGGCTTGTCCATTGGAATGGCTAACCCATCGACTTTCATTCGTTCCGCGATCACTGCTCGGACTAGATTCTCGGCCGCATCAGGGGCACCATGGGCAGAGTGCTGTTTTGGCGGGTCCGAATTCGCCGTGCAGCCCAAAACCGCGACCAATATGCCAGCTAGGAATCGCATAGGAGAATGTAGCATCGTAACCTTTCGGAGGACGGTCGCTAATGCTAAGTTGCTGGGCCCGTCTGCAACGACGCTAGCGCACGAAGACCCGTGATGCCGCCCCGATCAACTTCATCTACTTTTCAGGTATCGGCCCCACCGTTATGTGCAGTGGTCTCAGACGCGACAGATGAGCCAGCATTATCAACAGTTTCCGGAGTCTCGTTCACCTCTTCTGTATCAGGTTTAGTGCTGCGAAGTGGCCTGTTTGCTGCGCGCGACACGAGCTTCCGTGCTGCCTCGGCTTTCTCTCCCTCTAGCACTTCCCGCTTGAGAACTTCGACTTCGAGAACCGATTGGATTTCTGACGTTCCGATCTTGATGCCGGGCGAGACTCGGCGAAGTTCTCGTCGCACGAGATCAAGGGTCGTTTCGCTCAGTACAATGGCCGCCAGCGTAAAACGGTTTAGTGCTTGCTTCTGGGCGTGGTACTCCCCGAGACTCGCCTTCTGCCAGCTTTCCTTCGCAAGCATGAACACCTGTTCGATGTGGTCGTCATCCTTCGGGTTGAGTTCCAGGAAGTTGAATTCGAGGACCAACTCATGTTCGATGGGTTTGCCGAAGCTGACCTTGTAGACGCGCCAGATGACGCCAGTAGTTAAGAGTACCCAATCGACACCCTGATTGGCCGCGTAATCGACGGCCTGCTTCACAAAGCTGTCCTTGAGTTCCAGCCCGATGGATTTCACCTCGAGAAGTAGTGCGAGTACGCCATCGAGTTTGATTGCCAAGTCACAGTACGTTCCCCGAATCGCGTGCTCGGAAGTAATCTCTGTGTATTTGTCGTAGCCGAAAACCTCCTGAAGCATATCCGTTACGATTACAACCGTGTCGGACTCATTCACGTCGCGTGACTTGGCCGCAGCAAGGATGGGCTGGAAGCGTTTTATTCCGGCGGCGATTCGGGACGCGACTCTGCTGGGGACTGCTGCCATCGAAGACCCTCCTGCTGTGGAATACGGGAGAAGACCGAAGGACGCCGAACTTGCTAGTGCGCACCAGCGCGCTAGCAAGCAATGCACGCCTCAATGCTTCTGCGCGTCATCGCAACATTTTAATCACATCAGGTTGATTGCTTTCTGTCAAGAAAATACCGGTTTCGACATGTGCAGGTTATTGGCGATGCTATGGACACAGTCGGCGGATCGAACTCCGCCGCGAACCGATGACTCTCTCACGCCGACCGCCGCGCCCGCAATTCGTTGAGATGCGGCACCGTCTCGAACGGCTGCGCTAAAGAAGCGATCGTCTCGCCGAGTTGCCCGATCTCTGCTTCGTTGGCGCGGCCCAGCTTCTTCATGGCGCCGAGGACCAGGTAGCCGATCCTGGCGGGGTCGAGCATCATGAGCCGGGCGCAGGTTGTATCGACGGCAACGAGGTCGTGGCCCATGATGAGGGCGCCGCATGGCCTGGCGACGCCGTTCAACGGGCCGTCGCCTTCCATGCCGATGATGCCGTCCACGATCGCCAAATCCGGCGTGCGCGTCAACGCAATATCGACGATGCTGTTGTGAATGCCGCGCCAGTGCAGCTCGTTTTTCGGCCAACCGTAATAGATGCCGGGCAGCGTGCCGAAGAGGTTCTTCAGAGATAGGGTCGCGCCGGCCCAGTGGTGCGTCTTGAGCTTCGGCAGCGAGATCAGCACGTCCGCGGCGACGATCGTGCGCGACAGATAGAGATAGTCGAGACCGGTCAGCATGCCGATGTTCGGCGTCTTGATCGGCTCGTCGTGATTGATGTCAACGAAGCGGACGTTGTGCTGCTTGAGCACGTCCCCCAGGCCGCTCTCGGTGACGAGGTATTCGACATTGCGCCAGTGGCCGGGGCCTTCCGCGACGATGATTTCGGCGGCGCCTTCACGTTTGCACAACTCGATGACGGCGGCGACGACCTTCGGATGCGTGTTGATGACCTTGTCGCGATGCCATTCGACGAGGTTCGGCTTCAGGACGACGCGTGTGCCGGCGAGCGGGACGGTGGCACGAAAACGTTCGTACTGCACTTGAAGGATCGCAGTGAGATCGGCGTCGTAGCTTTCGGCGCGGGCGATGTGGACGGCGGAGTTGGCGGGCAGAGCGCGTAAGTTGCTGACGGCTGTCAACGTGAAGCGGCGAAACCAGTTGCCGACGCGCTTGAGGATCGACGCCGCTTGCGGTTTAGCGTTCGCAGGCTGCTTCGCAATGGCTGTCGCGCTATCAGACGAAAGACGAAAGAAGTTCCGTGTCTGCGTCCCAAGCGCGAGAACCGTCAGCGCATCGCGATAGCAGTTCGGCTTCAACCAGCCCGTTTGGCGACGCAATTCCACCGCGGCCTGAATGTGACGATCGAGGTCCGCCAGCGTTTCCTTCACGTTGGGCGTTTCGCGATGGCAATCGAGCGCGAGCTTGATCCAGCACAGATGGTCGAGATCATCGGTGCGGATTTGCGTGATGAGATACTGCACGGCCGCGTTTAGACGCGGGTGCATCAAGCCTCCCTCTCCCTCTGGTAGAGGGGTTGGGGGTGAGGGTGGCTGCAGGGCGAGCAGCAACAGCGCTGTCGGGCCTGGAATCGGATCGGTCATTTTACCTAGAATGCAGCGGTTGCCGTAGTTGATGCCGCCGTCGTCCATGGCGCGATCGAGCAGCATCTTGACGCCTTCGCGCACGCGCGGATGGCTCCCCTGCCCCGTCGCGCGCAACGCCAGGCAGGCCCATGCGGTCGGCTCGACCCAGGAGAAATTCTGCTCCGCCCACGGCCAGCCGACCAGGTTCAGATCGATGTCATGCAGTTCGCCTTGCTCGGCTTGATCGGGGACGCGGCCACGCGTGCCCAACAAATATTGCGACGTGCGTTCGAGTTCCGTCTGTCCGAGCGTCGCCTTTACAAACAGCACGAGCGCCGTTGGCCAGATCGCCTCGGCACGGCCGTGCAGCGGACGATAGCTGCCGTCGGCGTTGGCGCAGCGTTCAAGAAACGCGCGTGTCTTATCGATCGCGGCCGCATGCTTGGTCGGTTCCAGCGCCAACGCCAACAGTCCAAAGCAACTCGGCTCAAGCTGCGGCGTCTGGCCCGGCGCGTAGCCCCAGCCGCCGTCTTCGTGCATGGATGCGACGAGCGTGTCCAGGTAGACAGTGATCATCGACGCGCACCTTTTTGATGTGCTGGCAAGATCGGAATCTTGCCGCCACAGGTTCCCTAATCGGAGTCTAGTACATAAATCAACACGAAGTATTGCTTGGATTGCGTACTCGTTTCCAGCATACCACGAATCGCCGCTGCGACCGATACAGGCATTTCACGGATGGCCCCGCGGCGCGTCAACCGACTTCCATAAACCAGGAGGCAGACGGTGGCTCGTATTGTTTGTCAAGTTCTCCATCGGGTGGACAGCATCACGTTTCTTTGGTCGGAAGGCACGGCCGCGTTCGAACCCTATCGCCTGGACGGCGTCGAGCGTGCGCGCCTGTTGCAGATCGCCGAGCAGCTTCATGCGCAGCTCGCGGGCGCATCCGCTTCCGAGCTGGCGCAACTTGGGCACGCACTCTGGCGCGCCCTCTTTCGTTTGGATAGCGCGGACGCCAGTTCCGCAAGCGCGGTTCAGACCTGGCTTGCCAAGCTGGTGCGCGAGAACGCCGTCGAGCAGTTGCAATTCCTCAGCGATCGTCCCGGCTTGATTCCGTGGAACCTGCTGTGCGACGATGTTCCCTCCACCGGCGATCTTTGGTCGCGTTTCTGGGGCGTGCGTTTCAATCTCGGCGCCGGCCGGCGCGTCAATGCACTGTGGGCCAATCCTACGCTCACGCTATCGACGCGCCTCTGCGCGGCGGACCTCCGGCTCATGGGGCAACTCGACCCGGCCCAGCACGAGCAAGCGATCTCGATGCGCGAGGGGAATCAGCTCATCCACACCATTACCTCGCTGGAAGATGAACTCAAGAATCGCGGCCCCGACGTGCTATTGCTCTTGCTGCCGTGGGCCGAGGGGCAACTTTGGCTCGGCAGTGACGCGCTCGATCTAGGCGAGTTGCGCGGCTGGCTCGACGAAGCCAAGGAGGGCAACCCGGAGCCGATCGTCATCTTGATGGCGGCGGGCGCAGCCGAGGGGCAAGCGAGTTGGCTCAGGATGCTGGAGGAAGCCAGCGCGCGCTTCGGCGGGCTGATTGCGAACGAGTCATTGCTGCCGGCGCCGCAGGCATTCAAGGTCGGGTCCGCACTCGCACAGCGTTTGGCCGAGGGGAAGAACAACCTCGGTGAGATTTTGCGGGCGCTGCGACAAGAACACGGCGCCGCCGGCTTGGCGTTCAGTGGCTTCTGCCCGGTGCAAATGCATGTCGGCAATGAATCCGCCTCGGCCGAAATGGCGATCGAGACGAACCCCTTGCCGGGCAAGCCGTTTTTTCCCTTTGCCGCCTATGACGCCGCGGATCGCTCGCTCTTTCTTGGGCGCGACATCGACGTGGCCCGCGCGGCGGCGACGCTGGACGCCGCCGATGCGCGCGGCATTTTCTTGCACGGTTCGCCGGCGGTCGGTAAGACGTCGTTCCTGCAAGCGGCGCTGCTTCCGCATCTCGAGCAAGAAAACGTCGGCTATTTGGCGTTGCGCGATCGTTCTTTGCAGGAGACGCCCGCTGAGGAGAAGGACTATCCGCGTCTCATCCTGCGCGCGACACATGATCTCGCCGGCCAGTTCGCCGATGCGTTGGCGGTCTTCTGTGCTCGACCGTTCATCTACACGACGCCGGCGGGCGCGGCCGTGACGGTCGATTTGCCGAATCTTCTGCATCAGGCAGTGACCGGCATGCCCAGGCCAAGCAAACCGAGCACCGCCATCCAGGATGCGTCGGCCGCCGCCGCGATCAACGCTGAACCAGCGCCGCCGGCGGAGGGGTTGGCCGCACGCGATCTGTGGATTGCCCTGCGCGACGACAAGGCGACTCTTGCACGTGTGCTCGATGCCGTGACGCGCTCGCTTCCCTTCGAGTTGTTGATCGTCATCGATCAAGGCGAAGAGCTTATTACCTTGGTGCGGCGTGATCAGCAGCGCGTTCGCCGACAGAAGGCGCTGGCGATGCTGCAACACCTCGCGCAGGCGGCGCCGCGCTGCAAGATCGTACTGGCGCTGCGTTCGCAATCACTCGGCCAACTCGTCAGCCTGATGCACAACGGGCAGGCGCCGGCCGACTGGCCCACGTTTTTCCTGCGTCCCTTGAACGCGGAAGAAATGGCGAGCGCGCTGCTATGGCCGACCAATCGCGATGGGATTCCCTACACCGACGAGGTGCCCTTCACGACCTACGGTTTTGCGTTCGAGGACGGCATGGCCGAGCGCGTCGTCGCCGACGCCATTGCCGCCGCCGACAGTGCCCGGCTTAGCCCGTTGCCGATCCTGCAAGCGGTCGGCACGCTGCTCTACGAGCGCCAGGTCGTCGAGATGAAGCAAAACGTCGTCCGCTACGAAGACACAAAGCAATTCGGCGGCGTCAGGGAGGCTCTCGCGAAGTGCCTCGACCTGAAGCTGAAACGACTTGACGTCGGCAATGCGTCGAAGGGGGCGCTGCGCGAGCTGATCGGTAAGTTGACCACCAGTCATGCTGATGGGACGCTTAGCCGCGACCTTGTGCCGGCAGCCAACCTTAAGAACCTGTGGAAGAATTCGAGTGAACCCGTCGAGGCGATTGTGAATCGCGCCGCCGACGATGAAGGGCTCTTCGAGATTCAGCAACTCTTGATAGGCGGCCAGGAGGAGATCTACGTCAGCTTGCCGCAAGACAGCCTGGCCCAGGTCGGCAAACGCGTCGAGGCGGAACAGGACCTGCAAAAAATCACGCGCGGCAAAGTGATCGATGTCCTGTGGATCATGGTTCCGCTCATGTTTCTTGCGGCGGCGGTCACGTTCTGGGCGACGAGGAATTTCACGGCGGGCGTTCGCGAAGACGTCGAGATAACCCCGGAATTGGAAAAGAAAATCCTGCGTCAGATCGAGATCGAAAAACGCCGATTTCATGCCCAGGCCGCGCGTCGTCCTCTCTACTATGGACAGCTTGCGCGCGTCCAGCAGGCCCTGCACGCCGAGAACGCTTTGCGGGCCCAACAGATCCTGATGGAGGCGCCGGCGATGCAGTCGCACGCCGACGTCGACCAACGTGTGTTTCCGTATCCGGATGTGCGCACTTTCGAATGGTATCACTTCAAGAAAGTGCTGAACAGCGAACGCTTTCTTCTGTTTGGACACCAGAGTCATGTCACCTCGGTGGCGATCGCACGCGACAATGAGCGAGCCGCGACGGGGAGCATCGACGGGACCGTGCGTGTCTGGAACCTGAAGAACGGCGAGATCGTCGCACTCTTGACCGGAGCCAAGACGCCCGTGCACGCCGTCGCCTTCGCGCCGGACGGCAAGACGCTCGCCTCCGCCGGCGCCGATAAGCTCGTCTACCTTTGGGACCTGAGCACGCTGAAGACCGATTACGTCGAGATCAAGAAGGAAGCCAAGACGCTCAAGGGCCACACCGACGCCATCAACGCGCTAGCCTACGGAAAGGACGCGAACACGCTCGCCTCGGGCGGGGCCGACAAGACCGTTATCCTCTGGGACATCGGCAAAGGCGAGGCGGCGCACACGCTGAAGGAAGCCGGCGTCGTTCATGCCGTCGCGTTCACGCCCGACTGGAGGCTTGTCAGCGCCGGCGCCGACGGGGCGATCGTGTGGAATGCGGAGACAGGCAATAAAATCCATGTTGCCGCGCAATTTCGAGTCATCCGCGCGATCAGCATCTCTCCGGACGGCAAGACCCTCTGCACCGCCAGCAACCTACCGAGTTCGAGCGGAGGCACTTCAGAGCTGGGTCGGGCCGAATTTTGGGAGCTCCTCTCCGGCAAGCAGATCCCGTCGCTTCTTGAACTGCAGAGCACGGGGATGCTCGCGGTCGCTTTCGGGCCTGACGGAAAAACAGTCGCCTGCGCCGGCAAGGATCACATCGTGCGTCTCTTCGACGTCGCCACGGGCAAGCAATTGCACCGCTGGATCGGCCATCTCGGCTACGTCAACGCGCTGGCGTTCGCGGGTGACGGCTCGGTCCTCGTTTCCGGCAGCCACGATGGCACGGGCAAGGCCTGGAACCCCGCGCAATCCTCCGGCCCGGACATCATCGCCAAGGCGCACCTCGATGCCATTCAGTGCCTCGCTCTTGATTCCAAGGGTTCCTTGCTCGCTTCGGCCGCGCGCGATGGCTCCGTCAAGCTATGGGATTCCGCGACGGGCAAGCTGCTCAAGGAGTTGTCGTTGCTCAAAGAGCCCATCACGGCGGTCGCGCTGTCCAGCCACAAAGACAAGACGATGCTCGCCGTCGGGACGCGCAACGACAAGAATGAAGGAGAGATCAAGATCTACCAGATCGATCCCAAAAAGGAACATGCCATCGAGCTGAGGGCCGCCTTCACGAAGCACAAAAAGGGCGTCACCTGCCTCGCTTTCAATCCGTCTGCCGACAGACCCGACTTGCTCGTGTCCGGCAGCGCCGACACGTCCGTGAAGCTATGGGACATCGACAAGGCCGTGGAAGTGGAAACCTACTTCAAGCACAAGGACGAGGTGCGCTCGGTCGCGTTCCAGGGGGACGGCAAGGCGTTCGCCTCGGGCGGCAAGGACGCGCTGATGTGCATCTACGACACCAACGTGCGCGGCGCGGTCTGGGTCGCGACGGACTTGCACCTGAACGCGATCGAGGCACTTGCGTTCATGCCATCGCCGCAGGTGAAAGGGGAGCAATTCGACCGCCTCTTGACGGGCGGCGCCGATCAAGCGGTCTGTGTCTGGGACATCAACAAGGGCGACCAGGGGAAGATCGAATCGCAAGAGAGACGCCGCCACTTCCGGGCACACGTGCAGCCCGTCACCGCGGTGGGATTTAACCAAAAGGACTCTGGGCTGTTCGTGTCCGCGGGCGCCGACGGGGCGATCCAGTTCTACGACGGCCTGAGCGAGAGCCTCACCTTGACGGGGCACGTTGGCCCGGTGCGCGCCCTCTTGATCGCTCCCGATCAGTCGTTTCTCGTCTCCGCCGGCAACGACGGCACGATCCGCTTCTGGCGCGCGGCCGAACGCGGCGAGGACAAGGGGGAGCGAAAGTAATTTGTCGCTTGCGGCTTAGCGTTCGCGTACTCGACTCCGAACGCTAAGCCGCAAGCGGCCGATGGCTATTTCGCGGGCGTCTGGTGCGACGCCGGCGTGATCTGGCGTCCGACGATCGTCGGCGTCGGGGCATCGTCTGGTTGCAAGGTCAGCATCTGCGGATTGGTGTAATAAGGCGTGCCCCGAAGCGGATAGTAGGAGACCTGTAGCTGCACCTTCTTGACGGCGGGATCATATTCCTCCCACGGCAAAAAGAGCGTGTAGTTCGGCCCGGCGACATCCTCTCCCTTCAGGCGTTTCAGGCTGTGCGGGTCGAACTGCCACACGGCGAGTTTTTTCGGTGGAACGCCCGGGCGTATCTCCGTCATGTCATACATCTGCACGAGGATGAACCCGTTGGCATCCACCGCTTTCTTGATGTCTTCGTTGAAGAAATAGACGCGGCCGGCCAAGCCCGTAAGGGGAGCGCCGGCCGCCTGGCTGTTTTCGGTGATGCGAACGCGATTATCCCAGCGTGTCAGGACCTGGCTGGCGGGCTTCGCCGAATCGCCCTCGAACCAGCTGGCGTCGAGCCAATTTTTGGTGCTTAGCTGTTGAAACGCGGTGCAGCCGGAAACCGGCGCCACGGCCAGGACGCCGAGCGACAGGCAGAACAGGCGATGGCAGATCCTCCGTGCGTGAAACTTCATGACGCGGTGGATATGCAAAAGGGTCTCACGCACAGGCGCAAAGACGCAAAGAAAGAAAATTCGCTGCATTCCGCCGGTATTTCTTGGCGCCTTGGCGCCTGTGCGTGCGTAGTAATTTATTCTCTCACAGTCGCGCAGTGCGCTGGCAACGCTTCTTCGAATTGGGTTCGAGCTGGCTGGACGGATCATCTCGGCGGCTCCCTTCCTTGGGATTGACTCGGAACTACCTTTTCCCCGCTCCCTGACTGATTCCATTGAAATTCCCGCCCAACGGCGGCGGCTGGATCGGCGGCTCGGGCACGCCGGGCGAAATAATCTCCGGCAATGGCGGCGTACTCGGATTGGGCAGCCCATACTGGACCTTCGTCGTATAGTCGGCCGTCGAGTTCGGCGTGGTGGTTGACGGTTGCGACGGCGTGGCCTTCCGCTTACCGAAGATGCTTTGCATCAGCGTGTTCGTGTCGCTCGGCGTACGCTTCGCTTGCGGCAAGAGCGGCGCTTCGACGGGCGTGATGTTTTGCGGCGGGCGCTCGGCCGGCGCTGCCGGGTTAACGCGAACGGGCGGCCCCTTCGATTGCGGTTCGGGAATCGGCATGGGCGGCGGGGCCAGGAAGGACATGGGCGCGGAACTCGAACCGTGTAGGTGTATCACGTCCCCCGTCGCCCAATTGACGCGGCGAGTCTCCTCGGTCATGATGCGCTCCTTTTCCTCTTGGTTGCGGACGATGTGCGGCGTCATGATGATGATCATCTCGGTCTTCTGGTTCTTGTAGGTGCGGTAACGAAACGCCGCGCCGAGGAAGGGCAAATCACCCAGGAACGGGATCTTGTTTTCGTTTTTCTCTTCGCGTTTGGTGATCAGTCCGCCCAGCATGATGGTCTCGCCGTCGTTGGCGGCAACCGTCGTTTCCAGTTGTTGCTGATTAAACGCTGGCGCGGTGGTGCCTGCCCCAATGTTGAACGATTCCCCCACCGAGGAGATCGAAGGAAGGACGCGCATGAGCACGCGGCCATCAGGCGTAATCTGCGGCGTGACTTGCAAGGTAATACCGGTGTTCTGATACGTCGGCGCCGCCGGAACGACGAGGTTGCCGGTCACCACGGGTGTGCCGGGGATAGGGATCGACTTACCGACGTTCAGATAGGCGACTTGCTTGTCCAGCGTCATGACCTGCGGCCGGCTCAAGACCGTGAGACGCCCCTGGATCTTCAATGCGCGGATCAAGACGCTGACCGAATCACTCGCGGCCGTGAAGACGAAGCCGCCTAGGCCCCCCCCCTTCGAAACGCGGCCGACGCCGAGGTCGTTGATGCCCTGAAAGCCGACCGTACTCGGGGCAAGAAGCGCGTTGTCGGGAAACGTCAGATTGGGATTATTGAAGCTGTAGCCCGGAGTGAACGTCTGATAGGCGGCCGTGCCCGCGGTGCCGGTCACGCCCGGAATGCCGCGCTGGAACAGGAGCGGTTGCTGCAAGCCGATTTCCATGCCGAACTCCTCGGAGCCGAGCATGGACACCTCAGTGATCAGCACCTGGATGACGACCTGCGCCGGCGTTGTGTCGAGCTGGGCGACGAGTTGCAAGATTTTGTTAAAGTACTCCGGCGTCGCGTTAATCATGATCGAGTTCGAGACCGGCTCGGCTGTCACGACCACGGTGCGATCGATCATGTGGTACGGCGTATTCTGGCCGTTCGCCGTAAAAACGGTGTTGATCTTGGTGACGAAGTCATTAACCGCGGTGGCAACATCGACCGCCGTGGCGTTGCGCAGGCGGACCGCGGTGCTCTGTCTTTGCGGGAAGTCGGTGTCTTCGATGCGGGCGATGATAGCCTGCACCACATCGACGTCGTTCTGGCTGCCGGCGACGATGAGGCTGTTGGTCTTTTGATCGACGGTGATGCGCAGATCGATGATGGGGGCGCCGTCGGGTGCGGTGCCGCTGATGGTCATGGTGAGCGGCCGGGTCGCGCCCGCGGCGCCGACACCGCCACCCAGACCGCCGGCGCCGCCCAGGGCCCCCGCCGCGCCGGCGCCGCCGGTGCCGACGAAGAGCTGTTGGAGCATTGTCGCCGTTTGCAGAGCGTCGATCGTGCGCAAGTTGAAAATCGTGATGTGCGACGTGGCTTTCGGCTGCGTGTCAAGGTCGTTGATGAGCGCGAGCAGGATCGGCATCGTCTTCGCGGGCGCGGAAACAACGAGTGAGTTGGTCCGCGCGTCGGGAGCGATGCGTATGTCCTCCAGGATTCCCGATTCGATCGGCTTGCCGTCTTTCTGCGGCAAAAACCAGCGCAGCTTGATGTCCTTGGTCAAGGGTATCTGCTGGCCGAACGCGGCCTGTTGCCCGCCAACGCCGCCGCCGATGCCGCCGCCGCCAATTGCTTGTGCTCCGGGGACTCCCACTTCCGGAACCGTCAAAGTGTTATTGCCGATCGACACTTGCAAAAGGAATGCCAGATCGGTGGCGACGGCGTTCTTGAGCTTGATGACGCGCAGTTCCTGCTCGACCTGGTTGTTGTCAGGGTTATCGATGTGCTCGATGAGGGTGCGAATTTCCACGAGGTCCGCGGGCGAGGCCTGCACGAAGACCGTGTTCGAGCCGTTCTCGGAGGTGATGCGAACCTGGTTGGCTTCGGGCTGCGGGAAGCGCGTGGCGTAGAAGTTGTTCAGCACGGTGGTGACGCGCAGCGCCGAGGCGCGCTTGAGCGTGAAGGGGACGACGCGATGCACGTCGGACGGCGGCTGATCCAGGTCGTAGATCATTTTTTCGATGTCGTCCATGCGCCCTTGCGATGGAGCGGCGACGAGGATCGCGCCGAAGCGCGTCAAGGGAATGAAAACGATGTTCGACGGCAGCGCCGCCGGCGCGAGTGTGGCGGTCGGCGCGACCGCGGGCGCCTGCCCGGGCGCGGTCGGCGCGGTCGGCTGCACGGCCCCCGGCGCCCCGGCCGGGCCGCGGCCGGGACCGATCGTGATCACGTTTTGACCAAGGTTAACCCGTCCGTAGAAGTTGTTGAGAATGTTCGTGACGCTTGTCGGGTCGCCGAAGCGCAAGGAGATGATCTTGATCTTAACCTGGGCGGGCTCGGCACGTTCGCGCAGAAGTTCGATGAGGGCGAGGGCCCGTTCGAGGTCGGCCTGATTGCGGGCGCGGATGATGAGCTGGCCGAGTTCGGGGACGGGGACGATCTCAATGGGAAGGCGTGGGGCGTCGACAATGCCGTCGCCCAATTCCTTGCCTTTGCCCAGGGGGGCTTTCTTGGCGGGCCCTTTCGGCTGCCCCTCGTCAGGCTGTTGCGTCAGCGCGGTGAAGACGAAGCGATTGGGCGATTCGTAACCAATTGGCTGCCAGACCGATTTCAGATAGCGATCGAAGCCGATGCCTGCGGGTTGTTGATCTTCAGCGGGATCGTAGAAAGGGGACACTTCAGGGTCATCCATGACCCGCGAGACGAAAAAATCCGGTCCTCCGAAGTCTGCCCTGCTGATTCGGCCTTTGCCTCCACCGGTTGGAGAGCCGCCTCCGCCGCCGTTGCCGCGGAAGCCTCCTCCCCCGCCGCCAGGGGTTAAGCTTGGAGTACCACCTCCCCCGCCGCCTGGCGTGAAACTGGGAATGCCTCCGCCGCCTGGCATGATGAAAGTTGGCCCGCCGCCTCCTCCGCCGAAGGGGGAGCTGCCGCCGAAGGGGGATCCGCCGCCGAATGTGCCGCGGAAGCCTCCGCCGCCGAAGGACGAAGTGCCGCCGAAGCCCTGACCGTTGCCTGATTGCCGACTTGTGCCGGGGTTCTTGCCCTGGATGGCGTCGATGGCGCGTTCCAACAAGACCGGATCGATGCCCTTGCTCGATACGACGCGCACCTCTTGCTTGGCGTCCTTCACGTCGAGCTGCTTGACGAGCTTCTCGATGTCGTCAAAAAGCGGCTGCGGCGCCGATACGATCAGGCGATTGGACGGGTCCACGCCGATGTGCAGGATTGCCCTGCGGTCGGTGCCTGAGCCGTCCGTGGGCCGACTGCCGCCGCCGAACATGAAGCCGGACATCCCGGACGACTGTCCCGACTGCTGCGTGCGGCTGACCATGTTCTCGGCGTACAGTTGGCGGATGATGTCCGCGACCTCCGTGACCGAGGCATATTTGAGCGGCTCCATGACAAAGGTCTTGATGGCGACTTCGTTCTCGATGTCGCGGCGATCGATGTGGTTGCGGAGCAAGCTGCGGATGGTGAGCATGTCGAGCGGCTTGGCCTTGACGAGCATGGAGTTGGTGGCCGGGTCCGCGACGATGCGAACGTTCTCGACGCGGCCGGAACTTGCGCCGCCGCCACCGACGCCGAGCATGCCTGCCATCATGCCGCCGATGCCTGGGATATTGAGCCCGCCGCCGCCGCCGCCGCCGGGTCCACCGCGACCGCCGCCACCGCCACCGCCTTGTGCTTTGCCGTTGAATGCCTCATCGAGAACCTTGGCGACCTCGACGGCGTTGGCGTATTTGAGGCGCACGACCTCGAAGTCTCCCGGACCCGCCTCGGTGTTGAGGAGCAAGCGGATCAGCTCTTGCACCACGGCGATCGCTTCGGGATCTTCACTCGTGATAATCAGGCGGCTGCCGAACGCGGTGATCGTCACGGGCGGATGCTTCTTGCCTTCCGGGCCAGGCCCTGCTTCCTTCTCCTGTGGGGCGTGAAATGAGGTCGAGAATTCTTTTTTGATGAGTTGGCGAAACTGCGTGTCCGTCATCGGCAGCGTTGGCGCGGGTTTTTTCTTGGGCTCGTCCTTGAGGGCCGGCTTGATGTCGAACGGATCCTTCCTCGGCGCGGGCTGGGAATCCATGCCGCCAGGGCGCACGATCTTGAGTTCGTTGGGGCGCAGTTCGGGGAAGAGCATTTGGATCGCCTCGGCCACCGTCACGGCGCTCCCCTTGTCAAGGTTGATCATGCGAACACGGCCCCCCAGCACCGCTGGGTTGTCGTCGAGTTCCCGAATGATGGTGCGGATTTCCTTGATCTGGTCATCTGTGCCGCGGATGCGCAGGCTGTTGTTTTCTGGATCGGCGCCGATATAGGGGACCGCCTCCTTCGGGAACATTTCCTTGAGCTGCTCGGCGAACTTCAAGGCGTCGAGCCGAACCAACGGGATCAACGTCGTTTTCGCCTCGGGCAGCGGGTCGCCATTGATGATTTCGTTGATTTCGATGTGCGTCTGCGGATCGGCGTAGACGAACAAACGTGACGGCCCGGCGACGGAGATCCGCACCACGCTGTTGTTCTTGAATATCTCGGTGGTGAGGACCTTCATCATCTGCTCGGCATTGCCGCCGCGGACGTCGTGATACTTGATCGTCGGCGGACCTTCGATCCGGCCTTTGTCCCCCTGGAAGCGAGGCGCGTCCATCTTGGCGATGATCGCCCTGGACTGCTCGAGTTTCTCAACGGAGCCTGTTACAGTCACGGAATTGGTGGCCTCATCGGACGAGACCGTGTGGGGACGTTTGCCAGTTTGCGGCACGGGGCCCTTGGCGCCAAACTCAAACGCCAATTCCTTGTAGCCGGGACGGTCTTCAATGCCGGCCCAGACAAGGTTCTTGGCGTTGAATGCGGCTTTCCAGTTCCAGGCCACCCGGTCGTCCTTGGCCGTGCCTGACATTCTGTCGTCGATGAGTTCGCCGAAGTAACTGGCGCCACCCGGAAAGTTGAGGTTGATCGTGCTTCCGCTCAGCGACCAGGAACCCTGAGTCTTACCCTTGGCGTCGTGCATGATGACGCTGCCGCTGGTCGGACCCGAGATGGCAGCGCCGAGCGCTTTCACGAGAACGGCTTCGAGCGTGCTGGCGCGCATGAACTTGGCCTTGTGCGTCAGCGTGTCCGACGGCGAGCCTTCGAAGCGCGACAGGAACTCCTTGACCTCCGCGTGCAGCTGCGGGTCGGCATAAACGTACAAACGCGATTGCCCCTCGGCGGCGATGCGCGCGATGGCGTTCGACTTGAAGATTTCCGTTTGCAGAGTCTTGGCGAGAAGCTCGGCGTTGCCGCCGCGCAGGTCGTAGTATTTGATGGTCGGTGTCCCGATCTGGTATTTCTTTTGGCCCACCTCGCGCGGCACGTCGATCTTGACGAGAATGGCCTTGGCTTGAGAGATCTTGTCATTCTGCCCGTGGATGATGACGGTGTTGGTTCCCTCATCCGTGGTGATCGTGGTCTGCCGCTGCAGGCGCCGGACGGTACTGGGCTGGTTGCCTCCTGGACGCGAGCCATCAGAGCCGCCCTTGCCGCTGTCGCCCATCGGCGTCGCGGCCTTGACTTCGACGTTCTGCGTCAACGAGCCCAAAGAACGCAACAGGACCGCTTCCGCCTGGCTCGCCCGAATGTACTCGCACTGGTGCGTGTGCGTGTGGACGCTGGAATCATCTTCGCTGCCGACGATGATCGACTCATGACGCAGCAAGCTCGCCACGCCCGCGCGGATAATCAGCTTGTTGGAACCCTGCAATGGCGTCACCTGACCGAACGGGCGCAAGAGTCGGATCAACTCGGGGGCGAATTCGTCCACGTTCTGGCCCTTCGGCTCGACGACCACTTCGACGATCTCGGTGCGGCCTCGCGATTTCAACTCGTCCATCGAGACGCGTGGAATAAGCAATTCCGGAATCGGCTCATCGGCGGGGACCAACGTCAGGACGTTGTCGCCACGCAGGATCGTGTATTTGTGCTGGCCTTGCAGGATTTCGTTGATGATGTCGTAGACTTCGATCAGGGTGTACTTGCGGGCGACGCCCTTGTCGTCCCTGGGATTGATGAACGTGAGCGTGCCCGTAGGCGTGTACGGCGAGGCGTATGGCATTTGCGTCTGATCGGCGAACCAGGTCATGACGGCGCCCCACGGCTTCTTGTCCATCTCGAAGGCGATCTTCTTTTCGTTCCAGTTCGGCTTGGACGACGTGAGGAGGACCTTTGGCTCAACCGGCTTCTTGTCGCCGGCCTTCGGGTCCACGGCTTTCGGATCGACGCCTTTGGTTCCCTGGGCAAACGTGGAGGCGGCCTGGCCAATCAAATAGATTCCAGCCGACATGAGCGCGACGACGGCGATGCGCCTTATTAGCTTCATACGGCCCCCTGTGTGAGTGCCAGAGACCACCTGCCGCTCGTTCCCAGTGTCAATGGGAACGAATGACAGGCCCCCGTCTCCAGAGTCAACCCGCGAAAATCCTCGTTTGCAATCGCTATTGGGCGAGGTTGATAACCGATCTTACCAAAAAGAAAAGAGGAACTTAATTAAAAAAAGCCTAGCCCGCCTCGATTTAACAATGTCCTCACATCTCCGCTCGCTGCCGAAAAAGGAACCCTGGGGCACATGGGAAATACGCTGAATACCGAGCGAAAGACAACCTATACTGCACGCGGTCAGGATTGACTCATTCACTAGCCCGCAGCGCCAGCAAGGGATGTCCGTGGTTGCCCTTGCTAGCGCTGCGGGCTAGTGAGGCAAATGTGTCATTTCCGCCCGAGCGCAGTATAAATACATTCCGATCACTGTAGAAGCGTGGACCATCGCTACCGCAGAATTCCACTGGCATTTCTCCGTGTCCCCCCCGTTCTCCCCGTGATTCATTTCTTCAACCTGGCCCAGTCGCCACGCGTTACTTGGACGTCTTGGTTGGTCCCTTAAAAAAGGAACTCTTTTTCGACGAGGTCTTCGGCTTCTTGTTTTCCTTGTCTTTCGCACTCTCCTCCGCTGACCATTCGGCGTTCAGCGTCAACTGCAACGCGGCAAGCCTGGGCGCGGACAGCGGACGTTTGATGGCGTCCGCCAAGTTCTTGCGCAGCTCCCATTCGAAGGCTTCGTCCTTGATCTGGAAGTACATGGCTCGGTCATCGATGCGCAACACCTTCGCGCGGAAGAAGAAGTATCCCGTGTCCTCATCGACGATCTGGAACGTGTCGTAGCCCGGCTTCACCATCACCTTTTCCTCGCCGCCGGGACGCGAACTGCGGTAAACGATGTTGCGCAGATGCGCTTCATTCTGGTTGGTCGTCGTCGTCAGCCACACATAGGAAGGCACGTCCAGGAGCGGAGTCTTCGGCGACGGCGGCGGGGGCGGCGGCGTGGGGGGTGGCGGCGGCGGGGGTGGCGACGGTTCCTTGTATGGAATTAGGCCGGCGAATATGTTCTTGTCCGCCACCTGGCCATATTGACGATTTTCCGGGCGAGGCACCGACATCTGCAAGGCCAGCCGCGACACCAGCAGGCCCCACCCCAACGGCATCTCGCCGTGCCTGGCCGTGAAATGATCGACGGCGATCCAGGTCGGATCCAGGCCCGGCGGCAAGCCCGGTTTCGTCGTGTTCTTCGCCACCAAGAGCGTCTCGATCACCATGTCGATGATCAGCCTCGGGTTAAGCTCCATCGAGGTCGCCGCCGCATCCGCGCGATTGATCAGCAAACTCTTGATGCGATGTTCGTAGGGCGTCCGTTGGAGTCGCTCCAGCGCGGCGACCAGAGCCGACAGGTCTCCTTCCCCATGGACCTGGAAGGTCATTACTTGATGCCCGACCTTGACGCCTGGGATCGTCGGCGTGAATTTGAGGTCGACTGCCGTCGGGGATTTTGAAACTTGCACCTTATCCAGTCCGCTGCCGCGCAGGAGGGGCTTCAAGTAGTTCGTCATGTATTCGAAGCCAGCGTCCGCGGCGTGCGCCGGTAGACTGCGGGCCCGCGCCAGTTCGAGCGTCTTGCGATCTTCCAGGTATTGATCGACTTGGGCGTGCGCGTCGTTGCGCTTGTCGCGCATGTCAGCGATCTTTTTGTCTAGTTCACGCAGCGGCTTGAAGAACCATTGATAGGTTCCGAAAAGCAGAATGCCGCCGCCCAGGATGGACGCAAGCACGATCAGGAGGATGCGTTCGCGCGCGTTCATTTGCCGTCCTCCTTCGCGTCTGGGTCTTCCGGCATCTCTTCGGGAGGCTTGATCGGCGCCGCCTTCGGCGCTGGGGCCGCGATCCTCGGCCGCGGCGGAATCTCGCCGAACGGCGTCGTATAGCTCGACGCCGGCTGCTTGATGATCTCGATTTTCATCTCGTATTTCTGCCCATCGAAGAAGCGTTCGATGTGCGGCTTCACGTGCGCGTCGCGCGACATCGATTGATTGAGCTGCTTGACGTAGTCCTCATGGCCCGGCGGCGTAAGACCGATGATGGCAATCTTGCCAATGTGTCCGTCCTTGGCGCTCTTCTTGGTCCCCGCGGAGGTGGCGGAGAACTGGTTGACGCGAAAGCCTGTTTGGTATGGGAAACGCGCGGTGAGATCGTGTAGCTCATCAAGCCAGGATACGGTGGACTGTTCCCAATCCTTGAGCGCTTCGATGTCGGCGCGATCTTGCTTGACCTTGACCAGTTGCTCATCGAAGGCGTTCTTCTCGGCGATCAGCCGGCCGAGTTGCGCTCGCTTGTACGCCAGCGCGCCCCAAAGCAGGCCGACGAAGATTACCATACCCACGGCCAACCCCGCACCCCAGAGCATGCCACGCTGTCTGCCGGCGCTTACCGGCGCGGACTGGCGTTTCGGCGCCGCGAGATTCGCGGGGCGTTGCACCGTCTGCGACCACAGCGCCACCAGGCCGACGCCGCCGGCGAAATGGCCCGTGTTGGCCAAATTGGCGGACAATTCCGGCTCGGCCTGCAATGGATCCAATAACTGCACCGGTAGCGTCTGGCCGCCGCGCAGAGCGTCGAGTGCCGATCCCTTGGCGCCGAATACATACAGACAGTCCGGTCCCGAGAGATCGACGCTAACTGCGTGCTGGGCCTGGAAGACCGCGAGATTGCGCTTGATTTCGCTGGTCAGCAGTGGCCCATTCGCCAGCGCCTGCGCCTGTAAGAAACGGTCGCCCCTAAAGAAACAAAGCTCGGCCCAACGCTGTCCGATCGCCAGCACGACGTTGAGTCGGTCGGGCGTCAACGGATCTGGATTGGCCCCAACCGCCCGCGACACCGCCTGCGCCACGCCGAACACGCGCGGCGTGACCGCATGCAGCTTCAGCCCCGCCGACTGGCAGAGCGTTTGGACCATGGCGACGATGTCGCGGCGCACGGCCACGGTCATGATCTGGCGCTCACCTTGGTTGCCGTTGAGATGGACGTAATCGACGGCGTAGCTCTCGATCGATTCGGTCAGCTCTTTGGCCGTCTGAAAACGCACGAGGTTCGCCTCCTCGTGGGCCGCGATCGACGGAAAACGCAGTTCTTTCAGGAAGACGCGATCGCGCCCCAGGCCGACGATTACCGGAGCCGCCGTGATGTTCGCGCTGGCGAGAAACCCGCGCAGAGCCGCGCCGACCCGGTCCGCCGTGGAAGGGGTGAACGGTTCGGGGTGGGGCCACGTGAGCGCACGCGTCACCCGCACGCCGCGCCGCGCGGTTTGTGCGACGACGACGTGAAACTGATCTTGATCCCAGTCAAGGGCAATCCAGGATGCCAAGGATGTCTCCCTCCTGTTAACCAGACGCGCAGACGACGGACGCTGCGGAAATCCGTCGCTTGCGCGTCTGACTAACGCGCGGGTTGTTCATTCAAACCTTTGCCGAGTTCGGTCAGGTCGCGCCAGGCGATGATGCGCGGCCGACCTGCGTTGGTGTCGATGACCGCTTCGATGCGCACCGTGGGGCCGCGCCCCGTCAACTGGCCGACTGCTTGCACGCGGTACACCTGCGACGTGCCGCCCAGGTACATGTCGAGGCTGCGCATTTGGTTGGCGCTGAATTTCGCGTCGGTCACCAGCCAGGCCTGCGTGTCGAAAATCTCCGGCGTCGTCTCAGTCGCGGACAGCCGGGGCCTTGTCTGCATGATCTTGTCAACGTCGGCCGCGGTCAAGCCGGGGATCGTCAGCAGCACTTCGCGAGGCGCCGTGTTGACGTTGACGCGCGCGACGATCTCCGGCACGTCGGCGAGCTTCCCGTACATGAGCAGGCCGGGCAGCAGTTCGCTCAGCTTGGCCGGATCGTTGAGCGGGCTGGTGTAAATTACTTTGCCGCGCTGTATGCGCACGCCAATCAGATCGTAGATCGAATTGACCTGGTACGCGGCCCGACGGTCGAATTTCACTTGGTAGTTTGCGAGACTCCCAATCGTCGTCCCTTTCGGCAGGGCGGCATCGACATCGGCCGAGGCGTATTGGCGGTACATCACGATGAACTTCGCCAACTCTTCGTCGCCAATGTACTGGGCCAGGCCTTCGTAGAGTTGTTTGAGGTCTGTATTGTTGATCCAGACGAGCGTACCGCTCTCCAGGTCGCGGTTCTGCTCTCGGCTATGCACGGTGAGCAACGCCGACCAACCGCGACTGAAGCCGCCGCCGTCGTCGCTCATTTCGTTGGCATCCTGGATGCCGTTGCGATTCAAATCGTTGCCGTACAGGAGCTCGCGCGTCATCCCCTTGACCAAGAGCAACTCGTCAAGGCTCTCGATGGGGCCGTTACGCGCGCGATACGATGGGCTCAGAGACGAATAATAGTCACTCTCCGCGCCGCCCGCCTTCGCCTCCGAATCGGGGTCCAACCAGTCGACGATCGCCGCGGCGATATCGGCCGTCATGATCGGCAATTTCATGAGCATGCCGTTCAGCGTCTTGCCGGTTGGATCAAGCTTCATCATTGCATTCAGGTTCAACTTGCCGGCCTCACACTCCAACCCAAAGCGCACCTGGCCCGCCGTGTCGTCGGCTTCGGGCGGTGCGATCAGGCTGAAGCGGCCAATCACCTTGCCGTCGTCTCCTTTTAACTCCACGTCCTTGAACAGTGGATTGTTCCACAGGTTGCCTTCGATGTTGTTGAGATTCGCAGTCCTGCTTGTCATCGCCATGGCGAAGTGCACGCCCGAACCTGCGAGCGCGCGTGCTTGCACGAGCCGATGGGCATTCTCGGACGCCTTGTATTCGGCGAGCGTCATGTCGGCGTACTGATAGCCGGCCAACGACAACAGCACGATGACCACAAGCACGGCCACGATGACGACGCCGCGCCGCTTCTTGGCTGAAGCGTGAGGCGTAATCAATTGTGGCGGAGTTGCGTTCATGCGCGTGCGACCGTCATTTCTTGGGCAAGGGGTAATTGTTGCCCGTGGGGAGCGCGACGATGTGGACATAGCTGGGCCCCGTGTCATCGTCGTCCGTGGCGCCGGGGGCTAGCGTCTGTTTCAGCGTGAGCGTAATCTTGATGGCTGCCGGGGGGCCTAGAGTTGTTCCTTCCTCGATAAGAATTGGCTCGGCGCCATTCCAAAACTGCTGCCAATCCCCTGCATTGTTTCCGCCGTGATACTCGAACTGAATTGTCTTCACTTCCTTGGCGATGACGTATTTTTCTTGATCGGGTAATTCGGTTAGCGCCAGGTCGATCTCGCTGGCGGTCGCTTGCCTCGTTTCATGCCGGGCCAGGCCGAGGGACTTGTTGCCGTTCATGACGATCCAGTAGGCAATGCGACGCAGGTCCGTGCCCGCGTCGACGTTCATGTCGGTCGCGTTCGGAGCGACCGGGCGAGGCTTCTGCACGCGCAGGCCGGAAAGCACTAACGAAGTCGCGTCTCCGGACACGCCGAGATTGGCGCCGATGGTGGCGATCTCCGTGCCGGGATTCTCGCCGGTGACCACGCTGTAATCAGGTAGCGAACGCGGATCGGCGGCGGCGAGCTGACTGTTAATGTCCTTGGCGATCGCGGCGAGGATGTTACGCGCCAGGGCGCCCTCCGCCACCACGTCGCGGCCGGCGTTGCTGTGCGTGATCTGGGCGTTCAACGTCAAATAGAGCGCAAGCATAACGACCATGGCGATGGCGAGCGCCAGCATCATTTCCATCAGCGAAAACGCGGGGCGTTTTCGTGATCGTAAAGCGTGCATTGCGAGGTCCTTTTTCCGCGTGCGACTCAGTGATCGCGTACTCGTTTCCGAACGCTACTTGGGCGCCGGTTCGTCTTCCGTCGGCGTCGGGGCCGGCGGCGGCTCTGGGCGGTCCATCGTGCTGCCGCGCAGCGTCGGCTCCAACACCATCTGGGAAAGCAGCGATTCAACGAATCCCCCCGACGGAGTCTTCAGCCGCACCCAGATCTTCACTTCCCACAAGCCAACCACATCGCTCTGACTCGATTTTGCCGGGTCTGCTTCCATTTTCCATTCGAGGTTCTGATCCTCCGAATCGGGCCATGGCTGATAACCTCCCGTCTTGGCGAGCGGTTGATCGCCGATCATCACCTCGGCCAGCTTGCTCTGGCAGTGCAGGCTCGTCTGTGTTTGCAGCTTCACGTCGATCGCCCGATCGGTGGCGGCGGCCATGAGTTGCCAGATTGCGGTGACGGCGATCAAGAAGATGAACAGCGACACGACCACTTCCAGGAGCGTCAAGCCGGGCCGAATTCGAGCCGTGCGCCCCATCATGGCCCCCCCTCGTTGCTTGGTTTGGCCTGCTCCACGCTCATTGCACCGGTCAACGCCCGAACCTGAACTCGCATCGGCAAGAATCCCACGTGCCCGAAATACGTCATGGTGTCGTCGCGCGCATCTCCTCCGGGCAGGTAGATCGCGAGGGTTTCCCAATCTGAGCCCGCCTGGCCCGCTTCCTGCCGGCCGGAAATGTCCTCTTCCTTGGCGCCAAACACGATGTCCTTCGGCAGCACACCGCGAACCAGCTCAGCCGTCTCCATCGGTTCGTCCGACTTTTGCTCCCAGTCGGTGGACTCTTCGGGAGCGAGCTGGTAGACGCCGGTGTTCGGCAAGTAGGCGAGCCTCCACGGCCGACCTTCATCCATGGCGCGGGCACGCGTCTCGGCAAGTTGGGCGCGCACCTGATCGGCCGCTGCGGATAGTCGGCCGTCCGCCAGCATCGAGTGAATCACCGGCACGGAAATCGACGCCGCGATGACGAGGATCGCCATGACCATCATCATCTCCATCAGCGTGTAGCCGAGGCGTTCCTGATTCGTTTTCATTGGCATGGTTTCACGGTTTTGCACGCGGGTTAGTTCATGTGCCTTTCTTGGGCAAATTGGTGATGTGATCACTTTCTTTTTGCGCATCGGGTGGGATGCAATAGATCTTCGGAGTCTTGATTGAGCCGTCCGGGCTTTCTTGGGGAATCATTTGATACTCCTTGCCCCACGGGTCATATAGAGCGTCATCGCTTTCCAGATAGGGACCGCCTACCGCATCTCTCACGCGCAGCGTCCTTAGCTCTTGCGGCCACATGCCGCGTTTGGCGTAATAGGATTTTACCGCGGGACTCAAGACGCCGTTGATGTGTGTTTGGGCGAGATCCTTCTTGGCGTCGCCCAACTGTTGCAGCAAGAAGAAGCCGCCAATACTGGCAAGCGCGACGATAATGGCCACCACGACGAGCATTTCCATCAGCGTGAAGGCCGAGCGACGTTGGCTCTGGCGTTTTTCGCGAAGCATCATGTTTCACCTCTCTCTTTTAACGGAAGTTCCTCAACCTATTAATCATACCAGCAGGGCGATTAAGGGACGATTAGTTCACTACCTTGCTCATCTTGAACACCGGCAGCAGTAAGCCGACCACGACAATCAGAATCACCACCGCCATCACCAGCAACATGATCGGCTCCAGCAAGCGAATCATCAGGTCGAGCTGCCGCGTCGTCCGCTTGTCGAGCGCGTTGGCTGTGTCGAGCAGCACCTTTTCCAACTGGTTGCTTTCTTCGCCGACGGAGATCATCTCGACGATGTCGCGCGGCAAAAACTTGCACGTCGCCAACGGCACCGCAAGCTTGTTGCCCGCAGTGACATGCTCGGCAGCGTCGGCTATGGCGGCGCTGAGCACGCGATTGCCCGTCGAGTCCTTGGCGATCTTGAGCGATTGCAGGATCGGGATGCCGTTGCGCAAGAGCGTGCCGAGGATGCGCGTGAAGCGTGACAGCGCGAAGTTCAGGTACACGGTGCCGATGACAGGCAAACGCAGCCGCATCGCGTCGATCCAGATGCGCGCCGCGTCGGAACTCGTAACTTTCCAGTAGCCGATACCCAGACCGACGAACAGAATCAGGAACACGAACCAGTAGTTGATGATCCCGTTGCTGAAGCCGATCAACAGTCGCGTCAGCAGCGGCAGTTCTCCCTTTTCACTCAGGCGATGAAAGATCGGCTCGAACATTGGAATGAAGAAGATCACCAGGATCATCAACACAATGAACGCCGTCGCTGCGAGAAAAACCGGGTACGCCAGGGCGCCGATGACCTTGGCCTTGAGGTCTTCCTGGTGCTCGGTGAAAACGGCGATGCGTTCGAGCACGTCCTCAAGAAACCCGCCCTCCTGCCCCGCCCGGACCATGCTGACCGCGAGTTCGTTAAAGGCGCGCGGATACTGAGCGAGGGCGTCGGCGAGTGTCGTGCCGTCGGCGACCTTGCCGTGGACTTCACGCAGGATTTCGCCCAGCGCGGTGTTGGCGTTTTGCTTTTCGAGGATTTCGAGGCAGCGCAACAGCGGCACGCCGGCGCGCAGAAGATCGGCCATCTGCGAGAAAAACGTCGCCATGAGGCGCGAGCCGATGCGTCGTCCGCCGCCGCGAATGCTCGCCGACCCGCGCGACATCTCGATCTTGAGCGGGAACAACCCCTTGGCGTCGAGCATGGTGACGACTTCGCGTTCGCTGATGGCCGTCATCGTGCCGTTCGTGCGTTGTCCCGTGCCACCCAACGCTTCGTAAGTGAAATCTGGCATCTTCTCACCGATTCGGGCGCAAATTCCGTCGCAGCTTGCCTTTGGAGATTCTATTGGATCATATCTTAATCATTTATGAGAACTCAGGTCGCTCCTCGATTAGCGCACGCGCTGAAACACCAGGACGCCTGGCGCTTCAGCGCGTGCGCTAATCGGGGAGCGGGCTAAAACAAATCCGCCGCCGTCACGCGCGCCACCTCTTCGATCGTCGTCGTTCCCGAAATCACCTTGCGCCACCCGTCCTGGCGTAACGTAATCATGCCCTGCTTGAGCGCCTCCGCGCGGATCGTGTTCGCGTTCACGCGTTGCACGATCAAGTCCTTCAACGAGTCGGTATTGACCAGCAACTCGTGAATGCCAGTGCGCCCTTTGAATCCCGTTTGATGGCACTTCCTGCAACCCGCCCCCTTGTACAGGGCTTTCGGATAGCTCTTCTCAGCGACGCCCGGAAAATCCGCGGGCAGCTCCCCGATGTGCGGCTCATAGGCCGTCTTGCATCCGCTGCAAATGGTGCGCACGAGCCGTTGGGCCAATACGCCTTCGACCGTGCTCGACACCAGGAACGGCTCGACCCCCATGTCGATGAGCCGCGTGAAAGCACTCGAAAACCCAGAGATTACGGCAATCGTTGGCTTGGACGCTTTTGAGATCGCGTTAAAGGCCGCAACATTTATTGCTTCATAGGCGCGTCCACCAGTACTGGTTGCACGCACGCTCGAAAATTCAGAAATATCCG
>SYHD01000064.1 GCA_005799265.1 Planctomycetia bacterium | reverse complement strand
GCCGGTCTTGTCCTTGTCTTCAGTCTTCGCGCCGGTCTTGTCCTTGTCTTCGGTCTTCGCGCCGGTCTTGTCCTTGTCTTCAGTCTTCGCGCCGGTCTTGTCCTTGGTCTTGTCCTTGTCTTCAGTCTTCGCGCCGGTCTTGTCCTTGTCTTCAGTCTTCGCGCCGGTCTTGTCCTTGTCTTCGGTCTTCGTGCCGGTCTTGTCCTTGTCCTTGGTTTTGTCCTTGTCTTTGTCCTTGGTCTTGTCCTTGTCTTTGGTGGTGGCCGGCTTGGCGCAGCCGGTGGTACCGGTGGACAAAGCGACGGCAATGCCCAGAACTACCAAAAAACCTAGCAGTTTCTTCATTGCTGTAACCTCTTTTAGTTGACACAACGATCGACTCAGACGGTTGCTCGTCGGCGAACACTTCCGACGTCTGACTTCAAGATGAGATGCATGAACAATAAAGATATTCCCGAAAAGTCCCAAGACAAGAACTAAATGCGCGATTTGTGAATTTTTTCGCAATGATGCGAGTAGCGATCGTTCGCTCTAGCGTGGTTGAAGGGGCAGAATATAATAATGTGAAATGTGAGTTTTTGGATGTGCGGCATGCGGAAGGGGGCAGCGAGGCTCCCACAGGTTCAGAGTACTTTTTCCATGGGCTTGATGGGAATTCCTGAATGTGGTGTTGGTCCTCTAGGGAATTGAGGCGAGCGGATAAAAAGCAGGGAATGCCAACAAATTCAGGGAAGAATCCGAGGTCGGCGCCAAGCCTCCGTGGGAATAAACGGGGGCGACAGGGATCAAATATTTAGGGAGTGCGGCGCATGGGATGGTTCAACAGGCCCAAACTGGATATCGCCGCGCTGGTGGATGCCCATTACGGGGCGCTCTATCGCTACGCCTTTCGTTTGAGCGGAACGGCCCAAGAGGCGGAGGATCTGACGCAAGATACTTTTTGCCAGGCGCAGGCCAAGCTGCATCAGCTGCGGGAGGCGGATCGGGCCAGGTCGTGGCTGTTCGCTATTCTGCGGAATGCCTACTTCCAGCGGCTCCGCTCGGGCAGACTGGAGAAGCAGGTTGAGTTGGACGACGTGGACGAGATCCCGGATCGTTTGCCGGAGCCATTGCCGGTTGTCGATTCCGCCCAGCTACAAGCCGCGCTGAACGAGCTGCCCGAGGTGTTTCGCACGGTGGTTGTGCTCTACTATTTCGAGGAATTCAGCTACCGCGACATTGCGGACCAGCTGAATATACCCTTGGGAACGGTCATGTCGCGGCTTGCCCGCGCCAAGACATATCTCCGGGAGCGTTTGACGGATCAAGCGGACCTGATGGAGGGAGCGAGCCAAGAGGAGGTGATGTGATGGAATGCCATGACGCCAGAATCCTGTTGACGTTCGCGCAGCGGCGTTGCGAAAAGCTCGATGCGAGTGAACACGCCGCCCTGCAACAGCATGTGGACGGCTGCCCGGATTGCGCCGCCCGCATCCAGGCCGAGCACCAGGCGGACGCAGCGATCGGCAGACTCATGCTCGACGTGCCGATCCCCGCTGACCTCAAGGGCAAGGTGCTCAAACGCCTGGCCGAACAGCGTTTGGGTAAGCCGTGGCGCAAGCCGGCGACTGTGGCGGCGCTGGTGCTGATCGCGCTCTTGGCGGGGGGTATTTGGTACGCGGTGCGGACGCCGGTCGTTACCGTTGAAGGCGTTCAAGAGTACTTCTACAAGGGCAACGGCGCCAAGGATGAAGAGGTCGAGGCGGACTTCCAAAAGCTGGGCATCGAGATCCGCCTCCCCGGCAACTTCAAAGACAAATTTCTGAAACACGCGGAGGTCGTCGAATTCAAGAGTCAGCGCGTGGTCAAGTTGTCGTATCGCACGAGCAACGACGATGGCTCGACGGGCATCGTCGACGTGCTCGTTCTGCGGAACCGAGATTTCCGCCTCGACAAATTGGCGAACGGCCCCATTCTGGGCACCAATATCACGATCATCAAGAATGACGACTTCACGTACCTCATCCTTCAGAGCGGCAACATAGACAGGGTGGTGCGCCCGCCCGCTTAGCCTACCTGATTGCGAGGCGAACGCTCCCTTACGGTCGCGGCTCGAAGTGCCTACAGACCTCGCAAAACGTGCTGCGAACCGACTGGCATCGGCCGAGCCTGGTCTGGCCGGACCAACTCGGGCGTGACGAAGAGGAGTAATTCCCGTTCGTCCGCGCCCATGCGCAGAAACGGAAAATGCAGGCGATTCGCGCTGCTGTGCGTGGAATTCAAGCCACCCATCGCCAGCGTTTCACCAACGTTTAGCTCGACAACTGAGGAAATGCCCGGCGCGTTCGGGACGTCAGAGGTTGGCTGCGCGGCCGTACCGTCACGGGCGAAGACGTGTGCAGCGACAAACAGGCGAATGCGTTCACGATCAACCACTACAGGCGTCAATTCGACTTTCATCCGATTGGGAATCCCGCTCGCAGCGCCGGATTCGCACTTGACTGTCTGTCCATCGAGAGCCATCACGCTCGGCTCAGCCAGAAACTTCGCGCAGTTCGCCCGCCCCAGCGTGTGCATCGCTTGCAGGTACTGGCCGCGATCCACGCACGGCGTCTTTCCAGGCAGGTTGACCTTGGTGCCAAGTTTGACCGCAGCCGTGCGGTTCAGCTCCGCGACCACTACCTTGAGTATGATCTGTTCCGAGCAACCGGCGCGCCGCTGATCGACGGCTTTCTGTTCGATTGCGTGTAGCTGTGCGCTGGATACCCGAATCAGGTTGACAATTTTTGGATGACGCTGGTCTGCCACAGTGTGCCTGGCCGCGTCGCTGGGTGCATTGGCGGCGACGAGGCGGACCACTTGTTCCGCGTGATGGGCGTCTTGAGCCTGCCCGGAGATGACGATCACGTTGCCAATCAGTTTGAGTTGAATTCGACTCCCCGGCATCACCTGATTGATCTCATTCTCAAGCACCTTGAGGATGCGCTCTTGACGAAACCGGGCCTCGGAATCGGGCGTGACGCGAACGACGTAGCGGACCACGTCCTCCTTCGTCTTGTCCTCTACCGCGGCGAACCAAAGATTCAGCACCGTCTCGCCGACTTGATGGCCCACGATAATCAGATCGTTGTTGCCGCTGATGGTCGAGGTGATTATGCCGTCGGCCGTGATGTGAATCCGCTTCGGCGCCGTCTTCAGAATCAGAAGACGCGTGCGCCCGTGGATGACGTCAAACGTGTTGGTCGGATCGGTCACGTCCTGAACATACCTGACATTTACCGTGCGGTCGGCCGCGATCGGGGCAGGGAGCTTGCTGAGCGCGGCCCTGGCGGGATCGCCCATCGGCCCGGCAATGCTCGGCTCGGGCCCGTTTGGCGCGGAGGGCAGCTTCGGGTCCTGCTTCAGAGCGGGCAGCACGAAAGGAACGTGGGGCGGAAAATCGACGATCTGTGGCAGTTTCTTCAAGTGCTCCGTCTTGTTCTTCGGGTCCTCCGTCTTGCCCGCTTCTTGCTCGTACTCGGCATATCCGACAGCCGACGACGGCGCCACGGCGTTCTGTTTCAGCGAAGTCTTGCCTACCGGCGTCGGGTTTTCAATTTCGACTTCCTGAATATCGAATATACCCGGCAATGGCGGAAGTGTTTTTTCTTCGTGCTCATGCGCTGTCCGAACCTTTTCTATTTGGGCGTTTGTGCGCGCGGGAATAATGTCGGCCGGCGTCCGTGGCTCGGCGATTCGCCAACTCGCCCAGGCCGCCAGCGTGAGCATGACGGGAATCAAGGGCACGGCAATTCTCAAAAGAAGAAACGCGCGCCCTTCGGATCGTGCTCGTAGGTGGCTTTGGACTTTGTCCATGAGGCATCCTTGCATCACGAGGCACCGGGAATGCGCAACTTCCACGCGGTCGCGCTTCGCCGCCTTTTCTAAATCTCCCTGAATCTAAATGGGAAGGCGAACCGTCAAGGAAAGGTACTGATCGTATAAGATGTATCGGTTTTGCGGAGACGAGAACATGACACGATGTCTTCAAATCCGGATTGGCTAAAGAGGAGAAGAGTGTCAACTCTGAATTTCGCAAGAAGTGCATGACACCCGACAAGATACGAATTGGCAGAGTTATTACCTATGTCGAAAAACTCGAATCACCGGGACTTTTCGTAACCATTAACTCCCGTTTTTCTGACTGTCAGCCACATTGCGTTGTCTTGCCGCTGGTGCAAACTTCAAATGCGGGATTCTGCGGAACATTACGCAGAATTCAAGGTTGCGAGCCGCACTCATGATCATCTTGAGGTAAGTGCAACTTGTTTTGAAATTTAGTCTTAGGAAAATACACCCGGCAGGATTCGAACCTGCAACCTATGGCTCCGTAGGCCATTGCTCTATCCAGTTGAGCTACGGGTGCAAAATGTTTCTAAATATGACTTTGCGTGTTTTTTTATATCCCCATGTTTTTGTCGTTGACACCCGTTCTGACACCAGATACAAAAGCCTACGGAAAAAGTAGCCGATCCGCTCGTAACGGATCGGCCGACACAGTGACAACACTTTTACCGAGGTGTCACCATGCAAAGCAATTCTACGCCGTCGTCCCGTCCTGGCAAGCCATCAACAACAATCCCCACAAATGCCGGGTGTCAAACGGGTGTCAAACCGGCAAAGCCCTATCCTGACTTCCCTTTGTTCGCTCACGCAACCGGGCGATGGGCAAAAAAAATCCGAGGCCAGCTGAAATACTTCGGCGCTTGGAATGATCCCGACGCCGCTCTCGAAAAGTATCTTGCACAAAAAGACGACTTGCATGCCGGGCGAACGCCGACACCCGATGCCGGCGCACTGCGTGTCAAGGATGTGACGAATGCGTTCCTGATCGCGAAGAAGCAACTGAAAGAAGCAGGTGAGTTGTCACCGTTGACGTGGGTGCAATACAAGCGGATCGCCGATGAGGTTGTCGAGCATTGCGGCAAGCATCGCCTTGTCGCGGATTTAACCCCGAATGACTTCGGGCGGTTGCGGGAGAAATGGGCGAAGAAATGGGGACCGCACCTGCTCAAGAAAGCCGTTCAATACTGCCGTAGTATCTTCAAGCACGCCTATGACGCCGCCATGATCGACCGGCCCATGAGATTCGGCCCCGCGTTCAAGCGCCCGACGATGAAGACGATGCGCTTGCATCGCGCCAAGCAAGGTGCGAAGCTGTTCACCCGTGAAGAAATCGTTTCGTTGCTGGCAGCGTCGAAAGGCCAATTGCGAGCGATGATTTTATTGGGAATCAACTGTGCTTTTGGCAATTCCGATTGTGGGAACCTGCCCCTATCCGCTCTGGACCTGGCAACCGGCTGGGTGACGTTCCCGCGTCCGAAAACCGGCATCGCCCGCCGAGCCGCCTTGTGGCCAGAGACCGTGGCCGCGCTCAAGGAAGCAATCGCCGAACGCCCCGCACCGAATAGGACGGAAGACGCCGATCTTGTGTTCCTCACCAAGTACGGTGCGCGTTGGACGAAAACTATCGACGATTCCCCAATCACCAAAGAAACCGCGAAGCTGTTGCACGAACTCAAGATCAATGGCCGGAGTGGGTTGGGATTCTACACTCTAAGAAGCACGTTCCGCACCGTTGCCGACGAGACGAAGGATCAAGCCGCCTGCGATCACGTCATGGGGCACGAAGTCCCGCATATGTCGAGTATCTATCGGCAGGGAATCGGCGATGACCGTCTGCACGCCATCGCGAACTACGTCCACGATTGGCTATTCGCGGCGCCGAAAGCGAACGATGACGGCGCCAAGGAAGGCGGTGTCGCATGAACGATAAACCACTCGACAAGCCAGATTGGCAAGACCGTCTCAACACACTAAAAGATGCCGATGCGAACGCGGTAGAAACGATTCGCCTGGCCGCTGAATGGTGGGGCGAATGTCCGCCTTGCCAAGGAAGCAAATCGATTGAGGACGTGCGAAACAAATGCCGGATCATTCTGTGGACGTACACCCACAGGACGCCAAGTCTCGTCAATGTTGATCGCTATGTGGACACGGAATTTCAATATACGACGGACTCTCACGGCTACTCAAAGAGCACCCCACACAAGATAAATAAGGATGCCTTCCAATCATGGGGTAGTGACGTTCGCTGCGGGCCGGGGACTCGCCGCGAAATTGTGGCGAAGATTATCGCTCATTTGTCGCAAAGAACGTCAGACTTACCCGCACAAGTCGAGCAATCAGCCGGCGGGAAGCAAAGCAAGAAAGCGACGATAAACGCGCGCATGATTGACGTGCTGCAAGCCGATCAAGATGCAGCGGGATGGACGGCAAAACAATGGGCGTGCCGTCTCAAGTGCAGCGCCGGCGCAATCGTTGGTACGAACACATGGAAAAGCATGACGCTCAATAGGGAGACGATGAAAGCGGAGCGTGCGTCAGCACGAGCAAGCGAAAAGCGAAAGAAGTAACTCCGTTCAGACTGAACAAAACGCGCGAAAAGTGAACAAGACGGATTTTTCTTGGCGAGTGTTTCGCCTGGGAAAATCCGTCTTTTTTGCGCGCATACAGATTCACTCACCACAAAAAAAGTGAGTGAACACAGGGAGGGTAGGAGGTGAAACATGAAACCCGCTACCCAACCTACCGACAGTCCGGCAGTCCTTGTAGCGATTCTCGTCGCAGCCCGTAAAGTCGGCGACCGCGACCTTGTGCGTAGGATGCGAGATCGGCTTCAAGAGGAACACGGCGTCAAGCTGGTGTTCCTGCGTGAACGCCAGAGTGAAAACGAGGCTGCCCATGCCCGCTGACCTGGCGGCCGGGTTCACGGTTGCCGATCTTGCTAGGCGATATCGCGTAGGCGAAGACAAGGTGCGCCTGTGGATCAAGAGAGGAGAACTAATCGCCCTCAACACAAGCATGACCGAATGTGCTCGGCCGCGATTCGTGGTGACCGCCGACGCGCTGGAGCAATTCGAGCAACGCCGGCGCGTTGGCCCGGCGCACAAAAAACCAAAGCGACAGCGCAAGAGTGACTTGATCGACTACTACCCGGATTAAGCGCAAGAAAAAAGCTGCGGAATTGGCCCGGCAAGGCCCCGCAGCTCATGGAGGATCAACATGAACATTTTACCTGACACCCCATCCCCCGTCAATCTGATCGACGACCTTTCCGATTGGAGCTGCGATCCGCTCACTTGCGGCATCGACGGCACGGCATGCCACGCATGCCAGAGGCGCCAGCGCGTCGCCAAGTTGCTCGCACAACGCGATCTTGAACGCCTGCCCTGTACGTTTGATTGCACGGCATTGCGTCCGTGCGAACGATGCGAGGAAGTCCGCGACTATCTTGCCTGGCTGTACACGCAACGCGATCAAGTAGCAATTCTACTCCGATCCTTGCGCCAAGTCGCGCAAGTCTTCCCGGAGGAATTTCGCGAATTGCTGGTTGATCCAATTCTTGACATCATCCAGGAGGTGCAACCGTGAGTTACAAAGACCGAATTCAAGAACGCAAAGCATTGGTCATCCAGAAAGGCAAGGCCGCTGGTAACGGCGAACAATCTCAGCTGGACGACATCGACGCCATCGAGCTTCCGCCGGCGCCGCCGTGGCCGAGCTTGCGGCCAGAAGCCTACCACGGATTACTCGGCGAAATCGTCGAGACAATCGCGCCGGAATCAGAGGCCGATCCGGTTGCCTTGTTGGTGCAGCTCTTGATCGCTTCAGGCAATGCCATTGGCCGGACTGCTCACGCTCGTGTCGAAGGCGACCAACACCACTGCAATCTCTTTGCAATTACTGTTGGCAAGAGCGGCCACGGGCGCAAAGGCACATCCTGGGGAAGAGTCCGGCAAGTTATGGATATCGCCGATTGTCAATGGACTCGCACTTGCATCGCGTCCGGCCTGTCCTCTGGGGAGGGACTGATAAATCGCGTCCGCGATCCCAGCGATGATGATGATGGCAAGAGCGATATGGGCGTAATTGACAAAAGACTGCTCGCGTTCGAGACGGAGTTCGGGCTAGTCTTGCGGAACCTCAAGCGAGAGAGCAATACCTTGTCAGCCATCATCAGGGCCGCATGGGATCGCGGCGACATAAGCACGCTCACCAAGAAACCCCTGTGCGCTACGGGCGCGCATATAAGTGCCGTTTGCCATATCACCGAACCGGAGTTGCACCGTTATTTCGACGAGACTGATTTTTTTAATGGATTCGCGAATCGGTTCCTGTGGATTTTGGTAAAGCGATCAAAACTACTTCCAAATGGCGGCCGGCGCCTCGATCTGCATGCACTTGGACAACGCCTTCAAGATGCGCTCGTAGGCGCACGCCGCCTCGATGAGCTTGAGCGAGCCGACGAAACCCGCGAGATTTGGGAGTCAGTCTATCCGCGCCTTACTGATAGTCGGCCTGGCCTCGGCGGTGTCGTCACCAGCAGAGCAGAGGCGCAGGTATTGCGGCTCGCGGTTCTGTATGCAGCTCTGGATGCCTCACCTTTCATCATGCCAGCCCATCTGCACGCCGCGCTCGCGATTTGGGACTACTGTGAGCAGTCCGCCGGCCTCATATTCGGGAGCGAAGATCGGTTCGACAAGCTTTCTACATCTATCCTGGAAAAACTGGTGATCGCCGCCGACGTGGGATTGACCCGCAATGAGATGAGCAACGCGCTTGGGCGTAATGCGCCGTCCGAGAAGATCGTCCGCGCCCTGGGGGCGTTGCTCGAAACCGGGAAGGCGCGATTTGTGAAGGAACAAAACCGTGGCCGGCCAATCGAGAGGTGGTTCGCGGTGAATTATCAACATCGCGTTGCTGCCCTTGCCGTCACCACACCCCCTCTGAAACCCAAGGAAAATGTCGGCGTTGCTCGGGCGGAAGCCATCGTGGCCGATCTGAGCCGATTCGACCGCGATTTTCGACCACGATCACTCGGTGGCAAGCAACGACGAGGTGGTACGAAGTAACGAGATAAACGAGTATCTCGTTTATCTCGTTACTTCGTAACCCAAAAAATGAGCGAATTAGATCATGATCGAATTCGGCGACCTACAAGGGGTAGCTGATGAATCCAACGACTGCCGCCGACGACCTGGCCGCCGCAATCGCAAGGTTATCCCCCCCCATCTTTAGGTTCTTCCAGCCGGACGATATTTTCTGTATGGCCCAACGAAGAGCCAGGGAATGCCATTAACTTTGTTTGTACTTACTAATTTTCACTTGTACCGACGCCGGGCTTGAGGAAGTGCCTGTCGTCGATGCCGCCGTGAATGGTGATGATCCCGTGGTGTACATGCTGCGCCAGGCGAGCAAGAAGCGACAGTTTAGCGACGACCAACGGGCGATGATTGCGAATGACGAGAGGGAGTGGCTGGCGGTGAAGAATGTGAAAGAGCGAAAACAGAAACAGGCCGAAGGCGGGAAAAAAGGTGGACGTGGACACAGACGAGAAACCTTGGCGGACGATGCGGACGCCAAGGTTTCCAGGGAGGATCGCAATCGCTCCGACGACGCCCGCGAATCCGCCGCCCGCGCCCATAACGTCAGCCCCCGCAAGGTCCAGCGGGCCCATGCCGTCAAGCGCGCCGATCCCGAACTTGGCCTTTCTCAATCAAACCCGCATGTTGATGAAAAGGGTAACTATGAAACCTGATCGAAAGACTCTAAGCGAGCTGGCCGGCGCCGGCGTCAAAGGCATCCGCTGTCCCAAGTGCGGTTGCCGCCATCTGTGGCGTTTGCGAGATACTGACATGATCCATGATCGACGGCGCGTTCAGGCGTTACAGGATGTGCAGGAAATGTGCGCGGGTAATCAGGACGATAGAGAGCCGGGTTAAGGCCGCCGCAAGTCCGTGGCGCAATCGTGGAGCGATTGCGCGGTGACTGCGCGGGCTGGAGCGCCTCTCCGAGACCTTGCACTCGTCATACTTGTTTCTTCGTTGGAGACTTGACACCCGTTTGACACCCGCAGGCAGGGTTTGATGGGTACAAATCGGGTGTCAGAAATGCAAAAACCCCTGGATTTTCAGGGGTTATTGGGGTTTTCTTCTTTCCGTAGGCCATTGCTCTATCCAGTTGAGCTACGGGTGCGCGGATACCCTTGAAGTATAGGCGCGCCGTCGATGAGCGTCAACGGCGTCCGTCCTTGTCGGCCAACCTGCCGTCGGACTTCACTCTATTTCACCGGTGGTATTGCCATTATTCACTTTTGTTCCGGTGGCAACGAACGGCGCGACTGCAACTACCCCAACGATTTTTTGCCTTGTGACGCACACAACGGATGTAGCGGATGCGCCAGGCGTGATCGGCACGAGGGTCGTAATTATCGTCCTTGAGATTTGTTTTTTGCGGGCTATCTGGCTGATGTCAACGAGGGAGCGTGGCCATCAAGGAGGATGTTGCCGTGACACTGCGCGGGTTGTCGGTCCTGGTGTTTGGGATATCACTGGTGTGCGTTGGGATCGGCACAGCTCAGGAGGTGCCCTCTCCGTTCAAAGCGTTGCCCGCACCCGATGTGCCGCTCAGATTCAAACCGTTGTTGATGCCCCAAGTGCCGGACGCGGTGATTCCCTTGTCGCCTTCGGATGAGCCCGGGACGATGAAATCCTTTCCTGCGCCGACAGGTACGTCCGCGTTGAATCCTTTGCCCGGACAGGATTTGCCCGTCGCCATCAAATCGATCCCTGTCCCCGACGCGTATCGCCAGCCGCCGCCTCGGATGCGCGTCATGCTATGGCCGAACGAAACGCTGGCCCAGGGGATCGCTCGAACCATGCGCGAGTGCGGGCAGTTGTCGCGCTTCAGGGTAAACGTGCAGAATCAGGATGGGGTGATCGATCTCGTCGGCGAGGTCAGCGATGAGTCGCAGCGTGCCATCGTCATTCACATCGCCCGCTCGGGACCGGGCGTCGTCATGGTGCGCGACTGGCTGCAGGTGACGCCGCCCAACCCGGTCGTGCTCGCGCAGGCTCCGGTGATTCAGCCGCTGCCGTTGCCGTTGCCACAACCGCTGCCGGGCGGCAATGACGCCAACAAGGGGATGCAAATTCCCGATCGCCTCGACGGCCAACTCCCGGATCCGACGCCGATTTTCCAGATGCCGTTGGGTCCGAATCCCGCGATGCAGCCGCCGCCGTTGCCTCCTTATGCGTGGCCAACCTATGCCCCGTACAACAACTACTCGCGCGTGGCCTATCCGCTGGCGTATCCGTACGAACAATGGCCCTTCATCGGTCCGATGTACCCATTCCCGCGTGTGCCGCTCGGCTGGCGCTCGGTGACTCTTTCCTGGGAGGACGGCCACTGGTGGTTTAATCGTAATCCCACCGGGCACGATTGGTGGCGCATTCGCTACTGGTAACGACGGCCGTGAAATGGCGGAGGGAGAATAGGTGCGTCACCTGGCCAAGACGTCAGAAATCCCAGGGACGTTGGTCAGTTGCTCTCGTGAGGAAAGCGTTGGGTCATCCCATGCGCTCGGTGACAGCTTCTCGTGTTTCGCTCGTGATCGATTCCGAACGCATGCCGACACGCAGCAGATTGGCGCCGAACGGCGACGGTGTCCGCAGCGTGCGGATTCGTATCGGCAGGGACGCGAGCTGGTCAACGTATTTACGAGCTGCTTCTAGATCGCACGCGCCGGTCAGCAATTCCGCCTCGCTTTGACGCAAGAGCACGAAGTCGGGGCAGCGCTCGCGCAGCGTGTCGTAGAGCCGCCGCGTGGGCCAATCCTTGCCGCCGACCTTGCGCTGGCGCCAAGCGGGATTTCGCAGCACCATCAGCCCGGTCTGAGCCACACGCGCGAAGGCTTGGGGCAACAGTTCGCTGCGGGCCAGATGCTCGCTGAACTCCTCGGCGAATTGCTGCGGGTGGAGCCATTGCCGCCAGCCTGCTGCGTCAATTGGCGTCGCGCTCTGCACGAGCAGATAGACGCCCAGGTCGACGGCGAGGGCGGCCGCGGCCCCTTTACCTATCCAGCGATCCATTAGTACGCGAGCCAGCACCTCGTTGGCGGCGCGCGGCAGCGGCGTGTGTACGAAATATTCCGTACAGGCCTGCATGGCCACGGATTCGATCAGCAATGCGGTCAAGGTCGGCGTCTCGCTGACGGTCTCTTGCTGTCGCACGTATTCCGCTAGCGCAACCACCGCCGATTCGTTGAGCTCGAAATCGTGCTGTAGCCAATGACGCAAGGCTTCGTCGCCGTCGCGCATCGCCTCCGCCGCCTGGACGCGGAATAGGAAAATGCGCTGCGCCAATTCACTCGACATGGGCACGCCGGAGCCCAGCCAGCGAGGAATCTGCGGCCGGCCAAAGACTTCATCGACGAGGAGTGCCGTATCGTCGCGTTTTATAAGCTCAAGGCAGCGTCCGTCGAGGACGAAGCGGTCGCCGAACTGCAAGCGCTCGGCATAGACTTGATCGACCTCGCCGATCGGCTGCGTATTCGCGGCGTCGTCCCTGGTCGGCACACGAAGACGGATCGCGCACGAATCTTGCGTCAAGATCGTCCCCAGATTACGGCGCAGCAATTTGGCCGTGCGCGCGTCGGCGATCGTGAAGCAGTCGCCTTCCCAGGTCAAACGCACCGGCAGCCACTCCAAACCGTCGCGCCGCCGGCCGGAGAGATAATCAAGGCAATCGTTGAAATCGTCCGACGATAGATTGCTGAATGGCGCGGCACGGCGAATCAACTCGAACGCGGCCGTGCGCGACCACAGACCGGTCATCGCCATGCCGACGATCTGCTGGCACAAGACATCGAACGGTTGGGCGATCAGCGCGACCGGCTCGATCTGACCGTCGCGCCCGCTGGCGGCGGTCACCGCGGCTTCGAGCAATTCGCCCGGTGAGGCGGTCAGCAGTAGCCCGTGCTTTGGCTCGTCGGGGCGATGGCCGGAGCGACCGACGCGCTGCAAGAGCCGCACGACGCCACCGGGAGGATGTACGAAAATAACGCGATCGACCGAGCCGATATCGATGCCCAGCTCCAGGCTCGTGCTGGAGACGACGGTCCACAGCTTGTCTTGCTTGAGTCGCCGCTCGACGCTGCGCCGCCGCGCCGCGGAGATCGCCGAGTGATGGACGGCAATTTGGTCCGAGCGCTGGGGATGTCGGCGCTTGAGCGCCCAGGTCAGCCGTTCAGCCAAATGGCGCGTGTTGGTGAAGACGAGCGCGGTCTGGCAGGCGGCGAGCTCCGCGTCCAGCCGTTCGAGCAGAGCCGCATGGAGGGTGAGAGCTTGTTCGCCATGGATCAGGTCAAAAAGTGGCTCGACGACGAAGTGCTTTTGCGTGCTGTCGGCGACCTGCGCGACGGCGCACGGTCGATCGACGCCGACGAGAAATCGGGCGACGGTGGCCAGCGGCGCGCACGTCGCAGACAGGCCGATACGCTGCAACTCGTGATCGTCGTCCGAGCCTGAGCGCCAGCGAAGGGCCTCCAGCCGTTCCAGACAGATCGCGAGATCCGCCCCGCGTTTGCTGCCGATCAGGGCGTGAATCTCGTCCACAATCACCCAGCGCAGACTGCGGAACATTTCGTGCGACGGCTCATGTGCGAGCATCTGCGCGAGACTCTCCGGCGTCGTCAGCAGAATCGCGGGCGGTTCGATGCGCTGACGCTGACGTACGCACTGAGACGTTTCGCCGGTGCGCAGACCGATGCGTAAGTCCGCCTCGGCGCCGATCCCCATGTCGCGGAGAGATCGCCGCAGTCGTTTGAGATTGACGCACGCATCGCGGCACAGTGCTTTCAAGGGAGCGATGTAAAGGGCCTGCAACCCCGCGCTCGGCTGAGCAAGTACCTCGCTCACGATCGGCATGAACGCGGCGAGCGTTTTACCGCTGCCGGTCGGCGACGATAAGATAAAATTCTTACGATCGAGAATTGCCGGCCAGGCGTGGCGCTGGGCGAGCGTCGGGGCGCCGATGTTGGCGGCGAACCAGTCGCGCAGGGCGGGACGTAGGCCACTCTCGGCGGCCGCGCCGAAGGGAGTAGCGGTCAAAAAGTGGATCGCAGCCGATGCCATGAGCTATTTCGCTTGTAGAGACTATCTCAGAAGGGGTCTCACTAGCCCGCAGCGCAAGCAAGGGCGGCCCTTGCTTGCGCTGCGGGCTAGTTTTGAGAGAATTTCTTAGTTCAGCGTCTGCCCTAGCAGGATGACGATAACGGCAAAGATGGCCAACAGCACTGCTCCCACCAATAACGAAATCCCGCTTATGGAACATTCATTACAGACGACCGCATAATCAATTGGGCGCCCCAAGGTCCATCGCTTGCCTCCATGCATTGTGCAAAAGAACTGACCGCATTTGGTGCATGACCGCTGAGCCGGTTGACCGCAAGTATGACAGAACCTGGGAGAACATCACTTAACCCGTTGCAACTGTCCTTGAACTAACACTCGAAGGATTCTAGTCCGTGTTGCCTTCGCGTCAAGTTGGGCTGCTTTGGATTGACGGGACACGCAGATCGCGGATAATGACAAGGGATAAGCGGGCGATTTCCCGCCAAGAATCTGACCTGCCGACAGCGTTGATCGCCAAGCAACAGCATAGCCGACATGAGGGAAAAATCATGATCACTCATCTGCCAGTCGTGCCGCTGCCGGCTGAAAGCACTTTGGACATTAACATCCATGTCACCCAGCCGTTGAATGTCACGTCGTTTTCGGCACGGCAGCGGGTCACACAGTATGTGATGCACCAGCTCAGCACGCAACTCGGCGGCGATGTTCCAGAACTGACGGTCGGTGAGCGTGTTTACTGGACGGTCCCCGTCGTCTTCACACTGCCGGGAAAAGGCGTTCTCGGCCGGGTGGGAACGCTGCGGATCGATGCCGGGACAGGTGAGCTTTTGACGGATCCACAAACCGAGCAGGAAATGATGCGTCATGCCGAACGGTTGGCTCAAGGTGCCGCACTTTCAGCAGGAGTTTGAGTATTCCTGTGTTGCGGCCTGCGTTCGGATGGTTCTGGCGCACTACGGCGACCTGCAGACCGAAGCCGAGTTGCGCTCGCTCCTCGATACGCAACCAACGGGCACGCGTGCCGGCAACATCATGCGGATCTCAGGGTCCGCCTTCGAAGTCTATCTTCGTCCGTCGAATATGGCCGAGCTGCAAAAGGTGCTGGCCGAGAATCAACCTCCCATCGTGTTGATGCAGACGGGCTCATTGGAATACTGGGACATGGACATCTTCCATGCAGCCGTATTGATTGGTCTTGATACGGTGAACGCCGTTCTCAATGATCCTTACTTCGCAACGGCTCCACAAACGGCCTCGTTGCCCGCCTTTGAGAAAGCGTGGACCCCAACCGGTCAGTTCGCTGCCTTCATCCGACCGCGACAAACAGCATAAGACCCCCGGCGATCTCCGGCGATAACCAATAAACGTGCCAGTTGATCCGACGACCTTGTTTGTTGGCCAAAGTTCTCAGACTTTCCTTTTGACCGAGCGGAACCCGATTGACCTATGGGGCTTGCACTTCGAGCTTGCCGCCGCCGGTTTCGCCGCGATGATTTTCGTCGTACATCGGATAGGCGCAGCCGGGCAAAACGGTGCATGTGCCGGGCGTCTCGGCGCGCAAGTAGTAGACGAGTTCGTGCGTGCCCGCGGACAGGGCACGGAAGAAGACGCACAGCCGATCGTCGCGGAACTCCTGATGCACGGCTGAGGGCGCCGCCGGCCCGGACAGATGATCCCCCGCGAACTCGCACAGCGAAGGACGGCGTTCCTCGATCAGCAGGTAATCTTGACGCTCGGTAAGTTCAAGCTTGAGCCGCACGCGTACAACTTGCCCGATCTTGAGGGGCCCCTTCAGCGGTTCGCCCTCGAGCGTTTCGACGATGCGCTGCAGGCGAACATGGGTCCCCGTGGCTTTGAGGTCGTCGAGCCGTTGCACGCCGGTGGCGCGCAAGGCGACCTGGATCGGTTCGTCGGCATCGACGTCCATGCGGATCTGCAGACCCTCTTCCTTGGGGAGCTGATCGCCTTTCAGATGGACGCGATAGATCAGCTCTTTGCCGCCGCCGGCGGCTTTGCCTTCGAGGACCTTCTTGCCGCCGATCGTCACCTCGATCTTACGGGCGAGGTTTTTCTCGGGCACGTAGCCGAGCATGCCGGCAAGCGCCTCGAGGGCCCACGAGGTATCGCGCGTGTGATACCAGTGCGTGCCCGTGCGCTTGGCTAGGATGCGGTCGGCCATGACCCGGCATTCGCGGTATGGGGCGCCGAAGGCCAGTTGCGTGTTCAAGATGAGGGCGAAGCTTTCGGTATCGTGCCCCCACCAGGAGTTACGCAAATTGAGCTGGACCTTGGCCCAAAGCCGCTCGCCCGCTTCGTTGAGCCCGGCGGCCCGGCACGCAAGGGCAAGATTGCACCAAACCAAAGGACGGTCAAACTCCATCTGTTTCGCTTCCGCGCGTGCCAGCTTCTCGAGTTCCTTCGCGTCCACGTGACCCGCAAGGGCCAAGGCGTACCACGCGCGGGCGGCCATCTCGGCGCTGTGCCGTTTCGTGCCCAGCTCCTTCTGCAAATACTCGCAACCGCGCCGCAGTACCTCGGCATCGACCTTCGTCCCGGTCGCCTTGCAACGGGCCAGGCCGTAGACGACGTACACCGACATCGACATGTTCTGGCCATCCTTTACGAACCAGCCCCAGCTGCCGTCGTCGTGCTGATGGCCGTAGACACGGGTCAATCCCTTGTCGAGAATGTCCGGCAACTTGGCGGCGATCTCGGGCCGCAGCGCGACGGGGGCGTTCTGCGTCGCGTGCTTGATCATCACGACCGGCAGGAATCGGCTCATCGTCTGCTCGATGCAGCCATGCGGATAATCGATGAGATAATCGAGGCCGTCGAGAGCTTGGGCGAGTTCGGAGACAGCGAGGCTCAGGTGAATCTCGGTCGCCAGGAAGCCCTTGGGCAAGTCGATCTTGCCTTGCTTGTTGAACTTGCCGAAGACTTCCTTGGCCGCCGGCTTGTTGAGCGGTGCAGCGGGGAGGCCTTGATTGTCGGCGATTTCGCGTTCCCGGCCGAGCGGTTGCACCGGCAGTGTGCGCACCTCGGCGTCCGCATCTTTGCCATCCGCTGCTTCAAAAACGATGCGCGCCGTGCCGATTTGCACCATCTTGAGCGGCAGGTTGACCTTCGTCGAACCCTTCGCGGCAACCTTGACGCGCCCCGTCAACGGCCCATCGACCGTCGCGCCTGCGATCTTCCAGGTGAACTGACATTCGCGCGGCTTGTCGGCGTCATTGTGGATGATGCCGACCGCATCCAGGCGATCCTTCTCGACGGCGAAGCGCGGCACGAATACCTGCACGGCGAGCGGCAAGGCGGCGGTGATGCGGGCCCGGCCGATGCCGATGTCGCTCGTCTTCGTCAGCGCCACTGAGGTGAGCCGATAGCGCGTCAAGGAATCCGGCAACACGAACGCCGCCCGCGCGACGCCGGCGTCATCGGTGCGAAGCCGCGGCAGCCAGGTCGCGGTCTCATGGAAGTGCTCGCGCAGCTTGGCGAGCGGGATCTGCCCGGCCGGGAGCTCGCCGCCGAGTCGGGACAGCGGCGTGATGGTGAGGTGGAGCTCGCCAATCTTTGCCTCCTGCAATTTCTGGATGGCCTCCGCCTGCTTCATCGCTTCCATCGCCTTGGCGAGCTGTTGTACCGCATCCTTAAGATCTGCCTGCTTCGCGTCCGCGGCCTTCTTGCTCCAGCGTTCACCCATGCTGACGCGCCAGACCTTCGGCTGAAAACGCCGCGCCTCGCGCGGCAAACGGAAGAACGCGGGGAGGCTGTCGAGATTGTCCTCGCCGAAGACGTAGACGCTCTCATCGACCGCCGCCAGCGACAGTTCCGCCGCCTGCGGCCGACCGTCGCGATCGGTCACTTGGATGGTCGCGCGAACGGTGTCGCCCGGCTTGTACTTCGCCTGATCGGTGTCGATTTTCACGTTGAGCGCCGGCGTTTCCACTTTCCCCTTGGGCCGCGCAACATCGACGCGGCACCAGCGTGGGTCGAAGTCTTCGTCGTACTCTTCAAGGCCCTTCATGGCGTCTTGCTGTTTTTCGGCGTCTTTGAGTGGCGCCGGGTCGCGCGGTTCGCGATCGAAGCTGAGGATTCGCCCCTGCAGATAGAAGTTCGGGAAATGGCGATCCTTGATCGGCAGTTCGACAACGTGATACGCCCCGCCCTCGCCCCCGGCCCCCCTCCCCGAGGGAGAGGGGCTTAAGAATCACGCCTGATTCTTTGGCTAAGTGGAATAGGGATTTGAGGGTGATTCCTTGTTTTTTGGCTTTTAGGCAGTTGTCGAATTGTTTGTTGGTTTCTTTGGGGGTG
>SYHD01000063.1 GCA_005799265.1 Planctomycetia bacterium | reverse complement strand
GTGGGGCGGGGGGTGGGGGCGAAGCGCCCCCGGCTACACGCTTCATCAAATACCGGCCGACGCGTGTTCAACTGCCCGCCTGGCCTCACCCCCGTCCCCTCTCCCAGAGGGAGAGGGGAGAAAATACCCATGGCCGAGACCTTCCGCGACCTGATCGCCGAGAACAAACGCAAAAGCTTCTGGCTTGTTGCCGGGTTCTTCCTCTTCACGTTCGTCGTTTGCGGCGTTCTCGGCCTGGCAATCATCCTCATCATCGATCCGTCGCTGGCGGATCGCGTTTCCTGGGTCAGCGGCATCGCCGTGGGCCTCATCGCGGGGCTCTTGTCGTTTCTGTTCATGTACCTCGCCTACATGGAAGGCGACAGCATGATCCTCGGCGTGTCCGGCGCCAAGCCGCTCGCCAAGGCCGACGATCCCCAGCTATACAACGTCGTCGAAGAGATGGCGATCGCCGCCGGAGTGCCGGTGCCGAAGCTCTACCTGATCGACGACAGCGCCCCCAACGCCTTCGCCACCGGCCGCGCTCCGGAGCATGCCTCGGTCGCCATCACCACGGGGTTGCGCGACAAGCTCAATCGCGAGGAACTGCAAGGCGTCATCGCCCATGAGATGGCGCACGTCCGCAACTATGACATCCGTCTGATGATGCTGATGGCGGTCCTGATCGGCTCGATCGTAATGCTCGCGGATTTCTTTTGGCAAATGATGTGGTATTCGCGCGGCGGCCGACGTTCGAGCCGGCGCGATGACGACAAAGGGGGCGGCGGCTGGATCGTCTTGATCGTCATCGTCCTGGCGATCGTACTCGCCATTGTGGCCCCGATTCTCGCGCAGATCATCCAGCTTGCCGTCAGCCGGCAGCGCGAATACTTGGCGGACGCCAGCGCCGTCGAATTAACGCGCAATCCGCTCGGGCTTGCCAGCGCCTTGCGCAAGATCGACGAGGACCCCGACGTGCTCGAAGCCGCGAACCGGGGCACCGCGCATCTTTTCATCGCTAACCCAATCAAGACCTTCGAGGCTCGCGCCAGCTCGATGTTCGCAAGCCATCCGCCGATCAAGGATCGTATTCAACGTCTGGAATCGCTGGTCTCCTGAGCCGCAAGCGGCGTGCTCACCCCTCCAGATCCACATCCCTCCAATCCGTCACGAACATGTGCCCCGGCTTGTGCGTCACGCAGATGGGGGGCTTCGCTTGCATGACGACGGCCTGTGGAGTGACGCCGCACGCCCAGAAGACGGGAATCTCGCCGGCGTTGATGGCGACTGGATCGCCGAAGTCGGGCGTGGTGATATCGCGAATGCCGATTGCCGCCGGGTCGCCGAGGTGGACCGGCGTGCCATGGGCGCGGGCGAAGCGCGTGCAGATCTGCGTCGCGCGAATTGCTTGCGCCGGCGTCATGGGCCGCATTGACACCACCATCGGGCCGTGGAAAACGCCCGCGCGCTGACAGGCGATGTTCGTACGATACATCGGCACATTGCAGTTCGCTTCGATGTGTCGCACTGGCAGCCCCGCTTGCAAGAGCGCGCCCTCGAACGTGAACGAACAGCCAAGCAGGAACGCGACCCAATCCTTCTGCCAAAGCTTGACGATGTCGGTCGGCTCCTCGACAAGCTCCCCCTGGCGATAAACGCGATAGCACGGCACATCGGTCCGTAGGTCGGCGCCCGGCGCACACAGCCGCGGCTCCGCGTCGCCCGCTTCCGTCACGTCCAGGAGCGGGCACGGCTTCGGATTGCGCTGGCAAAAGAGCAGAAAGTCGAACGCCTGCGCCTTGGGCAGCACGACGAGATTCGCCTGCACATTCCCGAGCGCGACGCCGGAGGTGATGCCGGTGAACTTGCCGGTACGCGCGAGTTCTCGCAAGTGGCGGCCGGTGAGATTGCGAAGATCGTTCATCGATTTATGCAAGGAGTCACGCACGAAGAAAGCGGCGTTGTTGCGAGATGTTCCGCTTACTTCGGGCGAGGCTCTAGGACCTCGTGAGTGTGAATTTGTGCTGAAGCTCTAACGCGCCCCGCCCGTCGCTTCTTTGCCTTGCCGCGTCTCCAGGCGGCGTAATTGCTCTTGCAGCTCGGCGTCGCCCGGACGCAGCAACAGCGCGAGGCGTTGCGTCTCGAGCGCCTCCTTTGTACGGCCCGATTCGTGCAGGGCGGCGGCGAACCAGTGCAGTACGGTCGCGTCTTGGCGGTCGCTCAATTCGGTCGCCTTCGCGAGATCCTTCAGCGCGGCGGGCACGTTTGTTTGTTCCAGACCGACACGGCCGCGCACCAGATGGGCGCGCGCGTCGCCGGGTTGCAGCTTCAGGGCGGCCTCGGCGTCGGCAAGCGCCTTGCGCAGTTGGCCGCGTTCCAGGAGCAGCCAGCCGCGTTGGGCGAGGATCGGGCCGTACTCGATGCTCTCGTTAGCGGCGTCCGCGACGAGCTTTTCGATTTGCGCGCCCGGCCAGCGTTCCGCGAGCCCGCGCTCGGCCGAGAGATAACGATTGACGACGCGCGTCGCGGCTGCGTGCAGATCCTTCGGCGGGTCCCATTGCGTCAAGAGCTTGTTGCGCCGTGCCAGGAGCGACGCCAGATCCTTCTCAAGCGCGGCGAGTTCACTGGACGACTCGAATTTGCGAATCGTCTCGGCCCGGCGCTGGGCCGCATCGAGGTCGCCGAGCCGAACGTGGGCGTGAATCAAGCCCGCGAGCGCCTTGGCGTCGAGATCGCAACGGTCGAGATGGAAGACGGCCTGCGGATACTCCCCCTTCGCGAAATGCACCAGGCCGAGCACGCGCTGGGCCTTGGCCTGGAAGCCCAGCTCGCGCGCTCCGCTCGCCAACTCGAAGGCGTCTTCGTGTCGGCCGAGCTGCAGGTGCATGTCGGCGGCGCGCACCACGCTCGACAGATCCTTCCCGGCGGCGATCGTGTAGCGGCGCAAGTAATCGAGCGCCGCGTCCTTTTGCCCCGTTTGCAAATGAAGCCGCGTGATGTACTCGAGGGCTTCGCGTTCACTCGGATCGGCTTCGAGGGCGGCGTGCAGCGTGGCGATCGCTTCCTTGAACTGACCGAGCTTCTCGTGTACGCGCGCCTTGAAATGCATGGCGTCCATGGTCGCCAGTGATGCGGAGTCGGTGAAGAGTGCTTGCTGCAAGTGCTTCTGGGCCTGGGTGAAGTTCTTCTGCCGAAAGGCATTGCGGGCGAGTTGATAATGCGCGGCGCCGCGCACCGCCGCGATCGTGTGAGTCGTCAAAGGCGTGAGGATCTTCGCGGCCTCGGAGAAGTCCTCGCGGCGAACGCAGACGGCGCCGAGCGCGACCGCGTACTTCGGATCGTGCGGGAATTGCTTGACCATCGCCCGGTAGAGCCGCTCTTCCTCGGCGCTGTTCGCCGACGCCTGCACGCGCAGCTCCCAAAGCACGGCGTCGCCCGGCGCCAGCTTGGATGCTTGCTGCAGAACGCGCTGGGCGTCCTCCGCGCGATCGTTGTCGAGAAACAGTTTGGCGAGGATCTTCGCGGTCTGAGCGTCGCCCTCCTTTTGGTTCTTCAGGTGATTTTCGAGTCCTTTGGCGTCCGCGAGGCTGGTCGTGGGCCGCACGGTTAGCCAGACGCGATAGGCCTTGGCGACGTCGTCCTGAAAATGCGTGAACGCCGCGAACTCTTTTTTCTCGACGCGCGTCTTTTCGAGCCGCATGTGCATGTGCAGCTCCAGCCTGCGCGCGTCCTTCGGATCCGTCACGACTTTCAACTCGAAGAAGCCCCACGGACTCTTGACGGTCTTGTTCTCCGGCACGTTCTCCAGCCGATACGCCAGCGGGAGCTGCACGACGTAGCGGTGCAGCGATTCGAATTGCGTCGGCAGGACGAACGGCAGCCTGCGCTCGGGGTCGAGGTTGTAGCCGAGAAACCAGGTGTAGACCGGGCTGTCGGTCAAGCTCGCCTCGCGCAGCGCGCCTTCACCGACGAAGTGCCGTGGGATCTCGAATACGAGCTGGGTGCGCACGGGCTTGTCGAAGTCGAGCAAATGCTTGTCATCGACTTCGAGCGCGAGCAGCTTGGACTTGCTATTGGCGTCGAGCAATTCGGCGGTGACGAAGCGGCGGCGTTCGCCCGGCGCCACGTCGAGCAGCCGATCGCGCCGCATCCAGCCGGCCGAGTGGTGGTGCGTCGCTTCGCGTTTGCATTGCGACGTGCCGTCCGCGTGCACCGTCATGTGCGTAACTTGCTCGATACGATAATCTTTGTAGGTAAACGCCGGCGTCCTCATGAGTTTGAGCTCGGCGTCCTTCGTCACGTAGACTTGCCGATCGCGGTCGCTGCGCGGCAGGAAGTCCCAGGCGGCCAGGGCGACCGTCGTGTCGATCCAGTGCTCCTTGCCGTCGATTTGCGTCAACAGGATTGCATGGGTGCCCCAGGGAGACGGCACGTCTGGTTGCACGTGCCCGTCGTCGAGCGTGCCGAGCGTCACGAGCCACACGGGCAGGCCGATCTCTTTCAACATCACCGCGAGTAGCTGGGCCTGATCCTTGCAATCGCCATAGAGATTCTTGAGTACCTGCTGCGGCGGATGTGGTGTGTAGCCCAGCCCGGCCGGCCCGCGCGACAGATAGCGCACCTGTCGGCGCACCCAGTAGGTCAGCGCTTTCGCCTTGTCGATCTGCGTCTCTTTGCCGCGCGTGACCTCGGCGACGACCTTGCGAATCTCCGGCGTACACTCCCAGCAATCCTTGCGCAGCTTGTGCTTCCATTGCCCGACGGCCTCCCAGGTCGGGAACGTGGACACGGCGATTTGCAGGCGCAGCTCCTCGCGCGACGGGTGGTCGTCGTCGCGCGGCAGCGGCGGGCGATTCGTCACGCTCCAATGAAAGAGCTTCTCGGTGTCGGTATCCGTGACGACGAGATCGACTTTGCCGTTGATGCTGGCATGCTTGAGCGTCTTGCCTTTGGGGATGCGCACGCGCAATTCATCGCGCGCGACGGGGAGCTGATCGTCGCCGAAGCGGTAGCGCGCGACCAGGTTGCCGTCGAATTCGCGATTGCGGCCGCGGATGGTCCACTTGACTTCATAGGTGTCGCCGACTTCGAGATTGGGAAACGAGATGACGAGCTGCTTGTCCTGATCGTAGACCTGAAAGTCGGTGGCGACGTCGCGAAGCTGCACGTGCTTGGGCTCGATCGGCACGATCTTACCGTCCGCCTTGATGACGCGCGCTTCGTTCAAGGTCAGCTTCTCGAAGCTCGGATCATAGATGACGGAGCGAAACTCACCGAGCCGGTCAACGCCCTTGCGGCTGTTCAAGCGCGTGAGTTCGTGGGAAATGGATTCGACGGTTCCGTCGGGCTCGACGAGATAGGTCGTGCCGGCGTAGAGGACGCAGGCGGTGCTGTCTTCGAGAAATTCCTTCGGCAGCGTCTTGAGAGTCGCGGGGTCGTGGCGATAAGGCAGCGGTTCGCGCGATGGGCCGCGCGCCACCGGCCATTCGTCGGCGCGCAGTCCGCTGACGATGAAGAACGACACCACGATGACCAACCAGCGAAGCTGTGGCATGATCGAGTCCTCGAACGGGAATAGGCCCTTCCATTGTGGACGAAAACGCCGCGGCGGACAATATCAGTCACGAGCGCAGAGGCATGGCGTGCAAGTTATGACGAAGGATCGCCCAGGAGTTGACGTGCGGCCACACGGCTGTTTGATTCGCGACAGATGCTTCCTCTTGCGATGCGCTGTCAAAATGGTGATAATGGCGCGAGGCGCATCGAGCCGGATAGCGTAGAAATCAGCCATTGGAGCAGCAACATGGCCGCCACGGGACGCCGTTACAGCAAGAAAGAGTTCGCACGCCGCGGCGACGCGCTCTTCGAGAGCAAAGTGCGCCCAATCCTGACGGCAATGGACGAAGAAAAATTCGCGGCCATCGACATCGAGACCGGCGAATTTGAACTGGACAAGAACGAGATGCGGGCGTGCGATCAACTGCGCAAGCGCATCCCCGACCCACAAATCTGGTTAGTCCACGTAGGCCTGGGCTATCTTGATCGCTTCGGTGGACACGGTTCGCGAGGGAAACAATGATAACAGGCGTAGTCCGGCGCCGAGAAGCCGTCATTGTTCTGGCGCTGCGTGGACCGCGCCGGCGCCCATTGGAGATCAATGCCGTCGTGGACACGGGGTATACCGGTTGGCTTACGCTGCCGCCTGCGTTGATCGCCGCGGTCGGTCTGCGTTGGTACAGCTTCGGCCGAGGCGTGATGGCGGATGGATCGATCAATTTCCACGACGTTTATGTCGGCAAAGTAATTTGGGATGGTCGAGAACGCCGGGTGCGCGTGAATGAACTCGACGGCGATCCGCTCGTCGGCATGGCGCTCTTGCGCGGCTATGACGTAAGACTGCAGGTTCGCGGTCGGGGTCGAGTCACCATTAAGAAGCTGCCGCGCCCACGTCGGCGCGAGCAGTAGGCCTCCGAAGATTTCGCTTGGCGTTCGCCGAAAAAGCGTTACCATGTTCTTCAAAGCAATTCTGACTCCCCAATCTTCCTCGTGAAAGGAAATCCGCCATGAGACTTCGCAAGCGCCAGGGTTTCGGCATCATCGAATTGATGGTCATCATCGCCATCATCGCCTTCTTGCTGGCCTTGCTGGTCCCGGCTGTCCAGAAAGTGCGCGAGGCCGCCGCGCGCACGCAATCGGTGAACAACCTCAAGAACATCTCGCTCGCCATGCACGGCTTCCATGACGCCAACAGACGCGTGCCGTTCAACGGATCGGACGCCGCGGTCAACAACGTCAAGTATTCGGCGGCGGCCAAGGCGAATGACGCCACCAGCGGCAGCTGGGCCTTCCAGCTCCTCCCGTACATCGATCAAAATCCGATGTTCGCCAACCTCGATCGCAAGAGCCCCGTGCCTCCCTACCGGTGCCCAGGCCGAAGCCGACCCGGCGTCGAAACCTCCAACGGCGGCGGCGCCTGGTCCGACTACTTCATGAACAACTGCATCAACGATCCCAAGAACGCCGAGAAACCCAACAACGCCGACACCAAACGCACGCTTGTCGGCTTCACGGACGGAACCTCGAACACGATCTGCTTCGGGCACGGCAACATCAACATCAAGCAATATATGTCCGCCGCCGACGTGACCCTGTGCACGAACATCTTTACCGGCGGCGCCACCGGTACGATGCGAACTTGCAAAAACGATCCCAAGGGGGACGGCAATCCCGGCGGCGCGACCTTGTCGCGCGATAGCGATCAGGCTCCGACGAGCTTCAGCTGGGGCGGCCCCTTCGCGCAAGGCGGACTCATGGCCATGGGCGACGCCACCGTGCGCATGTTCCCCTATGGCATCAACAACCTCAGCGCGTTTCTGACGCCGACCGGCGGCGAAGCCGTCCAGTTGCCCGATTGAGTTCGTCAGCGCTGCTTGCGGTTAGAGATTGGAGGCCAGGACGCTGCTGTCCACCTTGAAGAAATCCGCGAAGGTGCGCATCAGTGCCTTGCTGAATGGTTTCATACCCGACAAGACCTCTGAGATCGAGGACTTCGGGATCCCCGTTTGTCGATGAAGTTCCGCTTGCGTCACCCCATGCGCCTCCATCAAGTGCCGAAGCATTTCGGCATCCGATGCGGGCGCAATGGGGAAGTGGACGTCTTCGTAGGCCGCGACCAGATCGCTCAAAGCGTCAAGATAAAGTGCCTCGCCAGCCTCAAGCATTTGCTTCCGCAGCAGACGGTCAATCATCGCCTGAGCTGCATCCAGTTGTTGCCGCGACCTGATCGACGCCAACGGCAGTTCGATGATCAAGTCGAGATAGCTCTTGGCGACCCGGCGATTGCGACGGGGCGTCGATTTCGTGGCAATACGCATGTGGTTCGGTCCCTTGATGCGGTTCTGACCGTAGGCTGTATTTCTAACGACGTTCTCTCTTTTCCACTCCCGGTTTACTTGGAGGCTCGGCGAAGCAGCCACATTCTTCTTTCCAGGCGTCTTCGTCGTACTCCTTGTGGGTCATCACCTTCAAGATGAAAACCTTCTGGCTGGCGTAGAGAATTCTCGTGACGAGGCGATACTTGTTGCCGCCGTTATTGAAGACCACACAGTTGCCGACCAGGCTGGCGTTGCCGAAGACGGCCTTGACATCACCCCAGGAATGCCAGGACACCGCCTTCTTGCCAACATGCGTATGCCACGCCCGCAATGGTCCCTCGGCATCCGCGCGGCCAGGGCTTGTCCAGAACTCCTTGAGTCGAGCCTTGGTGATGATCCGCACAGTCGCGCTCCAGCGAATCCGATATCGGCAGCCCCACGCATTCTCGTTCAGAAAAGACGAACTGTCAAGCGTGATGTTCGTGTTTTGCGAACGACGCACGGATGCACTGGGTCAAATACACTGCGGACATTTTCGTGTCACTCATACGCAATCGCGTCCGGTATGCGCTCGCGCACCGCGTACAGCGCCGGGCCGACGCCCGCCAACGCCGCGATCAGCATGCCCGCGAGCGCGATCACCGCGCTTTCCGCCCACGGCACGAACACGTCGAAGCTGAAGCCGGTCTCCTCCGGGAAGACGATTTGCAGCGCGTACCATTGCAGCGGGATCGCGAACAAGACGCCAAGGACGGAGCCGAAGACGCCCATCAGGCCGGCCTCGACCAGCACGAGATACACCACCTGGGCTTGCGAGGCGCCGATGGCACGCAGTAGGCCCATCTCACGCTTTCGTTGCAGGACCGAAATCAACAGCGCCGTCACCACGCCGAGCGCCGCCACCAGCACGACGACGATCTCTTGCCCCAGGGCGATGCGGTAGAGCCGTTCGATCATCTCGTCGATGCGGTCCTTCAACTCCGTGCGCGTCAACGGATGCAGATCGTGCTGCGCGCCGAGCTTGGCGGCGATCTTGTCCTTGACGGCGTTCGCATCGGCGCCGGGTCCCAGGTACACCTCGAAGAACGTGACGGTCGGATCGTTCCAGTGCGCGAGGTAGTCGCGCCGGTGCATGATGATGGTACCCTTCTGCCAGCTGTAATCGATCATCGTGCCGGCCACGTGCAGCTTGACTGGACCTTTGGGCGAGCTGAGCGTGATCGTGTCCCCCTTGTGAACGTGATGCAGCGACGCAAAATTGTGCGAGACGATCACCGTGTTGGGTTCCTTCTCCAGGCGGCCGTATAGCTCGAAGTGATCGTGCTTATTGAGCCGTTGCTTCTCCATCGTCAAAAGCCGCCCGACCTCGATGGCGGCCAGGGAAACACGCTCGTCGCGGAAAAGGATGTCGAAGGCTTGGCGGGAGGGAATCGCTTCGACGATTTCGGGAAACTCGTTATGGTTGTGCAATTCGAGCTGCAAGTCTTCCTTCATCGGCTCGCTCTGGCCGCCCGACCCGATGGGGCTGCCCGCAGTGATGATGATGTCCGAAGCCATTGACGAATCGACCCAGGTGCGGATGCTCTCGCGATTGGAGCGGATGATGCCCGCGGTCTCGACGATGAGGCAAACGCCCGCAGCCAAAGCGCCGATGACCATGCCGGTGCGCCCTGGAGCACGGATCAAATTGTCCGCGGCTATGCGCCATTCGATCGGGAAAAATCGGCGTGAGATCGGCATCAAGGCGCGCGCGCCAAGCTGGGCGAAAAGCGGGGCGGCCAAGAGTGCGCCGATCATCACCAAACTGAGGCCGCCATACGTGCCCCAGCGCTTGGGAACGATCTCGCGCACGAGAATCATGCCCATGCCGCCCAGAATCAGCAGGCACACCGAGACGACGTGCATCACCAGGTGCGAAACGGGCGGCTCCTTTGGCACACGACGGACAGCTTCCGCGGGCTTCTCGTACGCGGCCTGGATCGCGGGAACCAACGAGGCGATGACGGCGGAAAGGATGCCGACCGCGAATGCCAGCGCAGTCAATTCCCACGTGAGTTCGATCTGGCTGAGGTTGCCCGTGGCGAAGATCTCGCCGATGGCGTCCTGCATGGGGTGCAGGCCCACATAAGCGAAGCCGACGCCGAGTGGGATCCCCAGCGCTGCTCCGAGAGCGCCGAGCACGCACGCTTCGCCGGCGAAAAGGCGCCAGACCTGATCGCGCGTTGCCCCGAGCGCGAGCAGGATGCCGATCTCGTGTCGGCGTTCGGCGACCGAGACCGACAAGGCGTTGTAAACCAGGAACATGCCGACGATCAACGCGGCCACGCCACACATCGAGAACGCGGTCTTCATGCCGACCGACGCGCTTTGCAGCGATTGGTTCTGCTCTTCAAGCGTGAGCACCTTGGCTCGACCGGCCAGCACTTTTTCGACGTCCTTGCGTGCCTTCTTCGGATCGGCGCCGGCGGTCAGCGCGATGTCCAGGCGGCGCACCTTTCCCTCGGGTAGCCCCAGCACGGTGGCCGCATTCTTCAACCCCAGGATGACGACGTGCCCGCCCAGCGCCGCCAGTTCGCCGCCGGTCTTGGGCGCCACCGATGCGACGCGCACGAAATGGTGGTTCTTGGTGTTCTTCTCAACGTAAAAGAATTTGATGGTCTCATCGAGGTTCGCGCCCTGCAACAGCAGTTTCAGGTGGCCGGAATCGTTCTTGACCCTGGCGTCCAGCTCCTTGCCGAGAATCGCGGGGAACGTGCCGAGCCAGTTCGAGTCGAAGTATTGCCCAAGGAGCTGCTTCGTGTCGAGCTTCGCATCCGAGTTGCCGTTGGCCTTGGGTCCCTCCATCACGTCGAGCAATTTCCTCGTGCCGGGGTCAAGTTCGAATTGCTGTTCGAGTTCATCGACCTGACTGGCATCGCCATTCATGTCGATGCCGACGATCAGGACCTGTTTCTTCTTGTCGTCGATCAGGATCTTGGCGTGCCCAAAAATGCGCGGCACGACGGTCTTGATAGACGAAACGGCAGCCAGTTCTCTCGCCAGAGCGTGATCGACGGGGAGTTCGCCATTGGTGATGACGAGATCGAGCTTGCCCGCCATCGGATTGCCGGTAGCGAGCGTCGCCTTCGACATCGTCTCGGCAAGCGCTTGCGTCGCCACCAGGGTCGCGACACCGAGCATAATGCTCGCGACGATCAGGATCGCGCGAAACCAGCGGCGCGACAGATAGCGCAGACTAAGTGTGCGATAAAGTGACAGCATCATGGTGATCTTGGTTTAGCCCCGCTTCGCAGAGGCGGGCGAACTTTCGGCCCGGCGTCCGCCCGCCTCTGCGAGGCGGGGCTTAACTACAGCCCTGTGAACGCCGCGGTCGCCGCGAAACGTTTCTCCTTCACCCGTTCCTCGGCTTCGACGAGCCCGTCGCGGAGGTGGACGATGCGGTCGCCAAACGTCGCCGCGTGGGCGTCGTGCGTCACCATCACCACCGAGCGTTTGCCCGGCTCGGGCAGGCTTTGCAGCAGCTTGAGGATCTCCTCGCTGGTGTGCGAATCGAGGTTGCCGGTCGGCTCATCGCACAACACCGCCTGGGGATTGATGACGAGCGCGCGCGCGATGGCGACGCGTTGCATCTCGCCGCCAGACATCTCGTCGGGAAAATGCTCGGCCCGATCGCGCAGGCCAACGCGTTCCAGGCCGGCATACGCGGGGATCAGCGCTTTCGAGCGGTTCACCCCGGAAAGCAAGAGGGGCAGGGCAACGTTCTCGACAGCTTTCAATGTTGGCAGCAGATTAAAAAACTGAAAGACGAACCCAATGCGTTCGCGCCGCAGCGCGGAGAGTTCGCGATCGGACATCAAATGCAGCGCCCGCCCCTGAAAGAAGACCTGCCCCGAACTCGGCGTATCAAGAGCGCCCATGAGGTGCATGAGCGTCGATTTGCCGGACCCGCTCGGTCCCATGATCGAGATGAACTCGCCGGCATCGATGCGCAAGCTCACGCCCTGCAAGGCTTTGACGAGGCGCATGCCTTGCGGATAGTGTTTCGTTACGTCCTTGGCTTCCATCATGGATCGTCGCCAGTCATTGGTGGCGGGTGGTCAGAGAAGGAAGTATCTGGGGTTCGCAGAGGGCATTTCACATTTTACGGAATTGCGGCGGAGAGCCGAGGGCGTGGTGTGAGAATGCCTCCACTGTGTACCAACCCTGAGCGCCAGCGAGGGGATTGCAAGATGCCCTGCAGCTACCGCAACCCTTTGCAATCGTCCAGTCCTCCCCTCGCTTGCGCTTTGGGTCTGTGCACAGCCAAACCGCGGGCACACGTGTCGCTCTGTTCAATGGGTCAGCTTCTTGTAGCGAATACGATGCGGCTGATCCGCGTCCGCGCCGAGGCGGATCTTGCGTTGTTCCTCGTAGGTTTGGTAGTTGCCTTCGTGCCAGACGGTTTTGCTGTCTCCCTCGAAAGCGAGGATGTGCGTCGCGATGC
>SYHD01000062.1 GCA_005799265.1 Planctomycetia bacterium | reverse complement strand
GGGGCGCCGCGCAACCGACCGGTCGTCCCCCTCACCCCCGACCCCTCTCCCCCTGAGTACAGGGGGAGAGGGGGGGAAAATGTGCCAAGCGGTTAACGTGTCCACGGCGGCGGATAAGCGCCGCGCACATAGCGCTGGGCCATTTCGAGATAATGGGAGCAGATCATCCGTGTTCGTTCGAGTTCCGCATCGGTGATGCCGCGCACGACTTTGCCCGGCACGCCCATCACCACCGAGCGCGGCGGAATGCGGCGCCCCTCCGTCACGAGAGTCCCCGCGGCGATCAGGCACTCCTCGCCGATCTCGCACCCTGAGAGAAGCTTCGCGCCCATGCCGACCAGACTGTCGCGGCCGATCTTGGTACCGTGCAGGATCGCGCCGTGCCCGACGACGACGCCTGCGCCGATCGTCATCGGCGCGTCGGTGTCGGTGTGGATGATGCAGCCATCCTGGATGTTGACGCGCGGCTCCAGCGTGACGACGGCCAGATCGCTGCGCAGGATGACGCCGAACCACAGATTGACGCCCGGCCCCAGGACCGCGTTGCCGGTGACGACCGCGGTGCTGGCAACGTAATAGTCCTTGATCGCGTGCATGAGGGGAGTCATCACGATGCTCCTTGGGCCAACGTGCGTCTTCAGTTTGTATGATACACACTTGCCCGGCGGAACGGACCAGCGAAGTTGCGCTGATAAGCGGGCAGACTGCGAAAAAACGCGCAAATAATCCCGCGGCGCCGACGATACGGAAGCTGACGATTGCAGCGATTCCTCTTCCCTCTCCCCCGGCTTGCCAGGACGCAGCAGCTGAAAAAGTTCTCGGTTACCTCGCGTCAAACCTCAGGGAATCGCTGCGCTTATCCCATGGTTTGAGAGATGTGTTATTTGCCTCCGTCGCGCTCCACCACTTCGCGCGGCAACAACAATTCGCGCTCGTTGCGAGCGAGGGAAGGCGGCACCGTCATCAGCAGGCGTTGGCCAATGCCATTCTGGAACTTCCATAGTTTGCCGTCTTGGCCGGCGGGGACCGGGATGCTGAAGTACGCGGCCTTCTTGTCGAAGGTGTGGACCTTCTTGCCGGTCGGGTCCAGAAGATCGCCGAAGCCCGACGCGTAGCCGCCAATAATCTTCGTGCCCTTGGGGACGTAGAAGTACATGCTCCAACGGCCCGCGAAGTTCACCGGCGTGTCGAGCCGGCTCACGAGCGTCATCGGCATGCCGTCGAGCCAACTCGTGCGCGTGCCCGCGGAGTGATCGGACACCTCGATGCGATGCAGCCCCTTGAAGGTCGTCTTCAAGATCATCTCATGCTCGACCTTGTCGGGCGGCAGCTTCGCCTCGCTGACCGATTTGCCCTCTGGCTCCTCGGCAGGGAACAGGCTGAATGCGGCGTCCCCCTTGTTCTGATAAACAATACCGCCCATGCCTTGCAGCTTCAGCTCGGCAGGTCCCTTGTCGACCCATGTCCAAAAGCTGCGCACGCCGCGGCTGTAGATGCCGGCGCTGCCCGTTTTGACAGGCGGCAATTTTAGCTTCGTCGCGGGGATCAACTCGTCGGAATACGCGACCGGCTCGAAGTCGAACAATTTCCTTTCGGTGATGCCAGTCTTCACCAGCGCGGCGAGCTCGGCCTCTGCAAAGGCGTTGTTGTCGATCCACGGGTTCTTCGCTTCCTTCGCGCCCTTGACTTCCTTCGGCAACACTACCGATTTGTCCCTATTCGGCAAATCGCGCACGAGGCCGTAGGCGTGGATCATCATCGTCTTGCGCATGCGCAAGGCGTGCTTGATGAGCGCCTCGAAACGCTTTTGCCGTTCCTCGCCCTGGACTGACGAGTAATCGCTCCACAATTCGACGTAGCGCGTGTAGAGAACCAGATCGTCGATGCGGGCGCGGATCTTCGGGTCGTTCGTCAAGGCACGGGCTTCGTCGAGCTTGCGATACATGCGGCCCATCAGGTCGTCGGTCAGGAGCGGTTTGCTCTTGGCGTCGATCAGGCGATAGAAGTCAGCCACCGGTTTCTGCGCGGGGCCGAACGCCTTGTCGAAGAAGTCCGCTTTCAGTGCGTCGATCTTCTTGGCCTCGCGCACGTCCCAGAGCATGCGCGCCGCCAGGTAGTAGCCGAGGCCGTTGCAGCCCCAGTTGTCGCTCGATTCGGCGGACATGAAACGCGCGCCTTGACTGTGGAATTGCGGGATGGTGCGCGCAAGATAGTCGATGTTGGCGCCGCGCGCCCGGCCCGGCAGGTCGCGGTCCCAGGTGTTGACGCTGTAGTATTCGCGGACGCCGATAGTCGCTTGCTGCTTCTGCCAGCCGGTCATGAGTTGATCGACCGAGTAGCCTCCCTGGATGAACGCGGTGGCGACTTGTACGACCACGCGCGGGTGCACCTTGATCGTCGGCGGCGGCGAATGCTGGTTGTACGCATAAACACCTACATATTTGTCGGGATGCTTCGCCTGCACGGCCTCGGCAACCTGGTTGGCAAGCGTGACAACGCGATCGCTGACGGAGCCGAGCTTCCGGCACTCCTTGCATTCGCACCAGCCGCCGCCGTCCGCAGGTTCGAGAGAGATCGATTGGCGCTCCGCCTTGTCGGCAAGTTGCTGCAAAGCGTCCTTGACGACGAGTTTGCGCAGGTCGTCGTTGGAGATGCAGAATTGATGCGACTTGCGTTCGCCGTTGACGAGGCCGCGATATTCGGGGTGCTTCTCGAACTCGGCCTTGTTGCGTGCCACAATGCCTTGATAGGCGTGCCCGCTGTTGATGGTGACGCCGCTGACGGCGCGGTTCTTGGCGCACCAGTCGGCGTAAGGCTTGGCGGCCCAGGTCGCGGCGCCATAGCCGTACCAGATGCGGCGCGCGTGGTACGATGGATGCTCGTATTGATCGACGGCAAGCGACAAATTCTTGCTGCTCGGGATGACTTCCCACGTCGGCCCCGGAAAGAACTGGCGATGGCCGAGGTGGTAAAGCACGTCCCAAACCGCGTGTTCGACGGCTTGTTCGGAGGCGCCCAGGACGTAGAGCCCATGGAGGTGGGCGCGGAGCCAATAGTCCTCGGTGCGCGTCGGATCGTTACTCCGCAGTGTCCCTGGTGACGCGATGGCGAAGTCCTTGGCCACGCCGACGACGATGCCGTTGTTGCCATCGCCGGTGACGACTTCGAACTTGGCGCCCGCGATCTTGCCAAGGTAGTCGGCAAGCGTGTTGGCGGCCTGACGCGTGCGTGCGCCGGCGTTCTTGGCGATGACGATCGGCATGGCGGGCTTGCCGTCGATCGCCAGGCGGCTGGAAAACATCATCGCTTGCGCGTCAACGGTACGCGGCGCGAAGAGGAGGTAGAAGCCTATGGGGATAGCGAACAAGCGAAGGGTCGGGTTCACGTGATTTCTCCAATGGCACGTATTAGCCGCGAGGGAGTCGGTGCGCGAAACCGCAAGCGAGGCTCAAGGGTGATTGCGTCCGCGCGGCCGCACTGATAGGATATGGAGTGAACAACATCCCTGTCACGGAGCCATGATGTCGTGGTGCGCGATGTGTTATCGTGGTCGTTTTCCATCGGCCAACTGTTCGGGATTGCGATACGCGTGCATTTCGTCTTGCCGATCGTGATGATCGGCTTGATTGGCCGCGAGGCGTTTCGCGAGGGTGCGCCGCCGGGGTCGTGGCAGGACGCGGCGATGCTGATGGGCCTGATGTTCCTCAGCGTACTTGTGCATGAATTCGGACACTGCTTCGCCGCGCGCTTCATGGACGGCGAGGCAGACGAGATCCTCATGTGGCCGTTGGGCGGGCTGGCGATGTGCCGATCGCTGCCGCACACGCCGAGCGCGCATTTCGTGGTCGCTGCGGGAGGACCGCTCGTCACGCTGGCGCTCTGCGTGGTCTCCGGCGGCGTGATGTACTTCGCCTTTAACGACCTGCCGCCGCTGAACCCGATGACTCCGCCCTACCGCGACAGCGAAGGGGTGATACGGCTCTTCAACGGGGATTGGGCCGTCATCAAGGTCGACAACCTCACCGAGACAATTCTCGCCCGACTCTTCTGGATCAACTGGGTTCTGCTACTGTTCAACCTGGTGCTCATGGGGCATCCCTTCGACGGCGGCCGTATGTTGCAAGCCGCTCTTTGGCCGCGCATGGGGCACTATCAGTCGATGAAGATCTCGATCTACGCCGGCTTCGTGGTCATGGTGGTGATTGGGCTTTATGCGATCATCAAGTCGGAGCCGCTCATGGCGTTTCTGACGATCTTCGTGTTCGTCTCCTGTTCGCAGGAAATGATGATACTGGAGACGGCGCACGAGGAATCGCTGTTCGGCTACGATTTCTCGCAAGGCTATACGAGCCTGGAGAAGGACGAGCCGCCGCCGCCCAAGGCGAAGAAGCAAAACTTCATCCAGCGCTGGCTTGCTGAAAGGGCCGCCAAGAAGCAGCAGCAAGAGCAGGAAGAACGGGACGCCGAGGATAGACGGATGGACGAGCTTTTGGAAAAGATCCAGAAGTTCGGCAAGAATTCGCTGACCGACGAGGAGCAGCGTTTTCTCAAGCGCGTGTCGGATCGATACAAGAATAAACCCTGATTTCGCCGCTTGCGGCTTTTGGATCTCGCCATGAGTGATGTCAAGTTGATCGAGCCGCGCACGCTGAAAGGCTTCCGCGATTACCTCCCCGAGCTGATGATCCCGCGCGAGTGGATGCTGGAGCAAGCGCGGCGCGTCTACCGCGGCTACGGCTTCGCGCCGATCGACACGCCGGCCCTCGAATACGCGGAGATCCTGCTCGGCAAGGGGGGCGAGGAATCCGACAAGCAGCTCTATCGCTTCACCCACCACAGCCACGACATCGCCCTGCGCTTCGATCTGACCATCCCGTTCGCGCGTTTTGCCGCCCAGTACATCAACCAGCTCGGCACGCCGTTCAAGCGCTATCACATGGGGCCGGTGTGGCGTGGCGAGAACACGCAGAAGGGGCGCTACCGCGAATTCTGGCAGTGCGACTTCGACACCATTGGCACCACGTCGAACGCCGCCGACATTGAGGTCGCGCTTGTCATCCACGATCTGATGCGCGCCGTCGTGCCCCCGTCTTGCTTGTTAGCCGGACGCGCAAGCGACGGACTGGACCATCCGTCGCTTGCGCGTCCGG
>SYHD01000061.1 GCA_005799265.1 Planctomycetia bacterium | reverse complement strand
GATGGCTCTGCCTCCACCTTCGCATGGGGTGCTTCCTACCCGGGCGGTTCGTTGCAATGCATGGGTGATGCAACGGTTCGTTCTTTCCCGTACAACTATGCGGGCGCCGGTACTGCCAGCACTCTGAACAACGCGATGACCAAACAAGGTAATGATATCGTGAATATGCCGAACTAACTGTAGCGGATTGGCTTGATGTCCCGAGGACAGCATTCTTCACCGAGTGCTGTCCTTTTTTCATTTTCTGTGTGTCTTGAACCAGGCCGTATTTATCCCGGCGGCCAGGCAAAACGACGTCCGCCCAGCAAATGGAAATGCAAGTGCGGCACGACCTGCCCGCCGCCGTCCTTGCAGTTGATGACGATGCGATACCCCTCCTCCAGCTGCAGCTGCTCGGCAAGTTGGACCGCGACCACATGCAGATGCCCGATGAGTTCGCTATCCACAGCCGTGATGTCGGCATGCGTCGCAATGACTTTGCGCGGGATGATGAGCACATGGGTCGGCGCCTGCGGCTTGATGTCGCGGAACGCCAGGCAGCGCTCGTCCTCGTAGAGGATGTCCGCCGGAATTTGCTTGGCGATGATTTTCAAGAAGATGTTGTCTTGCAGCATGAAGCCCCTGCCTTCCCAATAAGATGATGGACAAGCCTGCAGCCCGAGCTAGGAACGTAACCGTTTTCCTCCCCTCTCACCCTGTACTCAGGGGGAGAGGGGCCGGGGGTGAGGGGGAGAAACTGACAGTTGCGCGACGCCTCAACCCCTCACCCCTAGTACGTCAAGTCACAATTGCGCTGGTACGTTAGCCGGAAGCGCAAGCGACGGAATCCACAGCAAACCGTCGCTTGCGCTTCCGGCTAACATCCTAGCGAACTTCCGACTCGCCGTACTAGCCTCTCTCCCCTGAGTACAGGGGCGAGGGACAAACGGTTACCTAGGAACTTTATTGTACAGGTGAGTGGGAGCCGTTTTCCACTCTTGAGCCTGAAAGGCTCGGACACAACAGCCCAGGGCAGAGCGCAGCGTCGCCCTGGGTAGCGGATTCCAGCGCGGCCAAGCCCTGAAAGGGCGGAACAAACCGAGGATGAAGTTGATGCGCCCTTTCAAGGCTTGGATTGCCCTGCGCCGGCCTGACCCAGGGCGGCGCTGCGCTTGGCCCTGGGCTATTTTGTTCGGGCCTTTCAGGCTCCAGAAGCGCACGAACGGCTAGCCCCTGATCCAACCAAGCAGGAAGCAACTCATGCCCTGGCACATCGGCATCGACGAAGCGGGCTACGGCCCGAACCTCGGGCCCTTCGTGATGACGTTGGTCGCTTGCCAGGCTCCGGACGAGACCGACCTCTGGCGTCTCTTGAACGCCGGCACGCGCCGGGCCGAGGAGGCAGCGGATCATCGGCTCGTCGTCGCGGATTCGAAGCAGGTGTATACGCCGGCACGAGGCTGGCGTGAACTGGAACGCACGGTTCTCGCCGCGGCCCCGTGGCGGCAAGACCCTGATCTCGCTGCCACGAATCTGCACGGCCTGCTGCAACAGCTCGGTTACGAAGAAATATCTCATCTACGCCGCGAAGCCTGGTTCGTCGGCGCTACGGCGTTACCCACCGCGGTGGAACCGGACGATCTCGCCTCGGCACGCGGACTTTGGCAAACGTCAAACCGGTCGGCCGGCGTGGCGTGGGGATATTGCCGTTGCGCGATCGTGGCGGCGCCGCGTTTTAACGATCTCATCGACCGCTGGGACAGCAAGTCGGCGGTCCTGAGCGTTGCCGTCACCGAGCTGATGCGCGGTTGCCTCGCAGCGACGCCTCCGGAGCCGATGCGTTTCGTGATCGACAAGCACGGCGGGCGCAATACGTACAGCGCGTTGTTGCAGCATGCGTTCGCGGACGGCATCGTCATGGCGGAGGAAGAAGGCCGTTTGCGCAGCGCCTATCGCGTCGAGGGCCTGGATCGCCCGGTGCGAATATTGGTAACGCCGCGCGCCGATGTCGAGCATTTCACGGTGGCCTTGGCGTCGATGGTGAGCAAGTACGTGCGCGAGTTGTTGATGCGCGAATTCAATCGCTTCTGGGTGGGCCAGGTGCCGGGCCTGGAGCCGACGGCGGGCTATCCGAACGACGCGGTACGTTACTTCGAAGCGATCCGGCCGGCCATGCGGAAGCTCGGCATCGCCGAACGGCTGGTGTGGCGAAGCCGATAAGCTTGTGAACCACGGACAATACAGAGAGCTGCGCCTGGAAAACGCGAAAGATTCGAGGCATCTCGATAATGGAGAGTTGCCGCATTACTCTGGCTCAATCCGGCTCTGGCGGCGGCATCAGCGCCAGGTCTGCTATCGTCGCGTTGGGGTCCGGACTCAGCATGCTCTTGATCGGCAGCTTCAGCTTGAACTTGCTCCCCACGCCGACCTGACCTTGCACCTCGATGTCGCCGCCGTGCTCGCGCAATATCTTCCGGCTCACCGGCAATCCTAGACCGGTGCCGCGCGAGCCCTTGCTGCTGACGAACGGTTTGAAAATCTCCGCCACCTGCTCTGGTGCGATGCCCGGGCCGTTGTCGAGAACGACGATGCATACCGAGTCTTCGTCGAGCAGGCACGTGCTGACCGTAACGTGCGGCGCCGACTGTTCTTCGACGGCGTCGAGCGCGTTGCACACGATGTTCAGCAAGGCGCGGTGGATGCCTTCCGGGTCGGACTGCACGATCGGCAGATTGTCGGCGAGGTTGATTTCGAGGTGGACGTTCAACTCCTTGGCGCGCGGCGCCAGCAGATCGTGGATGTCCTTCACGACCTCGTTGAGATCGGTCGGCTCCACGGAGGGGATGCGCTCCTTGGAATAGCTCAGCATGTCCATGACCAGGTCGTAGATTTTCGCCTGGTTCTTCTCGGCGATGCGCCAGCCTTGCTGGACCAGCTTGTCGTTCTTGTCCTTCATGCCCATCTGGAGAATCTCGCTCCCCGAACGCAGGCCTTGCAGGATGTTCTTGATGTGGTGCGACAGGGCGGCGATCGTCTGCCCAATGGCCGCCAGACGCTCCGCTTGCACCATCGCTTGGTGATAGTGCGTCTCCTCGACCGCCAGGGCCGCTTGATGGGCGATGGCGATCGCCAGGGCCAGATGATCCTCCGTGAACTTGGGATTGGGATCCTCGGTGAGCGGCCGTTGCGTGTCGAGATAGAGCACGCCGATCGATTCATGTCGGCCTTTCATCGGCACGCAGATGACTTCGCGGATGCCGAGGGTGATAATGCTTTGACCGCTGGAGAAGCGTTCATCGTGAGCCGCGTCGGCGATGAGCGCGCCGAGCCGGGCTTGCAGGACGTAATCGACCACGGTGCGCGAAAGCGAGAATTTTTCCTGGCGATCTTCCGGTTTGCGCCAGTGCAGCGCGTTGGGCTCCAGGGCGCCGGTGTCGGCGTGGCGCAGGAGGATGCAGCCGCGGTCGGCGGGGATCGAGCGAAAAATCAACTCGAGGATGCGCTTGAGCAGTTGATCGAGGTCGAGGATGTGGCTGATCGCCTGGCTGGCCTCGTACATGATCGTGAGGTTGGCCAGGGCGCCTTGCAGCCAGGGGGAATGCCGCTCCGGCTGCATGAGGATGCGGCTGCCCTCGGTCTCGCCGATCGTCTTGATGATTGCGGACGACAACTCGACATCGGCACGGCTGATGAGATTGATCTTCTCGGCGAGTTCGCCGACGTGAGTCGCCGCCTCGGCCTGGCCGGCGCTGAAGAGCAACACGGTTTGTCCGAGAGCGATATGGTCTCCGCCGCTGAGGTGATGGCGGCGAATACGCTGATTGTTGACGAAGGTGCCGTTGGCGCTGCCGACGTCCACGACGTGATACCCCGTATCGTCGCGGCAGATCTCGGCATGCCGGCGCGAGATTTCGGTGTCGTGCAAGCGGATGCCGTTCGCCGCATCGCGGCCCAGCGACACAGCCGGCTCGGTCAGATCGAACTGCTTGCCTTCATCGGCTCCTTTGATGACGAGTAAACGCGGCACGGCGATGATTCTCCTGACATACGTTGCGCGCTCGCACTCACGCTGTGAGCGCTAAACGCATTCAATTTATCAGATCCGTCCCAGCTCCGCGCTCATTTCTTGCAGGTCGACAAGCAATCGATCCGGCTTCGATGCCAAGAGCGATTCGCGCCCCTCGGAGCCGGTCGGCACGATCCACACACGCACGCCGGCCCCGCGCGCCGTCTGGATATCGACGCTCATGTCGCCGACGTACAGCACCGCGTCGCGCTGCAGACCGAGCCTCTCGAGCGCGCACAGAAGCATGTCGGGCGCCGGCTTGGGGCGCGGCACGTCCTCGGGGCCGAGCACGAGGTCGAAGTGCGGCGCCACGCCCAGATGCGCTAGCAGCCCCTCCGAAAAGACGCGCGGCTTGTTGCTGCACAGGCCGACCTTCTTGTGCGCGCGTTTCAACGCCGCGAGCAGATCGGCCGCGCCGGGCAAGAGTACCGTCAACGACGCCATCACGCTGGGGTGATGCGCCTTGTAGCATGCCAGGTCTTCCGCGAGGTTGCCGCCGGGGACCGTGTGCGTGAGCAGATAGTCGGCCGCCTTGCCTACATGCCGCGAAACTTCCGCCACGCTCAAAGGCGGTAGGCCACGTTGGGCACGTACATGATTGACGCTGGCGGCGATGGCGGCGTAACTGTCGGCGAGCGTGCCGTCGAACTCGAAGAGGACGGCGGCGTATTCATGGAGTGCGCGGGTCATGTGCTTTTCCATTGCAGGCACGGCGGGGTACGCTTATCTTACCAATTGACGGTTTCATCATGGAGTGCCAGCATGCCGACAATGATTTGCATCCACGTATTTCGCGGCGATCAGCCGGAACTCTTGCCGGCCATGTGCATGTTCTGCGCCAGGCCGTTGACGGAAGACGAGTACCAGCAGGTGGTCGTGAAAATCGGCGCCGGCAGCGCGCGTCCGATCGCTTTGCCCATCTGCGCCGGCGACCGTTTGCCCGGCGGCGTGCTCTATCCTGACGGACATGGCCAGGCCAACGTCAACACGGTCGCCATGGGCGTCGCCTCCGGCGTGCTCGGCGCGGCGCTGGCCCACAACCTCCAACGCCAGCAAGAGGGCATGCGCACCACGTTCACGTTCAAGAATATCCACGACAAATTCGCCAGCGAACTGGAGCGACTGCGTAACCTTACGCCGGCCCAGTACGATCAAATGATGGCCCAGGCGAACCAGGCATTTGCTCACAAGATCGCCGCCGGCACGCTGCAAACCGAAGAGGACGCGTTGCGCGTGCGGGAGAAGGAGCAGCAGCAGGTCGCCGATGCCGCCGTGTTCGGCTTGCAGGACGCCGCCGGTAAAGGCAAGGTTGCCGGGGAGGTGACGCGTTCAAGCGGCAACAAGTTCCTCATCGCCAGTCTGATCGTCGGCGCCGTCTCCGTGCTGGCGTTGCTGTGCATCAGCACCAGCGTCATCGGCTATCTCCTGATGAATCGCAGCGAGTGGGGGGATGACGCAGGCAAGAAGAAAAAACTCGCCGTCGATCCCCCCAAGGAGTTGCGCGCCAAGATCAAGATCGTCGATAAGGAGCAGGGCACGATTCAATTCCTGTTGCCCGGCAGCGCGCGGGCCACGTACCGCGTCGCCGACGACACCGTGTTCTACGACCGCGCGGGCAATCGCCTGGAGCAGGGCATCGGGACGCCCGCGCTGGCGATCGACGAATACTGCGTGATCCTGCCGACCGAGGACCGCAAGGGCTTGCAATGGCTCAAGCTGACGGAACCGCCGCCGTGACGCCGTTGGCGGCTTAGCGCTCGCGGCGAATCAGGGCATCGTGATTTGCTGACGGATGTCCACGCCGACCTCCGCGTTCCACGCCTCGACGAGACGGCCCAACATCGCGCCCGGCCACGGAATCGCGCGTCCGTTGAGAGAGCGCACGCCGGCAATGCAGTACGATGTGCATGTCAGCATCGCTTCATCGGCTGCGTAACAGGCGTCCAGGCTTAATTCTCTGTTCTCCATCGGAATACCGAACCGAGCACACAACTCGGCGACGACACGCAAGCTCACGCCGTCGAGAATGCGTTCACGCGGCGGCGACACGACTACGCCGTTCTTGACGAGCAGGAAATTCGCGGCCGCCGTCTCGGTGACGTTGCCAGCTTGATCGAGCAGCAGGGCTTGCGCGCCCGGATGTGTGCGGTGGACCTCTTGCTCCGCGAGCCACCAGTGCATTCGGCTACGCTGCTTGATGTGCGGATCGACGTTCGACGCCGCCCGCCCGCTTGGCGTTGCGAGCGCGATGCCTTGCTCGAGCCATGGCCGATAGCGCGCGAACGGCAGCGGAAACGTGTGCATGCCAAACGTCGGTTGATCGCCCGGCGTGATCGCCTGGCCGAGATAGAAGCCGACTGGGCCCGGCGTCGCGAACAGGACGAGAGCGAGGTCGGCGGTGGCGCCGATCACACTGGCGTTGTGCGCGATCAGCTCTTCGGCTCGGTGCAGGATCGCAGCATCGTCGAGTGATACTTCCAGATACGCGGACCGGCAACTTTGGCGAAAGCGCGCGAGGTGATCGGCCCAGCGATACAGCCGATGGCGGAACGTGCGGCACAAATCGGTTACAGTCGCGCCATAGACGAAGCCGGCATCGTTGAGCGCGAGGTGCGCGTGCGACTGCGGGACGACGCAGCCATTCAGGAATGCAAGAGGTTCGGTCATGAATGATTCATATGGCCGTCAGCGCTTCCTTCGCCGCCGCAATCGTTTGCCGCACGTGATCTTCCGTATGCACCGACATCAGAAACGCGGCTTCGAACTGGCTGCACGGCAGATAGATGCCGCGCTCCATCATCGCCCAAAAGAAGCGGCCGAACTTGGCGGCGTCGCTCTTTTTGGCGGTGTCATAATCGACCACCAGTTCGGTGTTGAAGAAGAGCGTCCACATGCTGCCGACGCGCTGGAGTCGCAAGCCCAGGGACGGCTGTCCCTGGGCTTTGAACGCTTCATCGAGCATCGTTCCTAACTTCTCCAGGTGCGCATAGGGCGGGCGATCGCGCAGCTCTTCCAGCGTTGCCAGGCCGGCGGCCATCGCCAGCGGGTT
>SYHD01000008.1 GCA_005799265.1 Planctomycetia bacterium | reverse complement strand
TTCCAGTACTTTGTACGTAGGCTCCCGGAAGACTACCGGGTCGATAGGCCGGATGTGTAAGTGCAGCAATGCACTCAGCTTACCGGTACTAACAGCCAAACGCTTGACCGCATTGATCCTCTCCTTGCAAAATCAGTGGCCAGTGGTCAGTGACCAGTGGTCAGTGAAATGCGCATGCCCGCATGAATTGACAAGGAGCGCATCCAGAGACGACTCCTCCGCTGCCTTTTTGATATTCCCGGTGGTAGGTGACGGTGTGTTCTGTGGTCTTCACTGGCCACTAACCACTGACTACTGACCACTGCCTCGACTTGCCGGTGACCATACCCAAGTGGCCACACCCGTTCCCATTCCGAACACGGCCGTTAAGCACTTGGGGCCCATGATAGTGTGAACAACGCGAAAGTAGGTCATCGCCGGCTTTATCAAAACCCTCGCGGGAAACCGCGGGGGTTTTGTGTTTTGCGACGCATCATTTCCTGTGAATCTGCTTGACCATTCGGGTGCCGCCGTCGATAATCCAATCATCCTGCCTGCTTTCTCTCCTTTCCTGGAGAATCACGGAATGTCGATCCTGGCTCGATTGGCGCGGCGCAATTTCCTGAAGCTCGGCCTTGGGGGCCTGGGGCTGTCGTTTCCAAGCCTGGTTGGTTTACGCGCGCAGGCGCCGAATCGGCGGCAGCGCACCTGCATCGTCCTTTACTGCTGGGGCGGCATGAGTCATCATGAGACGTGGGATACCAAGCCCGACGCCCCGCCTGAATACCGCGGCGAGTTTGCTCCGATCGAGACGGCCGTGCCGGGCATCCGCATCGGCGAGCACCTTCCCCATCTCGCGCGGCACACCGACAAGCTCGCGATTGTGCGTTCGATGCACCATCGGTCGTCGGCGCACGGCAAAGGAATGTACTGGAACATCACCGGGCATCCGCCGATGGCCGCGGAGGTCGCGGTCAATCAACCGCCGTCGCGTCAGGATTGGCCGAACATCGGCGCGATGGTGTCGAAGTTTCATCGCGCTCCCGCCGGCTTCCCGAATGCCGTGCAGTTGCCGTATCCCCTGGTTGACAACAACACGCTCCAGGCCGGCGACAACGCGGGCTTCTTGGGCGCGGCGGCGGACCCGATCATCATTCGGCCCGATCGCGGCCGGCCGTGGGGCGGCGTCTCGCGCGATCTGGGCGCCATGGTGCTGCAACGCGCCGAAGGAGTCGATTCGCCGCGTCTCATCACCCGGCAAAACCTCATGCAAACGATCGATCAACGCTTCACCGGCTCGGCACGTTCGCACGATTACTTCCGGCAGATGGCGTCCGATATTTTGCTGAGCTCGACGGTGCAGGCCGCGTTCAATCTCGATCGGGAGCCGCACTACTTGCGCAACCGCTATGGCGATCATCTGTGCGGGCAAAGCTTGCTGTTGGCGCGGCGGTTGACGGAAGCGGGCGTGCCGATCGTCACCGCCATCTGCGCCGCGGGCGACCTCAACGGCTCGGCCGGGGATCACTGGGACACACACGGCAACAACTTCAATCGACTCAAACGCGATCTCTTGCCGCCGTTCGATCAAGGCGTCAGCGCGCTCCTCGACGATTTGCACAACCGTGGCCGTTTGGATGAGACGCTGGTAGTGATGCTGACCGATTTCGGCCGTACGCCGCGCGTCAACGGCGGGGCAGGGCGGGACCACTATCCGAGTGCGTACTCGATCTTCCTGGCTGGCGGCGGCATCCGCGGCGGCCAGGTGTATGGTAGTTCCGATCGCCTAGGGGCGTTCCCGCGCGACAATGCGACCGGCCCCGCCGACGTGCACGCGACCGTTTTCCAGGCGCTCGACATCCCGCTCGACGCACATTTCGAAGACAATAGCGGGCGCACCTACCCGATCACCGATGGTCGGCCGCTGCCTCTTTTCTGATTGGCTCTCTCATCGCCTAGTTCTTGCCGTCCAGGCACATCACGCGCGTCAGCGTGCGAAGGAACATGCGGCCGTCGGCGAGCGCGGGGGTTGCGTGGGTTCCCTCGCCAAGAGGGATGCGGCCGAGTTGCTCGAATTTCTTGCTCGCCGACAGGACGATCATGTCGCCTTCGCGCGAGGGGCAATAAACGTGCTGCCCGGCGATGATCGGCGATGCGTAGAACGAACCGTCCACGCGCTCACGCCAGTAATTTTCGCCCGTCTTGGCACTACAGCAGCTGACGACGCCACGGTCGTTCCAAAGAAAAAGCAGATCATCCTTGGCGACCGGCGTCGGCACCAGGGGCGCATCGCGATCGATTTTGAACGCGGTTTCAGGCTTGCCCTTGGCGCCGGCGGGTCGGATCGCGATGGATTCGTAACGCACGCTCAGCCAGCTTGCCGTGCCCACGACGAGATCGCCATGAACGAATGGCGAGGCGATCGCTCCCTCGACGTGGCGTTTGTCGAAAGCGTCCACGTCCCAGTTGGGCCGGCCGGTTGCGGGATCATGGCTGGTGATGCCGTCTTCGTAGCTGACCGCGATCAACTCCGCTGGTCGGCCCGGCAACTGGAAGATGCACGGCGTCGCGTAAGTATTACGGCTCTTGCGCGCAATGCGCCAGCGCTCCTGACCCGTGGCGGCATCGACGGCGGCGAGGCTGTCCTTGCCGTCTTGCTCACAGGGGAAGATGACCAATTTTTCGTAAACGATTGGCGAGCTGCCGAAACCATGCCCGGCGCGATAGGGGCCGAAATCGCGCCGCCAGACCTCTTTGCCTTCGTGAGTCAGAGCCAGCAACACGACTTCCTTGGGCGTGCCCCAGGCGAGATAGACACGCTCGGCATCGACCGCCGGCGTTGCCGATGCGAGATTGTTGTCCTTATGGCCGCGCGGTGGACCGGCGGCAAATTCACGATTCCAGAGAACACGGCCCGACTTGGCGTCCAGACACTGGGCGTGCAATTTTCCTGCAGCGTCGGCGCTCGTAACGAAGAGACGTTCGCCCCAGAGGACCGGCGAGGAATGTCCCGGTCCGGGGAGTTGCGTCTGCCAGCGATAGTCCTTGTCGGTCCAGCGCGTGGGAATGGTGGTCCCGCTGACGCCGCCGCCGTTTCGTCCACGAAAGCGAGGCCATTCCTGGGCGCCACTGGACGAGATAAACAGGAGACTGAGGACGATGGCGAGGAACAAACGCACGCGCATGAGGAACTCCGACGGCCAGCAGGTTTTTGATTGCATCCAATCCGCACGTGAGATAGATCATACCATGACTAACGAAGAATAGAGATCCGAAAAATAGTCTCTCGTTTCCACAGGAGTCAGCCATGAAGAATAGCCGTTTATTGCGATCCTTGATCCTTATCGCAGCTGGCGCGATGTTCAGCATTGTCGTTCCGAGGTCGAACGCGGAAGAGCGGCTCGTGTTCATCTCTTCCTTCGCGGCAGGCGAAAAAGGGGCCATTCATGCGTACTCATTGGATCTTGATACCGGCAAGCTGAAGTTGGTGCAGCGAACGACCGATGCTCCCAATCCGTTCTACCTGGCCTTGTCGCCCAGTCAGAAGTTCTTGTACGCAATTCACGCGAAATCATTCGGCGGCAAGGAGCACGAGCAGGTCGCCGCCTATGAACTCGTGGGGCGCACGGGTCAGTTGAAGCTGCTGAATCGGCAATCGGCCCTGGGCTCCGCCGCGTGCTATCTGGATGTTGACGCGACGGGAAAAACCGTACTCGTCGCCAACTACACGACGGGGAGCGTGGCGGCCCTTCCCGTGAAGGACGACGGCTCGCTCGGCGAATCGGCATCGTTCATGCAACACGTCGGCGGCAGCGTCGATCCCGCCCGGCAGAAAGAGCCGCACGCCCACTGCATCGTCGTCAGCCCCGACAACCGCTTTGTCTTCGCGGCTGATCTCGGACTCGACCAAGTGCTTGGCTATCGACTCGACGCGACCAAGGCCAAGCTCGTACCGGCCCGACAGCCGTTTGCACGAACGCCGCCGGGAGCGGGGCCGCGGCATTTGACGTTTCATCCTAACGGCAAACAGGTCTACGTCATCAACGAACTCAGCAATTCGGTCACGTTCTTCGCTTACGACGTGGACTCCGGCATCCTCATCCAGAAACAGACGATTTCGACGCTGCCCAAGGACTACGCGGGCAAGACCTATTGCGCGGACCTGAAGATCACGCCGGATGGCCGCTTCCTCTACGGCACGAATCGCGGCCACGACAGCATCGCCGCGTATCGCATCGGCGACGACGGCACGCTCACGCTGTTGGGCATCGAACCGAGCCTCGGCAAAGGGCCGCAGAACCTCGCGATCACGCCCGACGGCAAGTTGCTTCTCTGCGCAAACATGCCGGGGAACAACGTGGTGGTTTTTCGTATCGATCAGAAGACAGGGGCGTTGAAGTCCGTCGATGCGCCGATCGTGATACCGAGCCCGTCGTGCATTCGCATCGTGACGAAATAAGGCGATCTGCGCGTCGAACAGGGCCGAGTTTCACAAGGGCTCCGACCGCTTCATTGCGAGGAGCGCAGCCTAATCATACGGCTTGGGGCCGAAACCAGGTCTCGCACCACGCCAGGCATGCGGTCGTGCACGGTTTCCCGGCGCGATCCAGACGCCACGGATCTCCCTCGGCTTTGCGGCCATTCAGAGCGAGCGCGGCCGTGTTCGCTGGGAAAAAAGTGGTCTGGCAACCGATCGGTCGGCTGTCGAATCCGGGAGGCGCCTCGAAGTTGAACGGCGTGAGAAAATCGCTCCAGCTCAGACGGATCTCGTCCTTGTCGGTGCGGAGGACTTCGCCGCAAACGCCGGGAGGCGTTCCTTCACGCGTGAATGTCGCCGCCGTGACCGCGACGCCGACATCGCCGAACGGCTTGTAGAGCAGATATTCGATTTCTTTTTGCAGAAAGCGTGCCAGGGGAACGCTGTCGGCATATATGCCCACGCCGCCGACGAGGCTGCTGTCGACAAACAGGGCATGGCCGGGGCCGGCGGGCGACCACAGGACGCGCCAGTGACTGCAGCGCGTCGACGCGGACTTGCCGCCGTCCTTGCTCAGACGAACAAACGAGTTTTCACCGATCAGGATCAACTGGTGCGGATTGATTTGCAATTCCATGACGATTCTCCTTGGTCCTTGATTTACTTCGCAGGCTTCAAGACTTGAAACTTGGAGATGTCCTTCCCGTCGCCGGCATCGATCCACTCGATCTGAACGCGGGCGCCGATGGCCACGGTCCGGATGGCGGCGAGGATCTCGCGATCGGGCCCGCCGATTTTTCGGTCGGCGGCGGGCCAGTACTTGCGGCCTTTTTCCTCGCCGTCTGCTTTGACTTCGACCCAGGCATTGTTCATCGTTTTGCTGTTGCCTTTGTCCGTCACCAAGCCGACGATCGTGCCGGTCCGGCGTTTGTCCTGGGCAGTTGTGTCTGCGGAAAGAAGCGAAAAGAGAAGCGTTAGCGCGCAGAATCCAAGCATCATGGGTGGGTGCATGGTGATTCTCCTTTCGTTGCCAGTAACGTGCGCTGGGGATGGAACTTATTCCAAGGGATAACGTAGAATGTCACTCATGGCAATTCTACCCCTGTCTTTTCCGCGGAGGCAACCATGAAATGGATGTTGATGCTCGCGATTGTGACGGCCGTGTTTGGCGCCGCGGTATGGTTGGGGCCCGCATTTTCCCAGGACGTCAAGCAACCAACGAAGGACAGCCAGATCGAACGCGACAAGCTGTTTCTCGCGGGCTGGGACCCCGATGAACCCGTGCCCGTTTACGCATATTACAAGAAGGGCAACAAGGCGATGCCCGTGGTCATTTTCATGCACGGACTTGGCGGCAGCAAGGAACAATACGTCTCGCGCATGCAGGAGCTGGCCGCGAAGGGCTTGTTCGTCGTGGTGATCGACGCGCACTTGCATGGCGAAAGGAAAGTGCCCGGCATCTTCCCCCAGGGCAAGAACCTCGGCGGCCTGGGCGACGATTACAGCATCTGGGTGCATCAATCCGCGATTGCCCACACGGCCCGCGACGTGCCCAAGATCATCGACGCGCTTTCAGCCCGTTCGGACGTTGACCTTTCACGCATCGGCGTTGCCGGGGTGTCGATGGGCAGCAGCACGTGCATGGTCCTTGCCTGGAGAGAGCCGCGGATTTCGGTGGTCGTCGGCCTGATCGGCGCCGTGGATTTCTGGTATGACGTCACCAAAACGCCGCCGGGAGCGGACCAGGTCCTCAAACGCAACGCGCTGAGCCTGCGCGTTCGCCAACTGGTCAATTCCCTGGATCCACTGGACCGGAAAGCGGCCATTGCTCCAAAAGCTCTGTTTCTGGCCAACGGCGCCCGTGACGCCATCGACATTGAATCGATCAAGAAGTTCGTCAAGGAGCTCCGGCCGAGTTACGAGGCGAATCCCGACCGCTTGCATTTGCTGGAGGAGCCGAAGACGGGGCACTCGGTGACGGAGCGCATGTGGAGCGAGGGGACGCAATGGCTCGTGCGTCATCTGGTGGAAAACCCCATTCGGGCAGCACGCTAATTTGAGTAGGCAGCTTGTTTGTGGTAAAGCAGATGTTCATCCCTGAGCGCAGCGCGACCAGAACAGGTTCCATTGCGATGGTTCGCTACGGAGGATCGCGCGTAAGTGACACATCTTGTCCGTGCCGCCCTCGCCCCAGCGCATGCCTGCCAACTTGAGGCGTTGATTCACCACGGTTTTGCAGGTCGACTCCACCGATTTGGAACCGATGCGCCAGCCATTCGCCACGTAGGTCGGATCGTCCATGCGGTGCACGTTTTCCCGAAGATGGTTCAGCGTCGTTTCTTATTGCGACCTCACGCCCGTCTTGCGCGGCGGCAACGACAGCTCTACGAGCTCGGCCACGATGCCGGCGCCGCCTTGCGCTTTCATGGTGTGACACCAGGACGCCAACAGCGGCTCACACTTTCCCTCATCGCACGGTGTCGTCCCGCCGCGCACTTTCTTCTTCTTCAGCAATTCGCCAAGCCGTTATTCCGGCACCGACAATAATCGCAACCAAGCACAAATAAACACGATTCATTAATTGATTAACCATGGACCGCACAGCAATCGCGCTCCAAATCGGGCCGCTTGCCTTGCTGCGGTCGCCCCATCGGTTCCGAAAAAACCGCTTGACTTGCGCATTTTTTCCAAAAATTCACTTGTAATTGGGGGGAACCTGGCCCACACTCATAAGTATCTCATCAATTCTTATTCCGTTGGACAAAAGTTGGACGTAAGTGGGGAATTTCTCCGTAGGTTTTTTTCTTTTCTTTCTTTTTTAGGAGATCGGTCATGAGTCTGAAACTCCTGAAGGGTCGCCAGGCGTTCACGCTGATCGAATTGCTGGTGGTTATCTCCATCCTCGCGATTCTCATCTCGTTGCTTGTGCCGGCGACTCAGAAAGTGCGTGAAGCGGCAGCGCGCACGCAATCCGCCAACAACCTGAAAAACATCGGTCTCGCTTTCCACGGCTATCACGACATCGTCTTGTTCCTCCCGTGGCAAGGAGCCGCTGCCCCAGCTAAAGAAAACCCAGAAAACGGCGGTTGGGGATACCAGATCACGCCATATATCGATCAACAACCTGTTTTCATATCATCAGCTCCCACCGCCCCGGCCACCATAGGTGTTGCTGCCTATATGTGCCCTGGACGGGGACGGAGTCCTTTGGGTTTTAATTCCGATTTTGGCTACAACACGGGGCTCCAGGGTACTGGCACTGCGATCACGGCAGCCCCCACTACCAATCCCAGAACGACCATGTCGAGCATTACGGACGGCACTTCCAACACACTTTTTGTCGGCCACAAGGGCCTCGCAACCGGTTCCTATGGTAACCCTACGCCTAACTATACTGCAGGCACCGGACTGGTGATCTCCGACACCCACGGCAAAGATGACGCTGGATCCGCCTTCGCATGGGGTTCTTCCTACCCGGGTGGTTCGTTGCAATGCATGGGTGATGCAACGGTTCGTTCTTTCCCGTACAATTATTCGGGTGCGGGTGGTACTGGCACTGGTGCTGGCGCCAAGCTGACTAACTTGATGACCAAACAAGGTAATGATACCGTGAATATGCCGAATTAACGGTTGCTGATTGGCTTGATGTCCCGAGGACAGCATTCTCCACCGAGTGCTGTCCTTTTTTCGTTTTCTGTGTGTCTTGAACATGGCCGTATTTATCCCGGCGGCCAGGCAAAACTACGTCCGCAAAGTAAATGGAAATGCAAGTGCGGCACGACCTGCCGCCCGCCGTCCTTGTAGTTGATGACGATGCGATACCGGTCCTCCAGCTTCAGCTGTTGCGCCAGTTTGACCGCAACCACATGCAGATAACCGATGAGTTCGCTATCCGCAGCCGTGATGTCGGCATGCGTCGAAATGACTTTGCGAGGGATGAGGAGCACATGGGTCGGCGCCTGCGGCTTGATGTCGCGGATCGCCAGACAGAGTTCGTCCTGTACGCTAAATTGGGTGTGCATCTTTTACTTGGGTAACTTCCCCCGGGCTTGGTATTCAAGCTCGGACCGCTTATTGAGATGAAAACCTTTCCTTCCCAACGGGTAGTCTGGCGTTGGTTTGGCATGGGCGGGCTCTCGTCCACACATGAGGGGCAAATTTCCCACCCAAGTACCAGCTGTACACCCCGCCAAATTGCCCTGGCCTTATTTATTTGCAATTTTACGGCCCATCGATTAGGATGCCCTTCCCCCCAAAGGTTCCGAACGAACCATGGACCGCCGTGTTGAATTCCCTTTTGCCATGAGGAGAAGCAGCATGCTTCGTGCTTTCCCATTGATTCTGCTGGCCGTGGTTGCCTCGCCTCTTTGTGGGCAGGAACGCAAGCCCCTCTACAAGGGAGATCTCAGCATCGATCCCCCGCACGTGGCGACGGATAAGACGGTGAAATACGACTATGACATCGTCTATGTGCGGGCGCCGCGCCGCGACAACGGCAAAGCGCGTTGGGCGGAAGTCGGCGATCCGCGCACCATGGAGCCGGGCGCCGATCTCATGCTGCTGCATCCCGACGGCAAGGAGGAAGTCCTCGTTCCCGTCAAAGAACACGAAGCGATAGCCGATCCGTTCGTCTCGTTTGACGCGGCCTGGGTCTACTATGCCAAGATGCACGACGCTCTGAAGCACAAGGGCGCCGACCTTTACAAGATCCACGTGCCGACGCGGAAAATCGTGCAGCTCACCCAGCAGGTTTTCACGCCCAACACCGGCGCGGCCGATTGGTCCAAGACGCCGCTGCCATCCTGGGGCGTCTACAATCTCGGCCCCTGTCCGCTGCCCGGCGGCAGGCTGGTCTTCGTCAGCGATCGCAACGCCTTCAAGGCTTCCAATCCCGGTTACGCGCCGAACGCTCTCGCCTTACAGCTTTTTGTCATGGATGATGACGGGCAAAACGTGGAGTGCATCGGCGACCTGAACCTGGGCATGGCCTTGCACCCGGTCGTTCTGAAAGATGGCCGCATCATGTTCAGCTCGCTCGAATCGCAGGGACTGCGCAGCCATCACCTGTGGGGCCTCTGGTCGATCAATCCCGACGGCACCAACTGGGGCCCGCTCTTCAGTGCCTTTGAAATCGGCAACGGCACCTCGGATTCAACCCACTTCCAGACGCAGCTCTCCGACGAGAGCATCATTGCCGAATCGTATTACAACCTCAATAATGCGGGCTTTGGCTCCTACTACAAAATACCTATCCAGCAGCCGAAGGGGTACGCGCCGTTCGGTCCGGGCTACAAGCAAGACCCGCGCAACACGCCGCTGCGCCACGGCCGGCATGAGGATGGCCGAGGCATCTACATCAGCTTTCCTTTTAGCCCCTATGGCATCGAGGCCTTCACGCCATTCGTGCGCAAGGGAGATTGGCCTTCGTTGCCGGCCATCCTGGGCAAGAAAGATTCGCCGCGGCTGGGGCTCTTCACGCATCCGTCCGGCGCTCCGGACAATCACATGCTAACGGTCTGGTCGGCCGGGTCCATCAACAATCACACCAAGTACACGCCAGGGTTCGACAGCGGCATCTATCTCATCAAATCCGGCAAGCCCATCGATAGTCCGGGCGAGATGCGGCTCCTCAAGAACGATCCCAAGTATCACGAACAATGGCCGCGCGCCCTGGTTCCCTACAAGCGCATCTACGGCGTCGATGAGCCCCGCCGCCTGTCGGCGCTCGTGAACGACGGCAAGCGTTCGCGGCACCTGCCCGAAGGAACGCCGTACGGCCTGGTCGGCACCTCGAGCTTGTACAAGCGCGAAAGTTATCCTTACGGCGTGGTTCCTCCGGGCAGCGTCACGGCGACCTTCGCCGGCGCCAAAGATCCGACCGGCTACAAGGGCTTCGACAGTTCGTTCAACTGGACCGTGCAGGGCTCCGACGCGGGCGTCTACAGCAACGACGACATCCATGCCGTGCGCATTCTTCTTTTGGAACCCACGAGCGAAATCCAGCGCGGCCGCACCTACTACAATCATGGCCGGGAACGCTACCGCATCCTTGGCGAGATGCCCGTGCGCCATTTCGTGAAGAAGGATGAAGGCGGAAGGAGAAAGGATGCAAAGGTTCATTTCTCCGGCCAATTCCTCGACCCGGACGAGAACCCCGATACCAGTTTCCTCGCGAAAATCCCCGCCAACGTGGCCTGGACATTTCAAACGCTGGACAAGAATGGCATGGTCTTGAACATGGCCCAGACGTGGCACCAGCTCAGGCCGGGCGAGATCCGCAACGACTGCGGCGGTTGCCACGCCCACAGTCAAAAGCCGACCCCATTCGAGTTGACCGCCGCCGCCAGGCCGGATTACGCGATCTTCGATCTCACCGGGCAGACGCCGCTCGTGACCACCAAAAAGCTTGATCAGTCGGGCAAGAAGTGGGACGCCAAGGACCAGACCGGTTTGCGCTTTGAGGCCGACGTGAAGACGGTCGAATACTACAAGGATGTCAAACCCATCTTCGAACGCAGTTGCGTCGCCTGTCATTCGCAAAAGTTGGACAAGCCAGCGGCCAATCTGGTCCTGGATGACGAACGCATGGTCAGCACGCAAAATCCCGCCGGCCTCGGCTTCGGCATCACCGTGCCGGGAACGTACGCTCGTCTGGCCGCCGACACCAAGGGGGAGTACGGAATCAAGCCGCTGCACCGGCATGGCTGGACCGATCTGTCCGCCTCCCGCTACGTTCGGCTCATGCAGGCGCGGCGCAGTCTGTTGATCTGGAAGATCTATGGGCAGCGGCTCGACGGCTTCGACAACGAAGACCGCCCCTATGAAGCGATCCCTGGCGATCCGAGCTCACTCCACCAGCACGGCAAGCCCATAGCTGACACGCCCAAGAATCGGGAGATCTCTCACATCGCCTACACCGGCGGGATCATGCCGCCTCCGGAAGCGGTGAAGAGCGGCAAGGTAAAGCCACTCACGGACGAAGACCGCCTGACGCTGGTGCGCTGGATCGATCTGGGTTGCCCCATCGATCTCTCGAAGGATTCCTCCCGCCCCGGTTGGTCGCTGGACGATCAACGGCCGACGTTGACGCTCACCTACCCGCGTGCCGGGAGTAACGACGCCGTGCAGCGGATTCTGATTGGCATGCACGATTACCAGACGGGGTTGGACTTGAAGACCTTCCACGTATCGGCCGACTTCGCGGTCAACGGTTTGGCGGCCGGGAAGAATCTTGCCGAGCAATTCCGCGTCAAGAGCCCGGGTGTCTGGGAACTGGTGCTCGACAGGCCGCTCGCGAACTTGGCGAAGGGGAGCCTGACGGTTTCGGTGAAGGATCGCCAGGGGAATGTCTCGCGCATCGAACGGGTGTTTTCGGTCAAATGATCGTCGTCTTTCGTTCCGCGAAGGAACGCTCTTGCGCGGAACGAAAGGCGACAATTTTCGTTTTCAGCTCGTTGCGGAAATGCGTGTCTCTCAGGGCTGGCTGGGCGGCGCGGCGAACATCTTCAGCATCTGCTGGGCGACGAACTGATTGCCGGTATCGTTGAAATGGTTGCCGTCGTAGGTCAGGATTCCCTTGTCTTTGTTGTCCGGGTTGTTCTTGTTCCAGTATTCCTGGAAGGCTTTGCGCAGGTCGTTGAGCGGAACCTTCTTGTCGCGAGCAACTTGTCGGGCGACCTCGGCGAACTCGTCGAGCTTCTTGTCGATACGATTGGAGCCGTCTTTCTTTTCGCCCAGGCTGGTGCAGGAGCACACGACGACGCGCACATCCGCCTTGCGCAGGCGCTCGATCATCGTCTCCAAGGCCGATTTGAACTCGTCGTTGCTGAAGCCGCGCAGGGCATCCGGCACGCCCCCCTGAATGACCACGACTGTCGGCTTTTTGGCGAGCACTTCGTCGTCCAGTTTCTTCAAGCGCTGGACAATCGGATAGCCGCCGACGGCGAACGTCGTCACCTCAATGCCAAGGTCCGGGTGGTTTTTCTTGAAGTGCTCGCGCAGCAACGTGACCCAACCCTTGGGCGTCAGAGCCTGAGCGGTCAGGGAATCGCCATAGAAGTGGATGCGGTCTCCTTTCTTGAGGGAGACTTGGTTCACGGCGGGAGGCCCCTGCGCCGCCGCACAGGTTGAAGCCAGCATCAGAAAGAAAAACGCGGCATGTTTCATGTCAATTTCCTTGAGAGAGGGCTGTTCATCGCTCCGGCTCATAGAGCAGTAGATCGTCGATGATAAGCTCGGCGTTGCCGGGCAAGAACTGGATCGCATCGACCCGATCCAGCTTGACAGCATTTGGTGAGCTGCCAGCCCCTGGATAATCTAGCACCAACTCCGACCAGCGGTCGCTGGTCAGGCCCTTGGCCCACGCGACGGAGATTTTCTTGCTCTTGCCGTGGACAAGGGCGACGCGCATCGCATCTGCGCCGGTGAGGCGGTAACGGACGAGTAGTTGCGTTTTGGCGCCGATCTCCCGTTCGCCGCGCAGATTCAATTCGATCCAGGAAGCTTTGAGGGACGGGATCTCCACCGATTTGGCGCCGTGCCAGAAGTAACCCTGCTTGGGTATGATCTCAAAACTGCCAGGCCATTCCTTGCCTTGCTTGCCGGAATCGAACCCGCCAGTGAACAGAAAACGCTTCGGAAAGGGCCGTTTCTCGTCGGCATTGGCCTCGTCATAGAGCACGATGTCGTCGATGAGCAGTTCGGCGCGTGGATCGGCGTAAAACTGGATGTCGTCGATGCGTTCGCCTTCCGCGAGCGGGCCGCCGCTGCCGTCGGGTCGGCGCGCGTCCGTCATGTCCACGGTAGCGTCTTGCCACGAACCCTGGGGCAGGCCGGTCAATGTCAAAAAGCGATGATAGCCCTTGCTCAAGCTGTAGATCTGCACCTTTAGAACATCGGTGCCTTTGAGAAAGTAGCGGAAGCTCAAACGCGGATTCTTGCCCATCGGCGGGCCGGGCACGGGGTTGAAGATGACCGCGCTGTACATCCTTTTCTGGTCGCCCATTTGACCGTCGAAATCCTGAGTCAACACGGCGCGGTTGGCGCGCTTGCTCCCGGTCGGCACATTGGCCGACTCCGCCTTGCCGCTCAGCCACCAGCGTTTCTCGATGTCGGTTTCGTAGTCCTCGAAGACGTGAACGCGATTCGGCATGCCCTTGCGCGCAATCGTCTTCGCGATGTTGAGCGGCGCTGCTTCCGGCGCCCCTTCCTTGGCGGGGGCGAAACGATCGACAAACCACTTCAGATATTCGTCGCTCTGAATCGAGGTCGCCACGCGGGCGTTGGGCTTGCCGGCGCCGATGCGAGTGAAGCCCTTGTCGTCGACTTCCAGGTGCAGCTCCTCCATCTTGCAAAAACGCTCCGTGTAGCAAAGCGTGACCGCGACCGGATCGAACAGAATGGGCGCCGACTTCTGGTCCCAGAGCTGATAGAGGGCCTGCACGTGATAATTGAAGTGCGTGCCGGCCCCGAAGATGCGCCGCAGGCCTGGCTCTTCCAGCTTCAACATGGTGGTGGCATCGAGCGGCGCGACCACGAATGGCAGTCCGGCATTGAAGACGATCTGGGCCGCCTTGGCGTCGGCGCGGATATTGAACTCGGCGCTGACCGGCGGCTTGTTGTTGTAACCGACGCGCACCGAGCCGCCCATGATGACCAGGCGCTTGATCCACGGCTTGCAGTCGGGATGTTCGGTCACGAGCTGGGCGATGTTGCTGAGCGGCCCAACGGCGACCAGCGTGATCTGGCCGGGGTTGGCCTTGAGCTGTTTGTAAATGAATTCGACCGCCGGCTCCTTGATCGGCTTGGAGGCGCGAAACGCCGGGGGTTGGCGGATGTACTGCTCCTGCACACCGCGCAGGGCCTGCGGCGGCTGATTGGCCTTCCCGACCGCGACCGGAACATCCCGCCGCCCCGCCGCCGTCAACAGCCGGCACACCATGAGGGCCCGCGCCTGCGTGTCGCCGCTGACCGTGGTGACGCCGCGCAGGTCCAACTCCGGGCTGAGGGCGGCCAGAGCGACGGCGAAGGTGTCATCGATGTCGGTGCCAATGTCGCAATCGAGGATGATCGGCACTTTCGCGGCAGGTTGGCGCGCGGCGCCAAGGTGTTCGGACGCCTCTGGCTGCACCCGTGCCATGAGCAACGGCACAAACAACGAAGCCATCGCACACGCAGAAGCCAGGAGAGCTTTCATGTCAATTCCCATTGGTTGAATCGGTCTAGCGTGGGAGCACAATTCGGTTTGCAAGGATTCGTGCGGTAGGTACGCGCCGAAGGGGATCATCCAGCCGCTCGTATTCACTTGTCGGTTTATCCGAATACAACGGCACGGCAACACCAAATACGACGATCGCGAATCAGGATTATTCAACGACCCGCGGAGAGGATGGAAAGGAACTCGCCCGGTATCGCCACGGCCATGCATCTCATGGTCCTGCAACTGGTCCACACGCCGTCGCCATTTCTCGCCAGATTGGGCATGCATGGAATGCGTCATCAAAAACGACAATCTCAACGCCGTGGAGTATAACGGACTATGATTCGCCTCGCCTCACCAAATTTTGATCGCCGATGGAGAAGCTGAGATGGCCGTTCGCATGAGTCTGATACTTGGATGCCTGCTCGTCATTCCGGTCATGCCGGCGTGCGCTGACGGACCGGCGCGGAACGGCCGCGCAAATCCGTTTTACGCCATGGACACCGCCTTTCAGCGCACGGGTCTTTCGGCCGACCAGCAATTCGATTTGGTCAAGGAGCTTGGCTACGCGGGCATCGCCTGGACCGAGACTTCGCCCGCACAGGCCGTGGCCGCCGCCGACCGGGCCGAGAAGCGTGGGCTCAAGATGTTCGCCATCTACTGCCAGGCCAAGGTGACACCCGACGGCAAATTGGCGCACGCGCCCGACCTGACCAAACTCATGGAGGCGCTCAAGGGACGCGGCACGATCGTTTGGCTGCACATCGGGGGCAAAGGCCCGGCCTTCGACGCGTTGACTGACAAGGAACCGCTCGTCAAGACGCTCCGCGATCTCGCGGACACGGCGGCCGCCAACGATTTGCGCGTTGCCGTTTATCCTCACGTCGGCGAATGGACCGCCCACTTCGGCGACGCGACGAAGCTGGCCAAGGTCGTCAATCACAAGCGTTTCGGCGTCACATTCAACCTTTGCCATTGCCTGGCGATGGGCGATGAAGAAAAAATCCCGGCGCTGCTGGATGACGCCAAGTCGTTGTTATTCACGACGACCATCAACGGCGCCGATTCAGGCGTGAAGGGCGGGCAATGGAATCGTCTGATCCAGACGCTCGACAAGGGGAGCTACGACACGCGCATCGTGCTGCGCAAGCTGAAGCAGATCGCGTTCGACGGCCCCATCGGCTTTCAGGGCTACGGTATCAACGGGGATTCGCGCTCGATCCTCAGGCCGACCATGGACGCCTGGCGCAAGTTGACTGCTGCCGAAGTTGGTGATGCGCGGACGCCGACGGGGAAGGACGACGCGCGTTCGCCCAAGCAGGTGGCGGAACAACTGGCGGCCGTCTATGGCAAGAAGCTCGATCAGGTCGCGTACATCCCGGCGTTGCCCTTGGTCGCGAAACTGCGCTTGAGCGAATTGACGCGGCAGCCGAAGTACGCCGAGGAAGTGGCCAGGATCGTGACGCCGTTCTTGCGCGGCGACAAATCGCCGATCCCCAAGTCCGGCAGCGAACAGGCGGGGCATCTGATCTTCGCGGAACTGGCGACGCGGGCGAATGGCAAAGACCGCGAACGCTGGACGCTCTTGTGCCGAAACGCCGCCGACCAGATTTTCGGCAAGGACGGCAAACCGCTGCCAATCATGCCCTATCATAACGAGATGAGCGACGCCGTCTTCATGGCCGGGCCGATCCTGACGGCGACCGGCAAGCTGACTGGCGAACGCAAGTACTTCGACGCGGCCGTCACGCACTTCGCCTCGATGCGCAAGCTGTGTCTGCGGCGTGACGGCATCTATCGGCATTCGCCGCTGTGCGAGGCCGCCTGGGGACGAGGCAACGGCTTCCCGGCTCTCGGCCTCGCGCTGGCCCTGAGCGACTGGCCCGACGACCAGCCCGCGCGGCAGGATTTGCTCGTCGAATTTCAAAAGCACATGGCGGCCCTCAAGCCGCACCAGGACGCCAAGACCGGCTGCTGGCATCAAGTGATCGACCATCCGGAAAGTTACGACGAATACTCCTGCACCTGCATGATCGGCTTCGCCATGCAGCGAGGCATTCGCCGAGGCTGGCTGGCCAAGGACGATTATCAGCCGTGCGTTGATCGCGCCTGGCGCGCCGTCAAGGAACGGACCAGCGCGGACGGCAAGCTGGTCAACGTCTGCGCGGGCACGGGCAAGCAGAAAACGTTGCGCGATTACTTCGAGCGCCCAGCGATCAATGGCCGCGACGACCGCGGCGGCGCGATGGGCCTGCTCTTCGCGACCGAACTGCTGGCGGCGGAATAACAGTTGGAGTAACTCTTTAGCCGTATGAAGTACATCTTTGCTCGAACCGCCTGTTTGGGTATCCTCTGTGAGACACACGGAGGGTTTTACCATCACGGCACTGGATGTCTCTCTGGGGCCGAGCCTCACAGAAGCGGAGGCTCGGGCCA
>SYHD01000060.1 GCA_005799265.1 Planctomycetia bacterium | reverse complement strand
CTTCTCGACCACGACATGCTTGCCCGCGTTGGCGGCGGCGACGGCGGGCTCCATGTGGTTGCCGCTCGGCGTGCCGATGATGACGATGTCCACGTCCTTGTGTTTCACCAGGGCGTCGAGGTCGGCGGCGACATCGCAGCGGATGTTCCACTGCTCGTGCATTTCCTTTTGCAGCCTCGCCGCGCTGGCGGGAATCTGATCGAAAACGGCCGCCACGCGCGTGCCGGGGATATCGTTCAAGGCCCGGACGTGGAACCGAGCAATCATGCCGCAACCGACGAGGCCAACACCGAGCATGGGTCGAACTCCCTGGCCGCTTGCGGCTTAGCGCTTGCGGCACGCCATCGAATGTTCTAGATCTCAGCCTGCGAGCGCTAAGCCGCCAGCGGCTAAGAATTCTTGTTTAACAGGGCAAACGCCTTCCACAGATATTGCAGACCGCTCAGGGCGGTCGCGGTCAACATGGACCACACGAGGATATCACGTGCCCAGTGGAAGATCTCGTTGCTGCGATCGTGCAGGGCCAGGAAGATCGCGAAAAGTGCCGCGCATTGAAGCACCATCTTGATCTTGCCGAGCCATTCCGCGCCGAAGTTGGCGCCGAGATTTTCCAGAAAGCTGCGCAGCCCCGTGATGATCAGCTCGCGCGAAACGACGATCACGATCATCCAAGGCGTCAGGGCGGAGTGAGGTTCGCGCAAAAGAAAGATGTACGCGCCGCAGACGACTACCTTGTCCACGAGCGGATCGAGATTGCGGCCGAGCGTGCTGGTGAGGCCTTGCTTGCGCGCGACATAGCCGTCGAGCCAATCGGTGAAGGCGGCAAGGGCGAAGACGGCGATGCACGAGCGCCAATGGTCGTGTTCGATGAGGACAAAGAGGATGATGCCGAGCCCCAGCCGGCCCGCCGTGAGCTGATTCGGCAGGTTGAAAACAGGCGGCTGCTTGGGAGGCGTGGCCGTGGTTGACATGAGGTTGTTATACGAACGAGAGAGCCGCGTGCGACACGTGCTTACGCCGAGATTTCATCCCATGCGCGCTTCGTAAACGCAGGTCACGGTCGTCGTGATGCCGCCGCGCGGCGTGAAGGCGCCGACGACTTTGAGCTTGCGCGGTCGGCACGCCTTGATGAAATCGTCGAGCAGGCGATTGATCACGTTCTCGTAGAAGATCCCCTCGTTGCGAAAGCGTTGCAAGTACAGCTTTAGCGATTTCAGCTCCACGCACAGCTTGTCGGGCGTGTAGGTGTAGGTGATCGTCCCGAAGTCCGGCTGCCCCGTCTTCGGGCACATCGACGTGAACTCCGGGCAGACGATCTCGATCACGTAATCGCGCTCGGGATATTGATTCGCGAACGTTTCCAACTGCTCGCTTGTCGGCACTTCGGGCATGAGTCGATTCCTTGCGTCAAACTACAGGTGAACAGAGATAGAATATGGAAACTGTGGTTGATCTGGATTTCTGTGATTTGACCATTTATGATACGGCAGAGTAGTTCTTGGACGAGGGACGCCAACATGGTCGTGACAGTCATTGACGGCAAAATCAGCGTGCCGTTCTGGGTCGTGGACATCGATTCGTTTCGCCGCTGGACCGATGAAGACGATTTCCCCAAGAAGGGGAGCGTTTGGTGGCTCTGTGGAGAGGTGTGGGCCGACATGAGCAAAGAACAGATTTTCACCCACGTTGCCGTCAAGACAGAGTATACCTCGACTCTCTACAATTTGTCCAAAAGAGGGAAGCTGGGCTTGATGCTTGGAGATGGGCTACTCCTGAGCAACTTCGCGGCGGACATCTCCGGCAATCCGGATGCGACGTTTATCTCCAATGAAACGCTGCAATCGGATCTCATTCGGCTCATCGAGGGAAAAGAGGGAGGATACGTCGAGCTGCAAGGCTCGCCCGACATGGTCCTTGAAGTCTTGAGCGCTAGCTCCGAAGCGAAGGACAACGTCATCCTGAAGCAAGCCTACTGGGAAGCGGGCATACGCGAATACTGGCTGGTCGATGCTCGCGGCGACAAGCCGCAATTCGACATCCTTCACCACACGGCCAAGGGCTACGCGACGCGACGCAAGAAGGACGGTTGGGTGAAATCCGAGGTGTTCGCCAAATCGTTTCGCTTGACTCAATCGAAGAACGCGCTGCGGCATCCCGAGTATTCGCTCGAAGTGCGTTGAGCTTGACACATCCTCACCGACCGCGTATTACACGTCCCTCTTTGTCCTGGTCTTTCAGGTGAGGGAACGTCATGAAACGCTGGCTCGTCTTGCTTGCCCTTTTGCCGAACTGCACGGGTTGCCTGGCTTACGTAATTCCGACGCTCGCGCACACGCCCGTGCTGGCGGTTCCGAACGCCGACAGCGTGCATGCCTATCGCATCGATGTCGATCGCACCGAGCGTGCGCCGGCGCCGACCGCGACGCAGTACTCGCTATCGAAGATCCCGATCGACGAACACGGCCTTGTTCCCAGCCAGCTTGAACTGGCGCACGCCCTGGGTGTCTACGATCCGTTCGGCATCGGCGGCGGCGCCACGCATGAAAAGAGCCAGTACACGCTGCTCGTGCGGCTCTATCGGCCTGGCTATCGCACGATGGTAGTGAAGGCGTGGGAGAAGGCGCGCGATCTGCACTGGTCGAAGGCCGAGGACTTGCCCGATGAAGAAAAGGCGATCGACGATCTGCTGGCGGATCCCGTGCATCCAGCGCACCGCGATGAGTCTCGTTTGATCAACGGTTCGTTTGTACCGGTATCGAGTGAGATTGCAGCGAAGGAACGGATCGACGCCAGCTGGTGGGGTCTGAAGGATCGGAAGACGCCGCCGCTCGGCTTGCAGTCCGGCCTCAGCGCATCGACTGCACACCGCATAGCGCTCGTGTTCGCGGCCGGCGAATACGAAAGGCTCGCCGAAAGCCCCACGGCAAAGCAGACAAGCAATCAAGCGATCCGCGATCGCCTTCGCCTCAAAGCGAACTGGCTGCGATCCTACTCCCACCTGGAGCCTGTCAGGGGTGGCGAACCAAAAATATTCCAACCGCTGCCGGAAGCGCCGCCGCCAGCGCGGCAAACCCGCTAAGACTGATTTGTTTAGCGCTCGCGCATCGCCACGCGAGCGCTAAACGTGATCATCGTTTCCCGCTGAAGTCCTTCGCAAATGCCTCCGGGCTCAGGTCTGCGTCCGTGGCAAACCTCGTCAGCTCATTCCAGTTCAGCGTGCGGCCCGGCTCGAAAACGTGCCGCCGCATGAAGGCGCCGACCTCTTCGTTGCCTACGTACGTCACCGTTTTCGGATCGGCGCCCTTGTAAACCTTGCGGGCGATGGCGTGGTGCAGCTGCGAGGCGAACAACTCGCCCATCATGTAGTTGTGATAATAGACCGGGGCGCCGACGATGTGATACTTGCTGCCATAGTCCGGCGCATTGCGGCCGACCGGGCGGCGCAGTAATTGATATTTCTCGACGTTATCCCACCATAGCTTGTTGAGGTCCTGCTCCGGGTTCTCGTACATCCCTTTCTCGAAACGCAGCATCACCTGACACCAGCGCGAGAAGATCAAGAGCTGATAACGCAACATCTTCGTCCCCGTTTCGTCGAAGGCCTTGGAGTCCTTAACCTTGACACCCATTTGCTCCAGCCAGGCCCTTCTTTTCGACATCTTTTCGAACATCATCGCCACGCCTTCGGTGGTGAGGATGTGCGATTCGGTCCGCAAAACGTACGGCAGCTTCTCCGGGATGTTGATGCTTGAATAGACCGAATGCCCGAATTCGTGCAGCAATGTCGACATCCAGTATTCATTGGGCACGACATTGGCGAGCACGCGCACGTCGGTGCCGTCGCGCGTGATGTCGGTGCAGAAGGCGTGCGGATTCTTGCCGACTCTCGGAGCGAAGTCGTTGCCGGTCTTCTCGATCACCAGGTCGATCGGCAAATCGATACCCTTGTAGAACTCCCGGCACAGGCGAATGAGGTCTTGCTGGGCGTAGATCTTGTCGAGGTCCGCCTTGAAGACGCCGGGGACTTCTTGAAAGAACGGATCGTGATAGTGCCACGGCATCAAGTCTTTGACTTTGACGTTTGATTGATTGGCCAGCTCCACATCGATTTCGGCCTTCGCTTTCGTGAATGGTTCGCGGGTGAGTTCGTCGAGCTTATCGAAAAGCTTGATGAGATCGTCGCCGTTTTGCTCGTTGAGATGAAGCTGCATGGCGTGGAAGTTCGCGAAGCCGAGCTTCTTGGCGGCGTCGTTGCGGAGCTTGACGAGCTTCTTCAGGGCGGGCTCGACGACTTTGCCCAGCTCCTTCGACGCCTCCCAGGTTTCCTTGCGGCGCTCGGAAATTGTTGACACCTTGAGGATGCGCCGTACCTCGGCGTCGGTCAGCATGATGCTCTTCTTGCGGTCGAGGGGATCGGCGATCTTGGCGCGGAAGTTCGTGAACTCGGCCTCGATCTCGTTGCCGAGCTTGGTCAGGTTTTTCAGGAGCTTCTCGTCGAGCTGCTTCTCCAGGCAGGCGAGATAGATGACGTCGATGGCGCGCTTGGTGATCGGATCGTCGATTTCGCCGGACTCCTTGATCTCCTTGACACCGGCGAACTGGGCCTTGTCGGCGAGGATGGCATCGAGCTGGTTCTGGGCGTCCTCCTTGGCCTGGTAGGCTTTCTTTTTCCCGGTAATGTTGGCGTTCCACCAGGCGAGGTTGGCGGCGACTTCGAGCGGCCGCACCCGATTCGTGAACGCAGTGACGATCTCCTTGGCGATTTTGGTGTGCTTTTCATCGGCGGACGCGGCCGGCGTGAGCATCCACAGCGCCGTGATGAGGCAAATCAAGAGCACGAGGCCGACGCGCAAGGTCAACATGATCGCTACTCCTTGGGGTGCGCCCCGTAGGCTCCATCGTCGCCTGCGGGCTTGAATTCATGCCTCGGACCAATCACGCATCCGCCGTCACGATGATGATGCCGTCGGCCGTGATCGCCAGCGTGTGCTCGACATGCACGCTCGGCAAGCCGTCATTGGTGACGACTGTCCACTGATCGCCCAGCGTGCGCGTGTCGGCCTTGCCCATGTTGAGCATCGGTTCGACCGCGAGCACCAGGCCGGGCTCCAGGCGGAAATCGTGCTTCTTCACGTCGCGGTTGACGAAGTTCGGCACCTGCGGGTTTTCGTGCATGATGCGGCCGATGCCGTGGCCGACGTACTGTTCGACCATGGTGTAGCCCGCTTGCTCAGCGTGGTGCTGCATGGCCGCGGCGACTTCGGACCACCAGCGGCGCCGGCCCAGTTCTTCGATGGCGATCTTGAGGACCTGCTCGCCTGTCTGGATCAGACGCAGGCGCTCGGGGCGGACGTTGCCGACGGGGACCGAGATGGCGGCGTCGGCGCACCAGCCATTGAGCTTGCAGGCAGTGTCCACTTTCAGGATGTCGCCGTCGCGGATCTCGCGACTATTGGGGATGCCGTGGACAATCTGCTCGTTGAGCGACAGGCACGTGCAGGCCGGGAACGGGTGTTTGGGATTTTGGCCGGGATAACCCTTGAATAGCGGTGTGACGCCGTACTTGTGATAGAGCGCTTGCACGGCGCGGTCGATGTCGATGGTGCGCACGCCGGGTTTGGCCATCTCACGGCACAGGCGCAGAGCCTCGGCGACGATCTTGCCCGATTCGCGCATCAGGCCGATCTCGCGCGCCGATTTCAACTCCGGTGGAGTGGTGAAGAACTGACGGAACACCGCGATACCATTCCTCTTGAGTGCCGCTTGCGCCTTGGCGTTCGCATAGCTCTATTACGAACACCAAGCCGCGAGCGGCAGATTATTTGCCACCCCTCTCCCCCTGTACTCAGGGGGAGAGGGGCCGGGGGTGAGGGGGTGGAACCGCCGGCAGCTCAGCCCCTCACCCCCAACCCCTCTCCCCTGAGTACAGGGGAGAGGGGTGAACGATTACTACTTGCCGAGCGCTTTCACAATGCTGGCATAGATCGCCTCGATGTCGCCGCGGCCGGGAACCTCGATCAGGCGGCCTTGCCGAGCATAGTGATCGAGGATGCCTGCCGCCTGCTCGTGAAAATATTGCAGACGGCGTCGGATCGTCGCCGGATCGTCGTCCTCGCGCTGATAGAGCAGGTGTTGGCACAAATCGCAGCGTCCGGGCGTGAGCGGCGGCCTCGTCAGCGTGTTGTAGGTCGCCTTGCATTCCGGGTTGATGCAGGTCCAGCGAGCGCCGTTGCGGCGGACGATCTCCTCGTCCCCCACGTTCAAGAAGACGACCGCGTCGAGGTCCAGCCCTTGCTCCTTCAGGACCGCGTCGAACGAATTCGCCTGGGCCAGGGTGCGCGGGTAGCCGTCCATGATGAACTTCACGGGGCGATTCTTCGAGCGCAGGCGGGCGTTGACGATGTCATTGACGATGATGTCGGGGACGAGTTGCCCGCCGGTCATGAAGGGCTTGGCCCGTTGGCCTTCCGGGGTGTCCTTGGCGACGGCATCACGCAGGATGTCACCGGTCGCGAAATGCAGAAGCCCAAGGCGCTGGCTCAAGAGTTGGGCCTGCGTGCCTTTGCCGCTGCCAGGGGGACCGATGAAGATCATGCGCATAAGTCGTGTCTTCCGCGACCATGCATCCGTGAGACTCGTGGCACGAGCGTCATGCCAGTGCGGCAGGCAGGTCGCCTGCGTTTGGGGAGAGAACGAGTATGGAGCCTGTGTCCATTTTGGGAAAGTTCCATGTTCTTCGCAAGCCCCGCGCGCATCAATCAAAAAACAAACCCGACGCCGAGACGATTTCGGAGTCGGGTCTTTTGCGTTTAGCTGCGGCTCGCAGAGCCGCGCGGGTCTTCGACCCGCGGCTAAACAGATCAATCCTCCGTCAAGCCCGGGTAGTTTCGCATGACGAGGTGGCTGTTGATCTTCTGTACGAGATCGAGCGCGACGCTGATGACGATCAAGAGCCCCGTGCCGCCGTAAAAGCTGGCGATTGTATAGTTGACTTCGAGGGAGGCCGAGATCATGCTCGGTATGATGGCGACAATGGCCAGGAAGGCGGCGCCAACGTACGTGATGCGCATGATAACCTTCTCAAGGTAATCGGCGGTGCGCTTGCCTGGCCGATAGCCGGGGATGAAGCTGCCGTAATCCTTGAGGTTGTTGGCGATGTCCTTCGGGTTGAAGGTGATCGCTGTCCAGAAATAGCAGAAGAAGTAGATCAAGGCGACGTAGAAGATATTGTAGAGATAGCCTTGCCGTTCCAGGGCGTAGGAAAGGTTGTGCATGACATTTGCGAAGGCGTTGTTTTCGCGAAAGGCGCCGGCGATCCATTTCAGCAGCATGGTAGGCAGAATCAACAAGCTCGACGCGAAGATCACGGGCATGACGCCCGCCTGATTGATGCGCAACGGCAGGAAGTTGCGCGTGCCGCCGTAGACGCGCCGGCCGCGGACGTGCTTGGCGGACTGCGTCGGGATGCGGCGTTGGGCCTTGGTCATGGCGATGACGCCGACGACGACGCTGATGAAAAGGAAGATCAATACGAAGACTTTCTCCAGGCCGATATCGCCCCCCGCGCCGGAGCCGCCGAGCACGAGTATGCTGGCCCGCAGCTTGAAACCCAGAAAGGGCACCTCGAAGCCAGGCTCGGAGGCGCGGGCCGAGATCAACGAATAGGTGGCATCCGGGATGCGCGAGACGATGCCCGCCATGATGAGCAAGCTGATGCCATTACCGATGCCGTACTCGTCGATCTGCTCGCCGATCCACATGAGGAAGATCGTGCCCGTGGACATGGTGACGATGGTCGCCAGCACGTACCAGAAACTGTCGTAATGGGCGATACCCATTCCCAAGCCGTCGGGCTGTGGGCGCACCAAGGTCGTGACCCACATCCAGGCCTGAAACAGGCATATGACCACCGTGGCGTAGCGGGTGTATTCGTTGATTTTTTTTCGGCCCGCCTCTCCTTCCTTTTGTAGCTTCTCCAGCGGCGGATAAACGCTCGCCAGAAGCTGGAAGATGATGGAGGCCGAGATGTAGGGCATAATCCCCAGGCCGAAGATCGTGCTCTGGCTCAGGCTGCCTGCGGAGAACATCGAAATCAGGCCGAGCAAGCCCTCGTCCTGGCTGCGGGCGGCCATTTTTTCTTGATCGAGAATCGGCACGGGGACGTGAAAGCCAATGCGATAGATGGCCAAGAAGAGCAGCGTGATGAGGATCTTCTGGCGTAGTTCCTTGATTTTGAAGACCGAGGCGAGTCGGCTTTGCCCGAAAGAGTTCAGGCCGGTCTTCACCAGCACCGTAGCTGTTGACATGGGTAAATCCTCGAATCAGCGAACCGCGGACATCGTGCCCACTTCCATCCGATAGAGTATCAAGTTTCACTCGCGCGAGGCAAGAGAAAGTCGTGGAAGCAAATTAGCCGCGGTCGGCCCTCATTTTTCCTTGGCCGTCTTGGGCTTCATCTTGTTGCGGACGGGCTTCTTCGGGCCGGGCACGAGTTCAAACGCGCCTCCCTTGGCCGTGAGTTTCTCCTGGGCCGACTTGGAGAAGTGGCTCGCTTTGACGGTCAATTTCTTGGTCACGTCCCCCTGGCCGAGTACGCGCACGCCGTCAGCGGGGCCCTTGGCGAGGCCGACTTTCGCCAGCGCGGCGGCATCCACGGTGTCGCCGTTGTTGAAGGCCTTGTCGATATCGCCGACATTGACGACGTGATACTTAAGGTCCCAGGTTTCGTGGCTGAAGCCGCGTTTCGGAATGCGGCGGAACAGCGGCATCTGGCCGCCTTCAAAGGTGAAGCGCGGCTTCTTGGCGCCGGCGCTGGCGTACTGGCCTTTGCTGCCGCGCGAGGAGGTTTTGCCGTGGCCTGAGCCCGGGCCGCGTCCGACGCGCTTCTTCGGGGTGCGCTTGTTGATGCCGTGATGTATCTTGGACAGGTCCATGTTAACCTCGATTTGTTTAGCCGTAGTTCGGAGCACCGCGCGGATCTGCGATCCGCGGCTAAACGTCATAATGCCACGCCGCGCAGCCCGGCCACTTCCTCGCGGGTGCGCAGTTGCTTCAGACCGTCGATGGTGGCCTTAACCAGGTTGATTGCGTTGGTGCTGCCGTGAACCTTGGTGAGGATGTTGTGGATTCCAGCGGCGACCAGCACATCGCGCACACCGGGGCCAGCCTTGACGCCCGTGCCCGGCCCAGCGGGGACGAGGATCACCTTGCTCGCGCCGAATTTGCCGACGACACGATGCGGAATCGTGCTGCCCTTCATCGAGATCTTCCGCAATTGCTTGAGAGACTTCTCGGCTTCCTTGGCGGCCTTTTCGACGGCGGGGGGAACTTCGTTGGCCTTACCGTAGCCCCAGGCGACGCGACCTTGCCGATCACCAACGACGACCATGGCGTTGAAGCTGAATCGCCGGCCTCCCTTGACCACGGCGGCACAGCGCCGAATCTTGATGATGCGTTCTTCCAGTCCTTCATTGCGATCTTCGCGGTTGTCTTTGCGGTCGCGTTTTTCGGCCATGTTTCGTCCTCAATTGCGGTCTTCGTTTAGCGCTCGTGATCGATAAGCGAGCGCTAAACGAATACGGAACTTGTTAGAACTGCAACCCGCCTTTGCGGGCTCCGTCGGCGAGCGCCTTGATGCGGCCGTGGTACCGATAGTGTCCGCGATCGAAGGCGGCCAGCTTGATCCCCTTGGCGAGAGCGGCCTCCGCCAGCTTCTGCCCGACGACTTCGGACGCCTTGACGTTGCCGCCGTACTTGATCGACGAGCCCTTGTCGCGGCTCGAGGCGGCGGCGAGAGTGACGCCGCTGCCGTCGTCGATCAATTGAGCATAGATGTGCTTGGAGCTGCGATACACCGTCAGGCGCGGACGTTCCGCGCTGCCGACGATATTGCTACGCACGTGGCGGCGCCGCCTGAGCTGGCGCCGTTTCTTGGTTTTTTGCAGATCCATGATTCCCTCGAACCGCCGCTTTCAAGCGCTAAGCTGCAAGCGGCCCATGAACTACGCGCCGCTGGTGAAGGACTTGCCTTCCTTGCGGCGAATTTTTTCGCCTTCGTACATGATGCCCTTGCCCTTGTACGGCTCGGGCTTTCGCGAAGCGCGGACTTCGGCGGCGAACTGGCCGACCTTCTGTTTATCCGCACCCTTGATGACGATCGTGGTCGGGTCGGGCGTTTCGACCGTCACGCCATCTGGGGGCGTCTTGACGATTTGGTTGGCGTAGCCGACCATCAGCACGACCGATTTCTTGTCCATCTTCGCTTGATAGCCGATACCCTCGATCTTCAAGCGTTTTTCATAACCCTTGGTGACGCCGAGGACCATGTTGTTGATGAGCGAGCGCGTCAGGCCGTGCAGGGCGCGGTTGAGGCGCTCGTCGTCTGGCCGGCTGACCTTGACGGCCTTCCCGTCGGATTCGACCTTCATGGCTGGGTGCCAGGCGAATTCCAGATCGCCCTTGGGCCCTTTGACCTTGATCTTGCCGGCGTCCACTTTTACCGTGACGCCAGTGGGGATCGCGACCAGTTGTTTACCGATGCGGGACATATGCGTTTTTCCTGATAGTTCAGCCCCAGCTCGCAGAGCCGTGCGCGGGTCCATGACCCGCAGCTAAACATTTACCACACGTAGCACAGCAGTTCGCCGCCCAGCCGTTCGGCGCGGGCCTTGCGATCGCTCATCACGCCACGGCTGGTGCTCACTACCGAGATGCCCATCCCTTGCAGCACGGGCTTGATTTCTTTGTAGCCGCAGTACAGCCGACGACCGGGCTTGGAGGCACGCTGGATGCGGCGAATGACGCGCTCGCCGTCCGGACCATATTTCAGGAACAGGCGCAGAACCTTCTTCACGTCCTTGTCGGCAGCGGGCGACTGGAACACGTTTCCGCCTTGCTCGTTCGGGACCATCGAGCCGACCTGGAAATCGAGGATGAAGCCTTCGTCCTTGAGCACCTGGGCGATCGTCACTTTCACCTTGGTGCAGGGCATATCGACAGCGGGCGATTCAATGCGATTCGCGTTGCGGATGCGCGTCAACATGTCGGCGATCGAATCGGTCATCATACCTTGGATACTCCTGCGTCGTTTAGCGCAAACCTCCGCGCGGCGCCGCGCGAACGCTAAACGAAAACCACTTACCAGCTCGCCTTCATCACACCAGGAATCAACCCCTTGTTCGCCATGTCGCGGAAGCAGATTCGGCAAATGCCGAACTTGCGATACACGGCCCGCGCTCGCCCGCACAATCGGCAGCGCATGCGAATGCGAATGCGTTCGCGCGGCTTCAGCAATTTCTTGCCCGTCTTGTGCAGCTCAATCTTCTTCAGATTACTTTCGTGCTCGACTTTTTTCGCTAACGTTGACATTGGCTTCTCCAGGCCGATCTATGCGTGCTAGGCCGCACGGGGCGAACGTTTAAGCTTCACGGAACGGCATGCCGAACGCGCGCAGGAGTTCACGGGCTTCATCGTCGTTGCGTGTGCTCGTCACGAAGGTGATGTCCATGCCTTGCGTGAAATTCACCTTATCCGGGTCGATTTCCGGGAACACCATCTGCTCGGAAAGTCCCAGCGTATAGTTGCCATTGCCGTCGAAACTCTTCGGATTGATGCCGCGAAAGTCGCGAATACGAGGCAAGGCGACGCTGACGAGCCGATCGAGGAATTCGTACATGCGCCGGCCGCGCAAGGTCACCCGGCAACCGATCTCGTTGCCTTGCCGCAGGCGAAACGCGCTGACGGCAATCTTGGCCTTGGTGATCTGGACACGCTGGCCGCAAATCGAAGTCAGCTGTTCGGCGGCCTGCTGCATGCGGTTCTTGTCCTCCAGCGCTTTGCCGACGCCCATGTTGACGACGATCTTCTGCAACTTGGGCAAGCTCAGGATGTTCGTGCGGCCGAGCTTGGTCTTCAGCGTGCCGACGATCTCTTGGTTATACTTGTCTTGCAATCGGGCCATGTTTCAACCTCCGTCACTGGACGGATCTCGCGTGAAATCTCGCCTCATGTTTGCCGCTTGCGGTGTAGCGCTCGGGGTGCATCGTGCGAGCGCCAAACCGCAAACGACGGATTATTTCCCTGCATAGGCATCGCGGGCCTTGCTCAAGAAGCCCAGGCCGGCGCCACACTTCTTGCAGAAGCGCTCTTTGCGTCCGTCAGCGGCGTAGCGTTTGCCGATGCGAACACCCTTTTGGCAGCTCGGGCAATAGAGCAGCACATTGGAAACCGCGATCGGCATTTCCTTGGAGAGCCGGCCGCCCTGCGCGTTGCGGCGATTGGGCTTCAAATGGCGATAAACGCGGTTGATGCCTTCGACCACGACTTTACGTTCTTCGATCAACACGCGCAACACGCGCGCCGTCGCGCGGCCCTTTGCCTTGCCGACGTCGTCGCCGGTGAGCACTTCTACGATATCGTCTTTGCGAATGTGCATGACTATTCTTCCTGCTAAGCCGCGAGCGGCAAATCACACGACTTCCGGGGCCAGGTTCACGATCTTCAGATATCCCTTGTCGCGCAGTTCGCGGGCGATGGCGCCGAAGATGCGCGTGCCGCGCGGGTTGTCGTCTTCCTTGTTCAGGATTACCATCGCGTTGCTGTCGAAGCGGACGTAGCTGCCGTCCTTGCGGCGAATCGCCTTCTTGACACGAACGATGACACCTTTGACAATCTCGCCCGGCTTCAAATCGCCGCCGGGGATCGCCTTCTTGACGCTGGCGATGATGACATCCCCCAGGCTCGCGCTGCGACGCTTGGTCCCGCCCAGCACCTTGATGCACATGCATTCTTTGGCGCCGGTGTTGTCGGCCACGTCGAGGTAACTATACATCTGGATCATCGGATCCTGTCCTTCTTCGTTTAGCGTTGGTCTAGCCGCGCGGTCACGCAGGGTTCGGCGGGGTGAGCACATCCGGCTGGGCCAGCTCGCTCGGCGCGGCCGCCTGGGTCGGCGCTTTCTTCACGACGCGCACCAGTCGCCAGCGTTTCAATTTCGACATCGGCCGGGCTTCCGAAATCTCGACGGTGTCCCCTACGCGCGATTCGTTCCCTTCGTCGTGGACGTAGCAGATCGTGCGGCGCTTGATGTATTTGCCATAGCGCGGATGCTTGACCAGCCGGGGAATTTCCACGCGGCGGGTCTTGTTCATCTTGTCTTTGGTAACGACGCCCACTTCGGTGCGGCGCGTTCCTCGTACTTGGCTCGTCATCTAGTCCCCTCACGCAGCCGTGGTCGGCTTTTGTCCGCGGGTCCCCATTTTGCGTTCACGCATGATCGTGTGAATACGCGCGACGTCGCGCTTGGCTTTCTGGATTTCGCTCGGCGTTTCCAGCCGATCAGTCGCCGACTGAAAACGCAGATGAAACACGTTCTTGATCATTTCCTTGAGCGTGAGGTCCAGCTGCTCATCGCTCATCTGTCGAAGTTCTTCGGCTTTCATGACACATCTCTCGAATTCGTTTAGCGCTCGCATGACGCCGCGCGAAAAATCCACCTAAATGTTCGGCCGCCTTGCAATCAAACGACACTTGAACGGCATCTTATAAGCCACCCGGGCGAGGCAATCGCGTGCTGCCGCCTCGGGGACGCCGGAGACCTCGAACAGGATCAGACCCGGTTTTACGACCGCAGCCCAGTATTCCGGTTCGCCTTTGCCCTTGCCCATGCGCGTCTCGGCGGGAATGCTCGTCACCGCCTTGTGTGGGAAGACACGGATGTACAGCCGGCCTTCACCCCGCATGAAATGGCTTGCCGTCACGCGGCCCGCCTCGATCGCCTCTGCCGACAACCAGCCGCCTTCGAGCGTCTGCAAGCCGAACTCGCCGAACGCGACGTAGTTGCCGCGCTGGGCGTTACCTTTGACTTTTCCACGCTGGTTTTTTCGAAACTTTACTCTTTTGGGCATTTGCGGCATTGTCGTCCCCTTCGTCGTCCAAGAAATCGCCGTTATTGATCCAGGTCTTGATGCCAATGTGGCCCTGGGCGGTCTTGGCCTCGGTGAAGCCGTAGTCGATTTTCGCGCGCAACGTCGAGAGCGGGATGCTCCCTTCCACTGCGGTTTCGCAACGCGCCATTTCCGCGCCGCCCAGACGACCCGACAACTGGATTCGGCAGCCCTTCGCGCCTGCTTCCATCGTTTGTTCGATCGCCCGCTTCATGGTGCGGCGAAAACTCTGACGCTTCTCCAGCTGATCGGCGATATCTTCGGCGACGAGCTGGGCGTCCACTTCAGGCCGGGCGACTTCCATCGTCTTGACCTCGATGTGGCGATGCGTGAGGTCTTCCAGCTCTTTCGTCAACTTGTCGACTTCCTGTCCCTTCTTGCCGATGATGACGCCGACGCGCGCGGAGTAAATCAGCACGACGACTTTTTCGCGGGTCCGTTCGATGCGGATGCGCGAGATGCCTGACCGGCCTTGCTTGACGCGCTTGTTGACGAATTTATGGACAAAGTCGCGGATCTTGACATCCTCGACGAGCAATTCGCCGAATTCCTGTTTGCCGGCGTACCAGGTGCTTTGCCAATCCAGCATAATGCCGGTGCGAAAGCCAGTCGGACGTACTTTTTGACCCATGGATCGCTCTCAAATTAAGCCGCTTGCGGCTTGGCGTTCGCGTCAAACCTGCGAGCGCCAAGCCTCAAGCGGCAAAAGCGGTTCATCTTTCGTTATTCGGCGGCGGCCGCTTCCGGGGCAGGCTCTTCCATATCCGACAGCACGAGAACAATGTGGGCGTAGCGGCGCTTGATCGGAAACGCCGACCCACGCGCCCGCGGCTGGAAGCGCTTCATGATCGGTCCGCCATCGACTCGCGATTCGAGCACAACCAGCTCGTCCTTGTCGCGCGCCCCGCGATCCTCGGCATTACCCATCGCGCTTTTCAAAACCGATTCGAGAAGACGCGCGCCGCGGTTCGGATAGAAGCGCAGAATTTCCAGCGCCTCGTCCGCCATTCGACCCCGGATGAGGTCCGCAAATTGCCGAATCTTGCGGGCGCTCATGTCCGCGAAGCGATGTTTTGCCTTGAATTCCATCGTAATAACACCTTGGCTGACCAATTCAAATTCCGGGGGTAGGATTTGAACCTACG
>SYHD01000059.1 GCA_005799265.1 Planctomycetia bacterium | reverse complement strand
TCGAGGTACAATTCCTCCTCGGACTGCGGTTGCTTGATTTTCAGCTCGCAGCCGTATTCCAGGGCGAGCATCTGCGCGAGATCATCGTCGATGATCGAGTTGATGGTGAGATTGGCCTGGACGCCGTGCTCCTTCATCTTGAAGATCAGCTCGACGGAGCGCACACCCAGCTCCTCGGAGAGGACGCGGACGCTGAGCGGTGATTGTAGTTCAAGAAAAGTCGCGCGCTGCTTGATGACCTGCTTGTGCTTCATCTTGATGCGGCTGGGGCTGCGGGCGCGGCGTAGCTCTTCCTCGTCTTTGTAATTGAGCTTGCCATCGACGAGGCCGAGCACGGCGACTTCGGTCTTGGCGACCTGGCGTTCTTCCTTGCGGATATTGCGTTTCTTCTGGCGTTCCTCGCGGCCCGGGATGGCGCGTTTCTTGTCTTTCTTGGCTTCTTCGTCGTCCTCGACTTCGACGACGGCGGTTTGTGGAGGACGGACTAGGTCCGCGATGGTGATCGGCTTGGCCTGATCGAGCTGATCCTTGGTGAAGACGGCTATCGGCTTGGCGATCTTCGGACCTTGAGGCGCCGCCTTCGGGGGCTGCTGTTTCAAGCTCGGTGGCGCGATCGGCTTGAGATGCTGGAACGGCGACGGCGCCGGGATCGGGCGGCGCGGCTGATCGGGCCGACGCTCGACGGGCTTGGCCACGCCGGTATCTCTGGCGGCAGGCGCCAACGCGGGAGGTTTGCCAAGTTCAGCATGCGGACGGACGGGCAGTCTCGGCGGCGGCGCGATAGGCGTTGCTTCGGGACGCACGGATTTGGGCTTGGACGGTTCCGGCTTGACTTCCGGCTTCGTTACCGGGGTAGGATCAGCGGCGGGTTTGGCCGGCGTCGTTGTGCCCAGGTGGGGAACTTTTTCCTTGATGGTCGGAAGCACCGGCTTCGGCGCGGGCACTACCTCGGCTACCGTCGGCGTCTCAACTGGGGCGGACGGCTCAGGAATTGGTTCAGGCGCAATCTCTACCGGCGCGAGTTCAACCTCGCGTTTGGCAACCGGGCGGACGGCCAGGTTCGGGACCACGCGCTGTTCGGGTGTGACAACCTTGACGACGGGTTTCGCAGGCGCCGCCGCCACTGCGGATTTGGCGCCCTTCTTGACCATCTCTTGCAGAATGACCTGCTGGTCAGGTTCCAGGCTGCTCAACTGATTCTTGACATCATATCCAGCCTGCTTGCACAGGCGCAGCAAGTCCGTGGTCTCAATATTGAGTTCCCGCGCCAGGATGTACACTCGTACTTTCTCTTTTGGCTGCAAGCGTAACTTCCTTTCGCTCCAATGACTTGGGTCCAGTGCAACAGTTCACCAGCATCGGCCGGATTACGGTTGCCGATCATTTTACCTGATTTGCGCGTCTGGAGAAAGAGCGATCATCAGGAAAGATGCAAATTTGTGCGGGTTATGGCGGTTTCAACGAGGTCGCCGAGGAGTCGGCACTGGCGGATGCGTTGTGGATTAGGCTTGGGGCGCAGGCTCCTCGTTTGGGGTGGGGGATGCTTCTCCATTCGCGTCGGCTTCGGTAGTGCCATCCGTGGGCGCTTCACCAGTCGGCGCCGGCTCGTCTGCGTTGACCGTTTCCGCGGCAACCTCGCCACTGGCCGGCTCGTCTCCCGTGGTCGTCTCGACGGGTTGGCCGACGACGGTGCGGCCCGCCAACGCTTCTTCATCCGGCGCCGCTTCTTCCGGCGGTGCGTTCTCTAGACGCTCGGCGGCGGCCTCGGCGTATGCGATCATCTCATTGGCCTGATCGACGGTCACGCCGCCAAGCTCCGCGAGGTCCGTCGGTTCGATGAAGGTCACGTCCACATACGACATGAATCCTTCCGTGATGAGGATCTCGACCAATTCGGGCGTGATGGCTGGCAAGTGCTGAAACCAATTCTCGGCGCGTTCGATGCTCTCGTTCATCTCGTCGATGGTCATGATCTCAATATCCCAACCGACGAGTTTGCTGGCGAGCCGGACGTTTTGCCCGCGCCGGCCGATCGCCAGCGAGAGTTGATCGTCCTTTACCAGCACGATGGCCCGGCCCATGCGCGGATAGAGAAAGACCTCATCGATGGCGGCGGGCTGCAAGGCGTTGGGGATCATGACCTGGAGCGATTCGTTCCAGCGGACGATATCGATGCGCTCGCCGCCGAGTTCATCGACGATGTTCTTGATGCGGCTGCCGCGCACGCCGACGCAGGCGCCGACGCAATCGACCTTCATATCGACGCTGGACACCGCGATCTTGGCGCGATAGCCGGCCTCGCGTGCGATGGCCTTGATCTCGATAGTGCGTTCCTTGATCTCCGGGATTTCGCCCTCGAATAAACGACGCACGAAATCGGGATGGGTTCGCGACAAAACGATTTTGACGCGATGCCCTTGCTTTTTGACTTCGAGAATGACTGCCTTGATGCGCTCGTTGACATGGTGCGAATCGCCGGGAATTTGCTCGCCGCGCGGCAGAATTGATTCGGTCTTGCCCAGATTGACGATGCAGGCTCCGCCGTCGTTGCGCGTCACGGCGCCGTGGACGAGATCACCTTTCATGGCCGCGTATTCGCTGAAGACGGCGCTGCATTCCGCCTCGCGAATCTTCTGGATCATTACGTTCTTGGCGCTCTGGGCGGCGATGCGGCCAAACTCCGCGGGATCGAGCGCTTCCTCACCGCGCTTGGCGACGATGTCCCCCTTGTCGCGGTCAATGGACACGGTGACGCCAGACTCTTCGCCGTACTTCTTCTCGGCGGCGAGTTGCAGGGCGGATTCGATGCCCTGGAAGATGATTTCGCGGTCGATGTTTTTTTGATGCTGCATCTCATCCACGATGCGGATCAGGTCAGAGCCCTTCATGCGTGCGTTCCAGGCCCCGCGTTGAGCGCAGCGATGCGCGGGGATATGTAGATTTCGGCCTCCCCAGGAATCGCTGCGCTCCTCCTGGGACTTGGGCGACAAAAAAAGCGGGCTGCAGGCCCACCTTGGCGCCAACCCGCCTGCCATTCCGCGTCAACCGGTCGTCATCGAAAACCGTCGCGGTTGCTGCCGCGCTTGCGGGGATGTCCATCAATATAGCAATTTCTTGGCCTGCGGACTGAGAATTCCGGTTCTACCATGGTTACTTGGCGCCGGTAATGATTTCACCATTCGCGGGTCCGACGCGCACCGTGCGGCGTTTCGGCGGCGTGACCGGCTCGTCATGCAGCGTCGCCTCCCATTCAATGTCGCCGGGGCCATTGATCGTGTGGCCGTCCCGGATCACGTCCCCCTTCTCGTAGAGGTATTGCGTCAGATCACGCAGGAAGTAATGCACGTCGAGCGGATCGTACTTCTCGGCGGGGTAGATCGCTTCCACGTCGCGCAGATCGTCCACGGCGCCGACGGACGCGATCGCATTCAACTGGCCGTTGCCCACCGTGTCCATCAGCTCACCCGTGGGTTCCATCGTATACCGGCGAATGTTCACCCACAGATCGACCGGCACCTGATTGTCCTCCGCCGCCGACGCCAGCTGCGCTTGCATCGTCTTCAGGTCGAGGAGGACTTCACCGCTCGGATTGAAGTAGCAAATCGCCTGGGGCAACTCCAGCAAGGCACGAACGACCTTGGTCAGGAATTGCAGCTCGGCGACCGTGTCCCAACCCTCCGGAAACAACGGCGCGCCGGGCGCGGCCCCGAGCGTGTACGTGGTGCGAATGCGCAGGAACGCTCGATGATCCTCCACGGCCGTGCGTCCTTCTTTCCAGGTCCACGATTGTTGCATCGCCCGCAACAGGCTGCCCGGATACGTGATCGGCCCGAAATGCCCGTCGGTCCAGGCGCTAAACAGCTCGGTCTCGTTTTTCGGATTTCCCATGGCGTCGGGCCAGACGTGATCAACGACGTCCACCAGCGCGGCGCCATTGACCTCCGGCCGAAAGTGCAACGACACGGCCGGCCCGCCCTGCGCCCAATGATCGGCGGCAGCATGCTTGTCCTTGAGCGAGAAAGTCTTCAGCGCGTCGGCGACAGCGTCGAGCGCGACCGTTTCTTTGAGCAAGACACACACGCACTGTGTGTAGATTCCGCGCGGCATGGCTCGTTCTCCCGTGGAAAATTAGTGTTCATCCTGTCTTATGGGAAATCAACTCAGAGTGACATGGAGACGCGGAGTGAGATTGACGCTCGCTTGCGGTTTCGCACCCCGCCGCCCTTGCGAGTCGGCAGCGCGCCTCATTTAATACACGCTAACCCGATACCCGGCGGTCCGCTAACCCAGGAGCGGCTTGGAGATCTGATGTCCCCGTCATTGCTGGCGCGTTCGGCCGCCGAGGCGCTGGGAACCTATTTTCTGGTGTTTTTCGGCCTTGGAGCGGTCCATGTCGCGGTGCTGACGGGCGACCTCGCGGGATTGGGCCAGGTCGCCATGGTTTGGGCCGTCGCCATCATGGTCGCCATTTACGTGTTCGGCGGCATTAGTGGCGCGCACATTAACCCGGCAATCACGCTGGCCCTGGCCTCGTGGGGCCGATTCGCCTGGCGGGACGTGCCCGCCTACGTCGGCGCCCAGATCGCCGGCGCGTTCCTGGCCGCAGCGACCTTGTTTGCCCTGTTCAACCCGATGCTGACGGAACGCGAACGCATCAAGCAGGTCGAACGCGGTAAGCCCGGCAGCGAAATCACCGCGATGTGCTATGGCGAGTACTTCCCCAATCCAGGCAAGTTCGCGGGAGGCAACGCGATCTATGACCCCGCCGCGCATCAACAGCACAATCAGCTCGTGGACGAAGCAGCCGCGCGCTGGGCAGAGTTCATCGGCACGCTGATCCTGGCGTTGGCGGTATTTGCGCTGACAGACGAGCGCAATGCAGGCGCGCCGGCTCCGCGGTTCGCGCCGGTGTTCATCGGGCTGACGGTCGCGATCCTGATCTGCGTCATCGCCCCTTTGACGCAAGCGTGCTTCAACCCGGCGCGCGATTTCGGTCCGCGTTTGTTCGCCTATTTCGCGGGCTGGGGCGAGATTGCGCTTCCCGGCCCGCGCGGCGCTGGGTTTTTCACCGTGTACATTCTCGCGCCGAGCGCAGGCGCCATTGCCGGCGGCGGATTGTACACCGTTCTGATACGGCCGTGGTTGCCGACTTCCGTTTAGCGCTCGCGTGGCAGCGCCAGGCGATTGGCGCTGCCACGCACGGGCTAAACGAAGACCGGCCTGAAATTGAGGTCCCGCATGCGACGATTGCTTGTCCTCCTTCTGTTGATGATCCCCTCGCCCCTCGGCGCCCAGTCCTACGATCCCAGACAGCCGTTGCTAGGAACCAAATCGAACGTCATCAGCTACGACATCGATTTCTCCGTGGTAGTCACCGCGCCGTATCACACGAAGACGCTCAAGGTCTGGCTTGCGCTGCCGCAATCCGACACGGCCCAGACCATCGAGGACAGCGCGTTCAGCACCTTTCCGATGAAAGTCGCCGCGCGGATCGGCCAGGAGAAAGTGCATGGCAACCAGTTCGCCTACTTCGAGTTTGATCGTCCCGAAGGCGCCCAGATCATTCGCCACAAATTCAAGGCGACCATCCACGAGATGCGCTGGAACATCGACCCCGCCAGGGTCGAAAAGATCGAGCGCTGGCCGGCGTCGTTCGAGCCGTATCTCAAATCGGACGGCAGCGTGACCTACGACGAGCGCGTCAAGAAGTTGGTCCTCGACGTCGTGCCCAATCCGAAGAACGCGTCGGACGATCTCGCCTGCATCATGAACTGGGTCAACAAATACATGAAGTACGATCACGTCAACGCGTCGCTCAAGGCCAGCTCCGAGCACGCCCTTCTCAAGAAGAGCGGCCATTGCAGCGACTACCACGGCCTGTGCGCCGCGTTCGGCCGCGCCCTTGGCTATCCGACGCGCGTCACCTACGGCATCAACCCCTTCCCGAAGAATTCGCCGTCGCACTGCAAGCTCGAAGCGTATCTGCCGCCGCACGGTTGGGTCTGCTTCGACGTGTCCGAAACGCAGCGCATGATCGAGACCATAAAAAAGGACAAGACGCTCGACGCCGGCAAGAAGGACGAGCTGATCCGCCTGGCCAACGACCGCCTGCAAAAAGGCTTCCGCGACAACACCTGGCTACAACAAACGCGCGGCACCGACTATGAGTTGGTCCCGCCGGCGTCGAAGCGCGTCGCGGTCGTACGTACGATCTACGCCGAGGCCGACGGCATTGCTCTGCGCGATCCCGACCCCGCCAACGCCGAGCAGCGCGAGTTCGGCTGGATGACGGTGCATCATTATGTGCCTAGCCGGCCGGTGGAATATCCTTTCACGGGGTGGAAGAGCCTGGTAAAGTAGGCCTTAGATCGAAGTGGCGTGATGGCGACGCTACCAATTCCTTGCGCGGGGATACAATCGGCCATGCCTACCGTGTTGCGATCGGATCCCTACCGTTTTTACTTCTACAGCCATGAACCGAACGAGCCTCCCCATGTCCATGTAGATAGGGATGACCTCTCGGCCAAGTATTGGCTGCGTCCGGTGAGCCTGGCCCGGAACTTAGGTTACTCGCCCAAAGAGCTGCGGCGGATCCAAAAACTGATTACTCAGCATCAAGCGGAATTATTGGAGGCATGGCATGGGCATCTTGGCGCTGGCAGCGGATGAGCGTGTGGTGGATGTGAAGTTCGCCAAGGATACCCTCAGTGTCGACCTGCGCGATGGACGAACCATCACGGTCCCGCTGGCGTGGTATCCTCGATTATTCAACGCCACCATGGCACAACGAAAAAACTGGCGGATCGCCGGCGGCGGCTATGGTATCCATTGGCCGGAGGTCGATGAGGATCTCAGCACCGAGGGGCTTTTGCGCGGCGCGCCGGCGCCGCGTCCGTCCCCAACGAAGAAGGCGTAGAGCTTCTTGTCGTCCCTACGAGGTCCTCCCCATGCTCCGCGTCCCCTCGCTCGCTCTCATCGCCCTCGGGCTCATCATCCTTACCCATCCGCTCGGCTATCCCGCCGGCGGCGACACAAAAACCAAGGCCGTCGCCCATCGTATCGTGCGCATTACCGGCCCGAATGTGGCGCGCGCCGTCGAAGTCTCCGTCGCGATCAATCCGAACAATCCCGACCACATCGTCGCCGCGTCGCAGCAGGGGCCGAGCAACGTCGCCTATGCCTCGACCGACGGCGGCAAATCGTGGCAGAGCGCCGCGTTCTCCAATCCGGGACAACGCACGCAAGGCGATGACGTCGTCGTATTCGGCCGCGACGGGTTGGCCATTCATGCCTGCATTGCCTTCACTGGCATTCGCATTCCGCGGCCAACGCGGGCGGCCAACGGCATCTTCATTCGCACCTCCAAGGACGGCCTGAAGTGGAGCGAGCCGGTCGCCGTCGTCGATCATATCAACACGGTGATGCCGTTTGAGGACAAACCGTGGACCGCAGTGGACAACGTCAAAGATTCGCCGCACAAGGGGAGCATCTACGTCGCCTGGACGAAGTTCGACGAGTACGGCAGCAAAAAACCGGAACACAAGTCGCACATCTACTTCGCGCGCTCGAAGGACGCCGGCAAGACCTTCTCCGTGCCACACCGCATCTCGCAGACGCCCGGCGATTGCATCGACAGCAGCAACACGGTCGAAGGCGCCGTTCCCGCCGTGGGGCCCAAGGGCGAAGTGTATGTCACGTGGGCAGGGCCGAAAGGGTTGGTGTTCGTCCAGTCAAAGGACGGCGGCTGGACCTTCGGCAAGGAGACAGTGCTCACCGAGACGCCCGGCGCCTGGGATTTCAACGTCAAGGGTTTAGGTCGCTGCAACGGCCTACCGATCACCGCCGTCGATCTCTCCGACGGCCCCAATCGTGGCACGATTCACGTCAACTGGGCCGATCTGCGCCATGGTGATCCCGATGTATTCCATATGTCATCCCATGACGGCGGCGAAACCTGGACCAGGCCGCTCCGCGTCAACGACGATCCCAAGAGCAACGGCAAGGAGCAGTTCTTCACCTGGATGGCCGTCGATCCGCTCGATGGCGCGGTCAACATCGCCTTCTACGATCGCCGCGATACCGAGGGAACGAAGACTGGCCTGACGCTCGCCCGCAGCATCGACGGCGGCAAGACGTTCGTCAACCACAAGATCAATCAGGAGCCGTTCGCGTCCAGCAAGGGCGTTTTCTTCGGCGATTACCTCGGCATCGACGCGCTGGGCGGCCGCGTCATCGTGGCGTATCAGCATTTCGAGGGCAAGACAGTCCCCATCTCGGCGGCGATATTTGATTTCAAAGTGGGGACGCAAGAGGCGAAATGATCTTGCATTCGTTTAGCGCTCGCAGTGAAGCGCCCAGCGACTCGGCGCCAATAGTGAATCTGCTTCAAAACGCGAACAGATCGCCGTCGGCTCCCACGCGCACGCCGCTTTCCTCGACCAGGCGGAATTCCGGGCCAACTTCGTTCAGCATGGGATTGGTATTGTTGATGTGAATGTACACCCGATGGCGCAGACGCCCAGCGGGTAGGCCGGCAAGCCACGTCAGGCTGCCTTGCGGACCGCTCACGGGTACGTGTCCCATATCGAGAGCCGTCCGGGTGCTGAAACGCAGAGGCTCATCATTCGACCAGAATGTGCCATCGAGGAATATGGCATCGGCCTCTTCGGCCAGGCTCAGCAGCGGCCCCTTGAGTGAACCGACACACGGGGCATAGAGCAAATTGCCGCCCGTTTTCAGGTCTTGAATGACTAGACCAATAACCGATCCGTCAGCCGGACCGGCAGCCGTCGTGACGAAACGCGGAACGTGCTGTTCTACCCCAAATGGCTGCACCAGCAAGCGATTCTCTGAAATCTCGGTCGGATGATCCAGGCTTAACTCGCGCCACGTCGGCCTGGCAAAGTTCTCCAACAGCGGTTCGAGCGGAAGATAACGGTTCAACCAGAGCCGCACCAACGGAGTGCTAAAAATGAAGAAAGGATTCCCCTCACGCAACAGCAACAAACCGGCGGTGTGGTCGATTTCCGCGTCCGTCAGCACACAGCCCTTGATGCCTTGGCCGCGCTGCTTGCCTGCCGGCGGCCCCAAGGGCGGGAATGCAAGGATTTGCTGACGCACATCCGGAGAAACATTCAGTAGGAACCAGTCCTGCCCATCGGCGCTAATCGCCAGCGACGATTGGGTGCGCGGCCTAGCATGCGCTGAACCGGCGCGGACGGCTTCACAGTTGGCACAACGGCAGTTCCACTGCGGCACGCCGCCGCCGGCCGCCGAGCCAAGGATGCGAATGTGCATGGCCGTTATGCTTGATTTTCTCGTGGCGCAGGTTGCCGAACTGCTTTTTCTGTCACAGACGGCGGGTTGGCAACCTTCCCCACGGTGTCTACGTCGTCGTCCGTGTTCACATACCCCGTCACTTCCATGTTGAGAGTGATTTCCTGGAAATCAGGTTTGGTCCATCGCATGGGTCGATCTCCGTTAATGTCTCCCCTCGCCCATTGGGAGAGGGGTTGGGGATGAGGGTCGTCATTCTAGACTCATCATATACGCAAACAGGTCGTGCAATTCCTTGACGCTCAGTTGCTCGGCAATGTTCTCGGGCATGAGCGATACTTTGAGCACGTTGACCTCGTCCAGTTCATTCTTGTTGAACGAGTGAAAACGGCCATCCACTTCGCGGAGCTGAACGCTGAAGTTGGTTTGATTGACACGCAGGCCGACGATCGTGAGGCCATTCTTGGTCACGACTTGGAGCGACTCGTACTGAGGATCGATGTCCTTGGAGGGCTGGAGAATGGACTCCATGATGTACTCCGCGGCCCGGCGGCTGGCGATGCGGTCTAGCGCCGGACCGACGCGGCCCCCCTCACCGTCGATGGTGTGGCACTTGGCGCACGTGACCTTGCTCTTGGGATCGAAAAAGATGTGCCGGCCGACTTTGGCGTCGCCCGTCAGATACGGCTTCCAGTTGTTGCCGGGCGGGGCGCTTTGCAGGCTGCGAATGAACAGCAGCAGCTTGGCGATCTGGTCGTCTTTCAGGGAATCGCCCAGCTTCTTCATGGTCGTTTTGGGCACGCCGTTCTTGATCGTATTGATGATCTCCGCGTCGGTGCTGCCGTGGCTGTATTTTTTGCGGGTCAGGTCAGGTCCCTTGCCGCCGCGGCCGGCGCCGCCGTGACAGCCGCTGCACAGACCACGGAAGAGCGTCTGTCCTTCTTCCAAAGCGGCGGCATCGGGCTGGGGCTTGGGCTTTTCTTGGGCGGCATGCACCGGTTGGCGCACGCTAAGCGCGAGCGACCATAGGACGCAGGTGAGCAAGCCGGCGGCGAACATGATACCTGGGTATTTGAGTGTGTTCTTCATCGGACTGAATTCTCGATTCGTCATGACATGCTAGCACTGTTGCCATAACCGTCGATCCAGCAGGCTCATTCGTCGATTACCGGAAGGTAGAGATCCAGTAACGTCACGATATTGGCCAATTCCTAGCCGTCAATCGGAGTTCTAGGGACTTTGCCAACCTCCTCCGACGCACGAAGAACTGGGCGAGAAAAGTGGTTTGTCGTCGCCATGCACCCAGACGCATGTGGCTGTAGGCTACGAGCTCGATAGCGTACTCGATGCGAAATCGCCAGCAGGAGTTGGCATACCAACGGTCTGAATGTAAGATAGTTAATTCAGCAACCCAACCCGCCAAGGAGTTCTTCATGAGTTCCTCGCAATTTTCGCGTCGCGTGATCCTGAAGGGGCTCGGCGCCACGGTCGCCCTGCCATGGCTCGAATCGCTCAGCGCGATGGCTGGCGAGGGCCCGGCACGCAATGCTCCGCCGAAGCGTTTCGCCTTCCTGTTCTTCGGCGACGGTATTCATCCGGCGGAATGGTGGTCCCGCGGCAACGGCGCGAACTTGGAGCTTGGTCCCGCATTCGCCTCGCTCAACCGCGTCAAGGAGAAGGTGAACTTTATCCACGGCTTGCGGCATCCCGGCAACGTCTGTGATGGCCACGCCAAGGGGGCGGCGGGTATCCTCAGCGGCATCCATCCCAACAACGGACGCGAGATTCGCGCCGCTGCCAGCCTCGATCAGGTCCTCGCCCGACGCATTGGCGAATCCACTGCCCTGCCCAGCCTGGTGCTGGCGTGCGAACGGCCCGTCTGTGGGTTCCACGAATCGGGCTACTCGATGATGTATGCCTCGCACGTCTCCTGGAGTTCACCGGCGACCCCCGTCCCCGCGGAACTCTATCCGTCGCTCGCTTTCGACACCCTGTTCGAGAGCCGGGGCAACCGGACGCAGGCGAGCGTGCTGGATCACGTGAACGAGCAACTCCGCGATGTGTCCCGCAACGTCTCCGGCGCCGATCGGGCGAGGATCGATGAATACGCCAACAGCATTCGCGAAGTGGAGGGGCGGCTGGCCCGCCTGCAAGCGAACGGCGGAACCGGACCTAGCGCAGCCATTCGTGCCCAGCGCCCGGCCAACGGCCTGCCGACCACGCTGGACGTGCACGCCCGGTTAATGTGCGACATCATCGCGCTGGCGTTCCAGACCGACCGCACTCGGATCGCGACGATGCTGCTGACGAACAATCTCTCGGGCCAGGTCTATCCGTTCCTCGGCTTGCGCGACGATCACCACAGCTTTTCGCACAATTGCCACGGCCGAGAATTTGCGTCGATCAGCCGCTTCTGGGTGGAGCAATTCGCTTATCTGCTCGGCCGATTGGCGGCCACGCAAGAAGGCGACGGCACCGTTCTCGACAACTGCTGCATCATGCTGGCCAACGAACAGTGGACCTTCCACAACGCCGAAAAGGTTCCCCTACTCGTGGGTGGCGGACTTGGCGGCGTCTTCCCAACGGGCCGCACTCTCGATTTCGCCCAGAGCCGAAATCGCAAGTTCTCAAGCCTGCTGATGACGCTTGCCGATCGCATGGGCCTGCGCCTCGATCGCTTCGGCGACTCGACCGAGCAACTGGACCTCTAATATTCTCTGGGACACCGGCGATCGACTTACGCCAAGGCGCGTGGAAACAATTTCTGCCGCCTTTGCGTGAGACCGTCTCGATCAGCATTTCTCCTCAAGCCAAGCAGAGCGTTGCGCTACATTGTGGCACGACGCTCCGCGTCAAGATGCGGAAGATCCCTATCAGGCGGACAAGATCAACGAACACCTGGAAAAGTTAGCTTAATTCTCCACGCTAGATTGCCGATCTTATCTCCACGAATCGTGCCGACAGGTCTAGTTCGCTCTCCCCGCAGCTTCGTCAGATTCGCTAGAGGGCGCATCGATTGAGCCGTGGGGAAACTGGCCTGTATTTCACTTTCGATATCCCGTATAGGTGGAACACTGCCGAACTAGGATGTCGGTTCCCGAAAGAGGCGAGTTCTTGAGAAGGCCGATCAGGCAAACTGCGCAGGCGTGACTGCATGCCGCCCAAAGACAGAGGGTCCCGTAATGGCCTTGCCGTCGAGTTGCCGCATTCACCCGACCGCCCTGATTTCTCCCGAAGCCCAGCTCGGGGAGAATGTCGAGGTTGGCGCCAATGCCATTATTGACGGTGCTGTGACCCTCGGGGACAATTGTGTTATCCGCGCAGGCGCCTACCTCTTCGGTCCCCTGACGATGGGCGAGGCCAACGTCGTCCATACCGGCGCCATCCTCGGCGAACGCCCGCAACACCTCAAATATAACGGCGAGCCTACGACGCTCGAAATCGGCGACCGCAACGTCTTCCGCGAACACGTCACCGCCCATCGTGGCACCACCTTGTCCATGAAGACGGTCATCGGCAACGACAACTTCTTCATGGTCAACAGCCATATCGCCCATGATTGCGTCGTCGGCAATCGCTGCACGCTCGCCAACGGGGCGCTTCTCGCCGGGCACGTCGTCCTGGGCGATAACGTCATCTTGTCGGGCAACAGCGCGGTGCATCAGTTCGTGCGCGTGGGCCGGCTCGCCTTGATCGCCGGGTGCTCCGCGACGCAGAAGGACGTGCCTCCCTTCGTTATCCAGATCGGTCTGGACAACGTCGGCGGCATCAACATCGTCGGCATGAAACGCGCCGGCATGTCCCGCGATCAGCTCAACGCCGTCCGCGCCGCCTACCGCATGCTCTTCCGTGAAGGGCTCGTCCTGCCCGCGGCCATGGCCAAGATGGAAAGAGATCTTGGCCAGATCGACGTGATTCAAGAAATGCTCGCCTTCCTGCGCGGCTGCGCCAAGGGCATCAATTTTCACCGCACCCGCATGCACGAATCCGAAGCGGCCTGAGCGCGCCCGCTGGCGGTTTCGCGCCGGCGCCGCTTCCATATTGCGCACCCATCCGATATAAAATTAGCATCCGAGCAATGCATCTTTACCCTAATGCGCAGGCTCGCAATGCCGTCCCGAATCGACACGATCGAAATGATCGACGACCCCATGGCCGAGATCCTTCGTCGTAAAACCGACGCGGAACGCCTGGCGCTGGTGGATCAAATGTGGCATTTCGCCAGCGACATGATCCGTAACAACCTCCGCCGCGAGCATCCGGACTGGACCGAGGACGCAATACAACAGGCAACGGCCCGGAGACTTTCGCATGGAGCCGTCTGAGTTGCTCCGCTATCTGGTCGAGGTGTTGGATCGATTGGACATCCGCTATCTCGTGACAGGCTCCACGGCAACGATCGCGTACGGCGAACCGAGATTCACCAATGACATTGACGTTGTAGTCGAGATGCGCCGGGAGCAAGTTGACGCCTTCTGTTCCGCGTTTCCCGCCGCCGAGTACTATTGTTCGAAAGACGCCCTCGTGCAGGCGATTCAGCAACGATTTCAATTCAACATTCTGCACGCTAGATCGGGGATGAAGATTGACGTCATCATCGCAGGCGACACGGAATTCGATCGCACGCGATTTGCCCGGCGGCTTCGACTGGCCAGCAGCGATAATTCCGATGTCTGGTTCGCGTCCCCCGAAGACGTGATCATCAAAAAGATGGTCTACTACAAGGAAGGACAGTCTGAAAAGCACATCCGCGACATACTCGGCGTATTGAAAGTGCGCGCGGAGAAGGTAGACCGCGGATACATTACGGCATGGGCGGAACAGATGGAGCTTGCCGAAATCTGGCGCGACATTTTGGCACGCGTGGACAAATCGTGAAATAATCGCCACAGGATTCCAACAGGCACTTGCATCATGAGCAACCCCAAACCCACCTTCGCCTTCGTCAGCCTCGGCTGTCCGAAGAATCTCGTTGACTCCGAACGCATGCTCGGCAAACTCGCCCAGGACGGCTACACCCTGGTCACCGATGCCGACGGCGCCGACGTCGTCGTCGTTAACACTTGCGGCTTCATCGAACCGGCGCGTCAAGAGTCGCTCGGCGTCATCCGCGAAATGCTCAAGCTCAAGGACCAGGGCAAAGTCGGCAGCGTCGTTGTCGCTGGCTGCCTGGCCCAACGCAAGGGGGACGAGCTGCGCGCGGAAGTTCCAGGCGTCGATCAGATTGTTGGCGTCTTCGGCCGCGAGGAGATCGCCCAGGTCGTCGAACGTGCCACGATGCACCGCGCCGAACAGCGATCCCTATTTCGCCCTGCGCCGGTGCGCGCTCAGGAAGATACCGCGCGCTTACGCATCACGCCGCGGCATTACGCCTACCTCAAGATCTCCGAGGGCTGCGATCGCACCTGCACCTTCTGCGCCATCCCGGGCATGCGCGGCAAGCACGTCACCAAGCCTATCGAGGAAGTCGTCCGTGAAGCGAAAGAACTGGCCGCTGACGGCGTCCGCGAACTGATTCTCGTCGCCCAGGACACGACCTACTATGGCCTCGACCTCTATGGCCGAGTGCGTCTGGCGGAGCTGCTGCGCGAACTCGACAAGATCGACGGCGTCGAGTGGATTCGCTTGCTGTACCTCTACCCGATCTTCTTCAGCGACGAACTGATCGACACGATCGCGACTTCCAAGAAGATCATCCCGTATCTCGACATGCCGTTGCAGCATATCAACGATCGGACGTTGAAACGCATGCAGCGGCGTGTGCGTCGGCAGGACATCGAAGAGCTGCTCGTGAAACTACGCCGGGCGCTGCCGAACCTGACGATGCGCACCACGTTCATCGTCGGCTTCC
>SYHD01000058.1 GCA_005799265.1 Planctomycetia bacterium | reverse complement strand
TGCCGGTCTTGGCCGCCGCCTGGATAAGATCGGTCTGTCTCGCTAAAAATGCGGGGATCTGCAGAATGTCGCACACCTGTCCGGCGGGCTCGGCGTGCCAGCATTCGTGGATGTCGGTGACGACGGGCAGCCCGGTGCGCTGTTTGACGGCGGCAAGCGTTTTCAAGCCTTCCTCGAGGCCCGGCCCGCGAAACGATTTGCCGGACGTGCGATTGGCTTTGTCGAAGGACGCCTTGAAGACGAGTGGGATGTCGAGCCGATCCGCCATTTCAGCGAGCTGCTCGGCAATCCAGAGCGTGAGATCGTGCGACTCGATGACGCACGGCCCTGCCATCCAGACAAGCGGATGCTCCGAGCCGCAGACGATGTTGCCGATGCGAACGGGATTGGTTGCCATGATCGGTCCCTCCGTGGAATTTTGGGCTAGCATACCGTAGAAAGGCGGTGTTCGGGAAGACCAATTGCGTTTCATCTGTTCAAACACTCGCGGGATCGACGACTATGACGCCAGGGCCGAACGCCGCAAGCGACTTGAAATGTCCGGTGTTGAAGGTCAATAAGTGCGTCGTCTTGTGGACGTGGCAAACCGCGACCAGCCTGGCGTCGTGAACCTGTTTGCCAATCACGCCCAGAGACGTAACCAATGCCTTCCATGCGGGGAAGATATCGGAAATCTCGCCCAGTAGCGCGAAAGCACCTTCAAAGATCGCAGACTTTGCCTCGGCATCAGGCACGGCCAAGGGGAGACCGTTTACAGCCTTGGGCCTTGTTGCCACGCTGCGGAACGCAACCAAATTCTGAGCGGTGATGCAAAGAAGCTCGCCGCGCTGGCGTAACTCCGCAACCGCGCTGTCAGCATCCGCGAATTGTGCGTCGGCTACGTTGGCAAGCCTGATCAGAATGCTCGTGTCGATCAGATACGCCATTACTCGTAGATCCCTTCACTGCTCACCGCCAAATCCGAGAGGGACACGCCACAATCGCTTGCGGCCTGGCGCAACTGCCGCTCCCATTCGTTCTGCGGCTCGCGCAGCTTTCGAATCTTAACTTTCACTTTCGCGCCCTCAGGAAGCGGCTGCGGTTGATCGAGCACGATCTGGCCGTTGACGATGGTTCCTTGCAGGGTCATGATTGCCTCCGATATTGTCTGCAAACCACGGTTATCGCTTCGGGCGTTTGAAGGCCAACTGCTTCCCAAAGTTGCCAGCGTACTCCCAGCCCTCAGTTGATTGGACCAACGCTCCTATTGCTCGCGAAAACGCTTGGTGGTCCGCGAGTTCAGAGCGTCTCCGTGTCAAGCTCTTGCGCCAGGCTGGACCGATGTTCGACGAGTGCCTCCTTGGCGAGTCTCGCCAGCTTGCTGCGTGCTTGAGCGATCTTTCCGTCGAACACGTCCTCAGCCGCCTACTCCTCCACGAGCCACGACGCGAGCAAGTCTTGTTCGGATGGCGGCAGCCTCTCGGCCTCGGCAAATGCCTGCTGCACTAGCATAGTCATGGCAACTTCTCCACTCGGATTATACTCGCCTCCAGCGGTCTGCCAAAGACGAATCGCATCACGCCGCCTACTTCCTCCTCCGCCCCACGCCGAATTGGTCGCCCACGAACACCAGCTCACCATTGATCCAGATGGCCTCGACCACCTTCTCCGAGTGCACCTCGCGGCCCTCCTCGTCCATCAGCGTGTGTGAAATCTTCTTCGTCTTCACGTCGATTACATCGCCGGTTGACGGCCAGGCCCAACGGCCGTCGCGGCTGAAGGTGATCCAGCCGGGCTGTTCGCGCACCTTGATGCTCACGGTCTGCTTCGGCGGCATCACCGTGTTGTCGAAGACGTGCATGCTGCTATTGGCGGCGTCGCATACCCACACTTCCGTCTCGTCCGGCGTCAAGCCGACGCCGTGGCTGGGGCAGCCATGGCGCTTCACCATGCCCTTCTTGTAGCCTTTCACCTCGACGCGGTGCAGCATCTTGCCCGTCTTGAGGTCGCCGATTTCGAAGCCGAGCAGCTCGTTGACGTTGACAAAGACGAGCGAGCGATCCGCGTTGACCGTGAAAGGGCGTATGCCGTGGCTGAATGGGCCGACCATCTGAACGATCTTGTGTGTCTTGGTGTCGGCGACCGGCAGTCTCGGCGAACTGATGCCCGCGAGGTACATAAACGCGCCGTCCAGGCTGACGACCGTGTTGTGCGCCCGGCTCTTCGTTTCGATGCGCGTGATGAGGTCGCCCGTCTTTCCGTCCACGATGTTCCAGTGATCCTTTTCCATCGTCGGCACATAGAGCGTTTTGCCGTCGGGCGTGATCGACATGCGGTCGCAGCCTTCGGGCAGGGCTTTTTCCCAAAGAGTCTTTTCCGTAACCAGATCGACGCAGTAGAGCTTGGTTAGCGTCGAGAAGTAGAGCCGTTTCGTGGCGGCGCAGGCGCAGACTCCCTTGATGTTGATCGGCTTGGCCTCTTCGGAGGCGGGCGTCTTGATGCGCTTGACGAATTTGTGGTTGTTGTCGATGTCGAAGACGAGAATGCCCGCGCCGCCGAATTCGAGGTAGTTACGGATGCCGGGAGTGGCGACGTAAAGATAATGTTTTTGCTTTTTGTCCTGGGCCTGGGCGCTTGTGCCCAGGAGAACGAAGATGAGCGCGAGCAGGGTGCGGCGAGCCATGGGATCTTCTCCTGTTTGAAGAGATGTTCGGAAGCAACAACGCTAAACCGTAAGCGGCGGCTCCTTTAGATAACGGTCGACAACGCGCTCGAACTCTTCGAGGTTGAACGGTTTGGGAATGTAGTCGGTTACGCCGAGGTCCTTGAGGCGATTGCCTTGCTCCTGTAGCGCGTCGCCGCTGACGACGACGACCGGGATGGAAGCGAGCGTCTGTTCCGCGCGCAGCGTGCGCAGCAACTCGTCGCCGGTCATGTCGGGCAGATTCAAATCGAGCAGGATCAGGTCCGGGCGATCGTGCCGGGCGAGGTCCATTCCGGTCTTGCCATTCGTGGCGTTCAAGAAACGCACATGCGTGCGCGGCGCGAGTATGGCCTGCACGAGGTAGGCGTTGAGCAGCGAATCCTCGATATAAAGTACCGTTTTCACGGCCCGGCCCCGTTCAATGAGCCGTACGCGTAAGCGAGCGGAGTGCCTGCTCGCACGCGCGGCTCGTCGAGAATCATTTCTTTGTTACCCAGATGGGCGTGCCCCAGGCGATTTCGCCGTCGCTTTGCAACACGCGCAGATAATAGTAATGCGTCTGCCCCGCCGGCGCGGCATCGGTCCATTCGCTCTTGATCTCTTTGCCCTGCGGTTTGAATGTCTGCACGACCTCGCTGTCGCGCAGCATTTCGACCTTGGCGATGTTGCCGGTGCCGACCACGTGGAATTGGAACGTCGCCGCTCCAGCGACGACGGCCTCGTCCCCCATAATCTTGTCGCCGCAGCGGAAATCGACGAGGATGTTGTCCGTCGCCGCATAGCAATGGCGTTTCTTGACGGCGTCAAGCAGGCTCCGTCGATCGCGTGCCTCGGCGAGGATGATGAAGAAGGAAATGTGCGTCGACCAGTGATCGCTGGAAGCCTGGAAACCGAACTTGATGCCCTTCTTGAGGGCGAGATTGACGTAGCCCTTGGGAAACCAGCCGGCGACGTTGGCGGGTTCGCGGCCGGTTTGCGGATCGAAGCCTGAGCGCGGGGCGTTCTCCATCTCATACGACATGCGATCACCCTGGTAGATTTCGACAATCGGTTCGACGACGGGGTCGTTGTCGCGCCAGTCGGTGCCCATGCCGGTCGCGCTGGTGTGCATGGCGCAGATGCCATCGTGCTCGTGCAGATATTTGTAAAGCATCTTGGCGTCGTCGGGATGGACGCCCCCAGGCCAACCGGATTTCTTTGCCCCCGCCTCCTTGGGCGCATCACCCGGCGGCGGCGCCAAACGCGGTAACGTCAGCACGCCGCGCTGAGCGAACATGACGTTGCGATGCCCGTGCGGATAGGCGACCGAGCGTTCGTAGGTGAACATGGTCGTGAAGGCTCGGGTGTGATAGGCGTCGGTGAACTTCTGCGTGAGCCACCAGGTGTATTCGCGGCCGGCGCCGTTGTCGTGATCGCCGTTGCCGATCCAGTCCATCTGGGCGGCGTCGATGGCGTAGCGGAACATGTCTTCGAGCGAGCCGTCGGGCGAACCGTCCCAGGAGATCTCGGTGTGGCGATGGTACTCGCCACGCAGGTATTGGTAGGTCTTGCCACCCGTTTTGATGCGATGCTCGCGCATGCGTTTGACGTCGTCGTATTCATCCGCAACTTCCTTGGACAGCTTGGCGTCCCCCGGTTGGTGCTCGAAGAGCGACAACGCGGTCGCTTTGGCGGGCAGGTTAATGACGCTGGCGTAGATCTGATTGTCGACCTGGTCTGGTGTCGTGTAACGGCCGTCCGTGTTGTGGACGACAAGCAGTCCCCCTCCCTGGTGCGGCAACAGCACGGGGCGATGATCGAGCAACCCATCAGAGTGGTGAACTTCGATCGGTTCGCTCCACTGCTGCCCGTCAAGTCGGCGCACGAAAGTCAACCAATACGCGCCGGCGTGCGAGCTGTAGCGATTGCCGAAGTTGCGGCGATAGGAAAGCCAGACGCGCCCGTCGCCGTCGATGCCGATCTTTGGATAGGCGTACTTGGTGGCACGCTCGAATTTCGAGGTCTTGACCGCCTCGAAAGGCAACACCGGCGGATCGTACTGCGAGGTCGGCAACTCGGCGTTCGTGCTCTTCAAGTGCCCGTCGGTATCGAGGCAGACGACGCGTATGGAGCGTTCGTTGTAGAGCGGTTTGCCCTTGTTCGGCACGAAGGCGCCGTAATCCTTGCCCCACTTCTCCGGGCCTTCTTCATAGGCGATCCACAGGCGGCCAAACGAATCGTAAACGATTGATGGCCGGGCTTCAAACTTCGGCGAAGAGGCCACGTTGACGTGTTTCTGACGGCCTTTCTTGGCGGCGTCGAGCACCTTCACGTGAACATTATAATGCCCGTTCTGATAGGCATCGAAGGCGATCGCGACTCTGCCGTCATGCGACGCGGCGATGGCGGGATGCCAGTGATTGCCGGCGTCGACCGAGTCAATGCGCTCGACGTGCGACCAGGAGTCATTGGCGCACTGGTAGACTTCGATGTCGGCCTGGCCCGAAGTATTCCACGATTGGGCCGCGAGCCAAACATGACCGAAAGCGTCGGTCGTCATCGTGGGCGTAAGGTCAGAGCCTTGCGTGGCCGTGACGCGCGCCTCGGCATGCAGCTTGCGCTGGCCGTCGAGTTTGCGCGCGAACAGCATGAATCTCTTCTGTTGAAAAACGCTCGCATCGTCGTTTCGATGGGCGCTGTAGACGACCCATACATCGCCTTGGCCCGTGGCCGCGATGGCGCAGCGGCCGAGATCCTGCTTCGCATCGGTGATCGCGATCGGCTCGCTCCATTTGCCGTCCTTGTGCGATTTCACGAAAAGCTGCTCGGCGAATTCGGGCTTGTAAAAACTCTTGAAGTCCTTGGGATGCTCTTGCATCGGCACGGTCTCGATACGTCGATTCGGCTCGCGATGCGCGTAGGCGATGTACGCGATCCAGAGCGTGCCGTCGGGACCGTGACAGGCGGCGGGATGATCTTCCTCGGCCTTGCTGGTCGCGATCGGCGCAGCAGCCGTGACGAGGCGCGCGACAGCGCCGTCTTTCCAGAGCAAGGCGTTTTTCCCGGCGACGACTTCGGCAAGCGCGACTTCCGCTTTTTCGCCGCTCTTGAGAGTGACCGAGATTTTCGCGTCGGGCGTCACGTCTTCCAGGTGGAGGACGACACCGACGCTGGCGATCGGCTCCAGCTTGGTGACGGCTGGCACGCCCTTCGCGGCACGGACCGGCGGCCGTGACGAAGCCTCCCACGAATCGGCGCCGACGAGTTGGTCCTTGTCGCGAAATCGGTAGCCTTCGCGCTGGGCGACCCTGGCGCCGCTGACGTGCGCCGCCCCCGACCAGTCGCGCGGCGTCACATCCTTTACGCCGAATTCAAGCAGGATGGCGACGCGCGGTTTGACGGGCCCGGCTTTCCTCGCCCAGTCGAGCATCGGCAAGCTCGCGGACGGTTGCAAGGCGAACACGACGACGACGAATACCAGGGCGGCAGCGGCGACGGCGGAGAGGATGCGTCTCATGCCCGAGTCCTCGCGAGGATAAGAAGAATGCGGCTAAGATTGTGAAGCGCTGCCGGGTACATTGCAAGCACTTTTCGGCGCCGGCTGGGAATGCCGACAAAGAAAAACCGCTCCGTGCGTGGGAGCGGTCGATGATTGTTTCATGATGACTTTACGAGCCGCGACCGTTAGGGAGTGGTGTCGGTCACGCTCCCTCAAGGTCGCGGAGAGTGAACTACCGCACTTCTTTCACGGTGACGCGGTACTTTCCGGTTGAGCCGCCGCCATAGGTGGTCGCGATGATCGTAAAGTCCTCGGTTTTTGCGGCGCGAAAGATGATGCGTGCGTTGGGGAAGCCGCCGCTGTCGTCGTCGGCCGCCAACGGTTCGCCGGCCTTGTTTTCCAGGCGGAGGTAGGAATCGAAGTCGGCGCTGGTCATATCGATCTGATAGGACTTCCCTTCCGTCATCTTGAGGACATAGGTCTTGCAAAAGCTCTGTGCGCGGACTTTATCCTTCAAGTCGGCGTTGGTAAGCGCGTCATTGACGACGATGTCTATGAACTCTTCCTTTTTGGGCGGATCCTTCTTGTCCTTGTCGCCGGCACGCGTGCCATTCTGCATGAGCACACAGCCGATTGCGACGAGAGTGAGGAAGAGCACGTATTGCAGCTTCATGGAATTCTCCTTGAAGATTGGTGAAATGGTCCAGCAGTCGTGACTTATTGCGGGTCAGTCTACCGGCAGACGCATTTGGAAACAACCTTTTCTTGCTGGGGCCCTTGAACCCAAGGCGATTTCGCTGCGTCCTTCTGTCATCGGTATCATAATGTGATAGGATGCGAAAAGTGACCCTTTCTTCAAACCCTTACGGAATATTCATGCGTGCTTCGATTTGCATCGTCTCTGGGACATTACGCGGCCGCAAGCTCGACTTCACCGTTTCCGAGGAAATGAGGCCGACGCCACAACGGGTGCGCGAGGCGTACTTCAGCATCATGGGCAACGCAATACCAGGGAGAGGGTTCATCGACCTATTCGCCGGCACGGGTGTGATGGGGCTGGAGGCGCTTAGCCGCGGCGCGTCCACGGCGACCTTCGTCGAGCGCGACGCGGAAAATGCCAAGGACATCGAGAAATACGCGCGCGCGTTCGGAGTGCTGCGCCAGACGAAACTCTTTCGCACCGACACCTATCGCTGGATCGCCGCGTGGCGAGCGCCGGTTGAGCCGGTCAGCGTCTTCCTCAGTCCGCCGTTCAGCGATCTCACGACCAAGACGGACGATCTGATTGCCACGCTGCAAATTTTGCAGGCGAAGGTCGCCGAGGATTCGGTGATCGTCGTGCAATCGGAGACGGGCTCGCCGTTGTTGGAGTTGGATTTTTTCAAGACGTGGGAGCTGCGCCGCTATGGCCGCAATGAACTTTTGATCTGGCAGCGCGCGATCACAACGGAGGCAGATTTGAAGGACAGCGCAGAGGGTTAACCACGAAACACACGAATCACACGAAAAGGGAAAAGAAATACAGGTTCGATCTGCTCCGGGCCATTTTTTCGTGTAGTTCGTGTGTTTCGTGGTGAGCAGCAGCATTGGTTGCATCATGACGGAACGCGAGTTCGCCATTTCCGTGGTCAAGCAACTCCAAGACGCCGGGCACGAGGCGCTCTGGGCGGGGGGCTGCGTACGCGATGAGCTGCTCGGCCTCGTCCCCAAGGATTACGACATTGCGACCGGCGCCCGGCCCGAGCAGGTGCAAGCGCTCTTCCGCCGCACGCTCGCTCTCGGCGCGAGCTTTGGCGTGATCGAGATCCTGGGGCCGCGCGTCAAAGGGCAGCAGTTGCGCGTCCAGGTTGCGACTTTCCGCACCGACGGCGGTTACTCGGATGGCCGCCGACCCGACGAGGTGGTCTTTGCCTCGGCGCGTGAGGATGCGGTGCGGCGCGACTTCACTATCAACGGCATGTTCTTCGATCCGATCAAGAGCGAGTTGCACGACTTCGTCGGCGGCCGGGCGGATCTGCACGCGCGCATCCTGCGTGCCATCGGCGTGCCGGAGCTGCGCTTTCAAGAAGACAAGCTGCGCCTCTTGCGTGCCGTCCGCATCGCGACGCGATTCGAGTTGGCCATCGAGCCGACGACCGCTGCCGCCATCAAGGCGATGGCGTCACAGTTGCCGATCGTTAGCGCTGAACGGATCGCGGAGGAGCTTCGGCAACTATTGGTGCATCCCCGGCGCACGCGCGGGTTGAATCTGCTTCTGGACCTCGGATTGGTGGAGTCGATTTTGCCCGAGCTGCTGCCGATGAAAGGGCTGCCGCAAGGATTGCCGAGCCAGCCGACGGGCGATCTGTGGGGTCACGTGATGAACGTGCTCGACTTCATCGGGCCGAGTCCGTCGTTTCCGCTGGCGCTGGGGACGCTGCTGCACGACGTCGGCAAGCCGCGCGTCGTGGCGCGGACGCTGGATCGTTACACGTTCTATCACCACGAGCATGTCGGCGCCCGCATGGCGGACGCGCTTGCTCTCCAGCTCAAGCTGTCGAGCGCCGAACGGGAGCGGATCGTTTGGCTCGTTGACAAGCATCAATACCTGGCCGACGCTCCGCGCATGCGGCCTAGCAAGCTGAAGGTAATCCTGAATCATTCGGGCATACGCGATTTGTTGGCATTGCATCGCGCCGATGCCCTGGCCACGGGTAAGGGCGTCGAGCACGTCGAGTTTTGTGAACAGCGGCTGCGCGAGTGGTTGCCGCACGACCTTAACCCCGCGTCATTGATTACCGGCCACGACCTATTACAGATGGGGGTCGAACCGGGCCCTCTTTACAAGAAGCTGCTCGACGCAGTGCGCGAAGCCCAACTCGACGGCACGATCACGACACGCGAAGAGGCCATGGTGATCGTGCGAAGAATTATCCAAGAGGGGGGCGAGGCCGCGGAAGTGCGTTGATGGTGGCGCGACGCTCCGCGTCGTGTTTCGCAGCGCGGAGCGTCGCCCCATTGTGAATGCTAGTTCGCTGCCGAAAGATTCTGCCAGTCGCGATAGTTCAAATACTTCTGGAACTCGACGCCCGTGCAAAATTGGCCGTTCTCCATTTTCACCTGCCAGCGAATGTTGCCGAGCCGTTTGATGTTTTCTTTGACGCAGTATCCAGAGATGATGAGTTCAACTTCGGCAAGGTTCTCAAACGCTTGCGTGAGAACCAGACGGACCCCGGAATCGGAGATATCGAGCACGGTGGCGACGAGGTTCAACCCAAGGCCCATCGCCCCTTTGTGGCACTCGACTTTGACGGCGGCGCGCGGCCGACGGCGAGGCGACCCGCGGCGATTGGTTTCCTTGCTTCCGAAGGTGTCAGACATGGAAAACCTCCATTCGAATTATAGTTTGCAAAGGGAAGCCAGGCAATTTATTCGCCGGATTCTCATTTTTGTGGCGTCGTGCCTCCCGTCGGTCGATGTGAGGATTGGTTGCATGAGCTCCCTGATCAGGCGCAATTATTCGAGGAATAAATCGATTTCACGCCAGGCCGTGCTGGTATGGAATAGCCGCATCCGCCGTGCGAATTTCGCCAATTATTAAATCGAACGAAAGGGCCGATTTGCGACGTGACATGGCGGCGGTAGAGCGGGTATATTACGGACATGGGCTATTGCCCAAAAAAAGGAAGGGACAACATGCGCGGCAGAACGACGTATACGTTGTTGATGATGGTCGCGATCCTCATTGTCGTGCTGCCGTCGATGACGGTGGTGGGGCAACCGAATTTCAAGAAGCCTGGCGGCAAGAGCAAGGACCCCGGCGAGACGTTCGATAAATATCTTGCCAAAGGCCGCCCGTACTTCCTGATCTCGGAAGCCTTCTTTTGGGAGAGAGAATCTTTGATGAAGTTCGCCCAGGAGAAGGGAATCACCGAGGGGCAGATTACGCGCCATCAATACGTCGAATTTCGCGAAAACTGGGCCAACCCATTGAAAATCGGCGGCATGCGGCCCATGTCCCCCGACAAAGGTCCCCGCGGTGCCGATGCCAGCCAACCCGGCGGCGAAAATCCGATTGGCAGGAGGCCGGACAAACTCGAAATCCAACCGCCTTCGGGCGTACTCAAACCGGAAGCCAGCTTCGATCCCTTCGCCGTCATCGATGCGGACTTCAGATCGCGCGACAGGAATGGCGATGGCAGACTGAACCCAGACGAGATGAAAGACAGCCTGCGTTCTAATCTCACGCGTTGGGACCGCAACAACGACGGCCTTATCGACCAGGCCGAATATCGCGAATACATGTTGGCGCGCGAGCGGGGAGACAACTCTCCAGGTAACTCGAATAAAGGCATCGCCTCCATCATTATCGAAGAGAATGAGCTCGATTTGAAGCCTACCGTTCTTCGCGCGGGTAAGTTGCCGAAAAATATGCCTGGCTGGTTCAAGGAACTCGACACCGACAACGACGGCCAAGTGGCCCTGTTCGAATGGCGCGCCGGCAAGAAAACTCTCGACGAATTCCGCAACTGGGACCTCAACGAAGACGGTTTCATTACCCCCGAAGAGTGCCTCCGCCAGCAAGAAGTCATCGCCAAGGGCGGTTCAGGTACATCGACCGGTTCCGGTCTGGCATCGCGCGGCGGTGATTCGACCTCGGAACGGCCTTCTTTCGGCAAAGGCGGCGGTGGGTTCGGCGGCTTCTCAGGATTCGGCAAAGGCGGCGACTCCGGCAAAGGCAAAGGCAAACGCACTCCCTGACCGGTCCGATGTCATGCGAGTATTCGAGCCCACGGCATGCCGTGGGCTTTTTTGTTGACGGCGCTAATGCGGCAACGTCTTCTCGAACCAGCGCACCATCTCCGTGCGCATCTCCGGCAAATACTCGTGCCCCGTCTTGTCGTAGACGATGCTCTTGAAGTTGCTCTCTTTGCCGTAGAGCCGATAAACCGCGCCGAGCTTTTTCTCGAGCGTGATCACGCCATCGGTGGGGGCGCCCTGGTCCTCATCGCCCGACAATTCCAGATGCGGGCGCGGCGCGATCAACGCATGAATTGCCTCGGTATCGAAATGCGCCAATACGCCAGGGACGAAGTAGTACATGCCATGGGAGCGCAGGTTGCCGTGGGCGATCAGCTCGGTGTAGCGTGTGAAACAGGCGACGCCAACGGTGGACGCGATGCGTTCATCGAGGGCCGCGGTCCACCAACTCGTGGTGCAACCCATGCTCATGCCGCTGATGCCGATCTGCTTGGCGTTGACCTCGGACCGCGTTTCGAGATAGTCGATCAGGCACTGCTGATCGCGGATCATCATGCCCCACAAGCAGCGTCCCATCAGCAAGTGATACTTGAACAGCGAATGTTCTTCGCTCGGCGGCTTGGTTTCGCGTTGCCCCGCCGGCCCTTTGCCGACGCGCTGCCCGCAGAAGTAGGAATCGATGGCGGCGACGACGTAGCCTTTGCGCGCGAGCGTCGGCCCGGCGCATTGTCCGTTCTTTTCGTTGACCATGAGGACATCGGTTGAGCCGCTGTGCCCATGCGCGAGAATGATCGCGGGGGCCGGCTTCTTGACCCCCTTGGGAACGAGCAAGACGCCGGTGACGGTTTGATCGACGCCGTTGAAGAACTCGAAGCGTTCGTAGACGTAGTCGCCCTTGTCTTCCTTGGCGAGAGTGACGACCTTGTGCGGATCGGGCCGAGCGGGCAGATCGCCCAGGCACTTGAGCAGCGTGGCGCGCACCTGCACGCGATCCTTCTGCCACTTGGCGAGGTCGGTCGGCACCGGCCATGCGGGGATCTTGATCTTCTTGAAGAGATCGGGGACCTCCGCCCACGGGTCGCCGAAGGTTTTGCCGCCCTTGGCGTTGGCGGGCTTGACGCGCTCCTGGGCGGCGAGCGGCGGAATGAGCATGAATAGAATTGCGATGATGAGATAACGCATGGTTGGGTCCTTGATGGTTTCAGTCAGAGTCGCTTGAGGTTTAGCGTTCGCGTGCGTGTTTCCGAACGCCAAGCCTCAAGCGGCGCATGGAGGCATCATCCGGCCGCACCTTTCCAAAGTCAAACGAGATCTCGATGATTGTTTGACTTCGCGCCAATCTCCGCTACCCTGTTGTGATCCATCCTGCAACGGAGTTGATCCATGTTCAACCGTCGATTCGTGCTCGGCCTTCTCTGTCTCGGTTTGCTCGTCCTGCCGGCGCGTGGCCAGGAAGCGAACTCCTTTGAACTCAAGGACGGCGATCGCATCGCCTGGGTCGGCAGCTCGTCCACCAACATCGGCGTCTGGCCCAAGACGATGGAGTTTCTCCTGCGCACCCGGCATCCGCAACTCAAGCTCTCCTTCAAGAAATTCTCCACCGGCGGCGGCAGCTTCGCGACCGGGCATCAGAACCTTGACAAATGGCTCGACGACTTCAAGCCGACCGTCGTCTTTCTCAACTTCGGCGGCAACGACGCGGGCGCCGGTGAAAAGGGCCTGCCGATGTACAAGGACAACATGACCAAGTGTGTGGACAAGATCACTGCTGCGAAAGCGCGCGTCATCTTCACGGGCTTTCAGGGCGCCGACGTGCGCAAGGCCGGCGAGGCGCCCGCAGCCCGACGCAAGCTCTACGCGGAGACGCAATTCGCGTTTTGCAAGGAGAAGGGTTGGCCGATCGTCGATGTCTTTCATCCGACCAATGAACTGCAACTAAAGGCGCAAAAGGACGACGACAAATACACGATCCTGCGCGACACGATCCACCTCACCGACCCGGCGTACATCGCGTGGGGCTACTATCTCTATGACGCCTTGAAGATGCCGTCGGTCAATGATTTGACGATTGACGCCGCCAAGAACACGGCGAACGCCAAAGGCTGCACGTTCTTCCAACTCAAGGTAAACGAGGACCGCAGTGAGGTGAGCTTCGAGCGTCTGGAGGAGAGGTTGCCGATCCTGCCGCCGGGCGCGCTGCCGCCGCGCAAGTACGTGCCGCTTGAGAGGCACTCGCAATATGGTTTGACCGTCAGCGGCTTGAAGGTGGGGGACTATGAGATTCAATGCGACGGCAAGACGATTGGCAGGACTACGTCCGAGGCGCTGGGCAAAGGCGTCAACGTGAACACGCTCGTTCTTGACAGCGGCGCGACACCGCCGTGGGATGGGTTAGCGAAGCAGATTTGGGCTGGCAAGAACCTTGAGCAGATCGGCAAGACGCAGTGGCAATGGCGCGTCGTGCGCAAATGAGTCGTCTTCGTTTAGCGAGCGCTGAATCACCTCAGCGACTGATTGTTCACTGCGAGCGCTAAACGAAGACAATTACTTTTTCACTTCCTTGCCCGAATCAATCTCGAACTCGCGTGTCTTTTTCTTGTCATCGACGATCGTCACCGTTTTGCCGTTGCTGGTCACGCTCATCACGGCGGCGTCGATCTGGATGGCGCGAATCTGGCGGCCGGTGGCGGCGTCCCAGAGTTTGACCGTCTTGTCGAGACTGCCGCTCACGAGCAATCGGCCGTCGGGCGTGTACGCCAGCGCGGTCACGAGCTGGCTGTGCCCCTGGATGCGAATGAGCTCTTTCATGGAGGCGATATCGTCAATTTTGATGGCATTGCCGACGCCGACAGCGGCCCGTTTGCCGTCGGGCGAGACTGCGAATTGTGCCGCCGCGCGCGGCGTGAAAGCGAGCAGGATCAGCAGACTGGCGAGCGTGGCGTATCGCATGGCATTTTTCCCATGTGTTAGCCGGACGCGCCAGCGGCGGACATGGTAAGATCCGTCGCTGGCGCGTCCGGCTAACGGGTAAGTCTATTTTGTTTCCAGAACGACGCGAAATCCCGAGGTCCAACTGCTCTTGTCGGGCGCAAGTTGGTTGCGCATGGCGCTACGGCAGGCTTTCGCGGAGGATGGCCAACCGCCGCCGCGCAAGACGCGCTCGGTTCCCTCGACCGGGCCTTGCGGGTTTTCCTTCGAGCTTTTCGTGTAGTAATTCGCGGCGTACCAGTCGGAACACCATTCTTGCACGTTGCCGTGCATGTCGAAGAGGCCAAACGTGTTGGCTTTGTAATCGCCGACTTTAACAGTGCAGCGCCAGAAGGGTCCGGCCTCTTCCTTGCCGTAGGAGGAATAGACGAGGCCGTTGATGTTGGCGAGATTCGAGTTGAAATCGTTGCCGGCGTGGAAGACGGTCTTCGTTCCGGCCCGGCACGCATACTCCCATTCGGCTTCGGTCGGCAGGCGATAGGTCTTCTTCTCTTTTTCGCTGAGCTTTTTGCAGAATTCGACGGCATCGAGCCACGAGACTTTTTCGACCGGATGTTCGGCTGGGTTTCGGCCTTCGACGCGCTGCTTGCCGCCCCCAGTCGCCGAGAAGAAGCTCGGGTTCTTGCCCATCACTTTTTCGTACTGCCCCTGCGTGACTTCAAAGACGCCCATATAGAATGGCTTCGTGATGACGACTTCGTGCTGCGTTTCGTCTTCGTTGCGATAGAATTCCTCCTTCGGCGAGCCCATGCGATACGTGCCGGCCGGGATGCGTGCGAGCTTCATGTCGATCGAATTCTTGATATCCTTCGCGTCCGTGCCGACGGGGTTTGGCTGAGCGGCCCGAATTTCGTTGTAGGGTCGGGGAAAGTAATAGATCCCCAAGGCCGCCGCGATTGTGCTCAAGCACGCCAGGGCCGCGCCGAAGATGAGAAAACGTCGCATCGTCAAACCTCGTCGGAAGGGATTCGTTTCCGTGGTGAATCAGTGTACCCGAAAGGCCGAAGAATGCCACGATAAATTCCTGGCGACGCCTCTCCCCGTGACGCGCCACAGTCGGTAAATCAGCCGTGCCCAATCGCTTGAGGTTTCGCATGTCCCATCAGCCCGACTTGCCGAGCTTTCTGGAATTGGCGAAAACGCATCGCCTGGTTCCGGTGTATCGCCAGTTCGTCGGCGATACGCTGACACCCGTGACGGCGTTTCGCAAGATCCAGGACGGCGACTGGTCGTTTCTGTTCGAGAGCGTAATCGGCGGTGAACGGCTGGGGCGCTACAGCTTCGTCGGCTCCGGGCCGTTTCTGCGTTTCGAGGCGTGGGATCGGCGCGTCAGTATTATCGACGGGCGGACTGGCAGCAGACGGGAACTCAATCACGACGACCCGCTCAAGCTGCTCGAGGAAACGCTTGCCGAATATCGCTCACCGCCGTTGCCGGGATTGCCGCGCTTTTGCGGCGGCGCAGTCGGCTATGCGGGCTATGACACGATTCGCTATGTCGAACGACTAGACCATCCGCCGCTGGACGATCGCAAGCTGCCGGATTTGTGCTTCGCGCTGTACGATCGCATGGTGATATTCGATCACATCAACAAGACGCTCGCCGTCGTCGCGCACGCGCATGTCGATGCCAACGATCCGCGCCGCAGTTACGAGGACGCATGCCGACGCGTCGACGCTTTGGTTGAGCGCTTGCAGTCGAAGGACGCCGAGCTGCCGTTGCGCGACATCGTGCGCAGCGGCGACGTGCAGCGGCAAGCGATCTCGAACTTTGCGCCAGGTCAATATGAGCGTGCGGCCGAGACGGCCAAGGACTACATCCGCGCGGGGGACATCTTTCAGGTGGTATTGAGCCAGCGCTTCACTACCGAGACGACGGCGCAACCGTTCGACATCTATCGCACCTTGCGAGTTGTCAATCCTAGCCCGTTCATGTTCTATCTTTCGTGCGGACCGGAATTACGCCTCGTCGGCAGTTCGCCGGAGATCATGGTGCGCGTCGAGGGGGACAAGATTACGATTCGCCCCCTGGCGGGCACGCGCAAACGCGGCAAGACCGATGAGGAAGACCAACGGCTGGCGGACGAACTCATCAACGATCCGAAGGAACGCGC
>SYHD01000057.1 GCA_005799265.1 Planctomycetia bacterium | reverse complement strand
GCTGGAAGTTCGAAATCAGGCCAGTGTCGATCCATTGCCGAGGATCCTGGTTGAAGGTCCGCATGGCGCCTTCGCAGTCGTAGCCGCGAACCGTCGCGAACGACTGGAGGATCTTGCCCGTGCCGCCCGTTGTGTCGATGGACAGTTCCCAGTACGTCGGGTTCTTGCGCCATTAGACTTTGACTCGCCATGCTCCGGTGGACTCCTCTTTGATGTCGTGGTGGTCGTAGAACAACGGCACGCCGCCTACGACATCGATTGCCGGAATGACAGCGGCCGCAGCCGCGATGATGACGTTGCGGTCATTCGAGCCGGTGAACAGCCATTCGCGGCGCGACGCCGGATCGTTGAACTTCAGCCCGATCTCTTGTCGGGATTCCTCGCGCCATCGAATGGTCATGGTTACCCCATCACAACCCCGGGCCGACGCTCCAGCTCGCGGAGAATCTCATCGAGTCGTTCGCGGGCGGTGCGCATCTCTCGCTCGCCGCGCGTTTCGCCCGCGCCCATCGATGCGCCGATGAAACCGGCAATCACCGCAGCGGAGAACGAGCCGGCAACATGCGTGGTTCCTCCACCTGTCATGCCTGGACCTCGGCCCACAGCCTCGCCAGCGCCTGCCAGGCCAGCGCGAGCGTCGCGCAGCGTCTCGGCCTGGGCCGTCAGGTCTGCCAGTTCGTCATTGAGCTCGGCAACGCGGGCCTCGTTGCCCTCGGCGAGCGCCATGTCGCGCGCAACGCCGGCAGCTTGCTCGTCGAACCAGTCGGACATAGCCTGGCGTTCGATTTCGGCGACCTGGTCTCTCGTGTCCCTTCGCTCGGCCGTGGCCATGTCTCGGAATCGCTGCCCGCCGTCCGCAAGCTGCCGGATCAGCGGCCCCTCCGAAACTCGCTCAAGAGTTGTGAGCCCGATCCGGTTTCGTACTGCGGCGGGAAGCCGCTGAATCGCGCCGTTGATCATGTCGATGATCGCGTTCATGCCCTGAACAACCGCACCGAGCATTCCGTTCAGGGCGGTGATGATGACGTTGACCATCCCGGTGAAGCCGCTCGCGATGGCCCCGATACCATCGAAGAACAGCGCCTTGACCTCGCCCCAGATCGTTACGAAGCTGATTTTCACATACGTCCATGCTTCGTCGAAAACGTCACTGATCGCGTCCTTCCAGTAGTTGAAGACGCCGATCGCGTAGGTGCTGATGTGCTCCCATTCGAGCAGCGCTGTTACCTTCAGGATCTCCCACAAGAGGCCCCATTCACCGGCGTCGAACGCGGCCTTGATGCCCGTCCATGCGGTCTGTGCGGTGTCCACGACAGCGCCGAACATGGACGTGAGGTTGGCGAACCATGTGCTGTTTCCGATGGACTCGAATAGTTCATGGAAGGCGTCCGACAGAGCGCTGATCGCCGTTGGGAGGAAAGCCACGGCCACGGCGAAGATCAGAAACCCGCCAAGCGCGAGCACAACGGCCGCGATGGCAATCACCAGGGCGCCGAGCGCCGTGATGAGCAGTGTGATGCCGACCGACGCGATGTTCTCCCAGATCCACGCGGCAATGAGAGCGGCGGTGTAAAGCCAAGTGCCTCCACTCGCGGCCGCGCTCGCGCCGGTGAACAGCCCCAAGACGGCGGAAAGAGCGACGCCGGCGGCGTTCCAGGCCCACGTCACGGCGGTCAGGGTGAGCAGGCCAACCTTGTACACCAGCAGCGCACCGGTCGCGACCATGCCCGCAGCGAACGTCGCCAATCCCCAACCCCAGGAAAGGACCGTCAACAATCCGAACCCGCCCGACGCCAACGAGAGGAATGTCGAGATCACGCCGCCGACAATGCTGATAGCACCGCTGACGAAAGCGAAAGCATACGACGCCGCGTAGACCGCGCTGCCGACGAAGCCAATGATTGTGCCGAGCAAGATGAGCTTGTCCGCAACGTAGAAGATCGTGGTCAGCAGCGGACGGTTGGCCTCCAGCCATTGCCGGACGCCGACGACGATCTGCGTGATCATGCGGAAGAAATCCGTCATGACCGGAGCGGCGGCCGCGCCGAGCGTGGCCCAGAAGCCCTGCATCGCCATGCCGAACTCGCGCTTTGAAGCGTTGTACTGTGCGACAAGTTCCAACGTCGCTCTTGAGTTGAGCGTTTCGCCTTCCAGGTAGTCGGCCCGTGCGGCGCGGGTCCGCATCCCGGCCGAGCCGCCTTCAATGTTGAGGCTCAATCCGCCGCGCCCGAACACATCGCGTTGGCGTGCGATCCGCTGGCCGGCGTCGCCAATGCGGTTGAGTCCGTCGGCGAATATCAGCAAGCGGTCGCCCTGACTCGCGTTCTGCAATTCGCTGACGTTCAGACCCATTTCCGCCAGCGCCTGGTTTGCCTCGCGCGAGCCATGCGCGGCGCTAAGGATGAACTCGTCCATCTTCGCAACGGCAGGCACCAATTCCTCGGTGGAGACGCGAAAGCCATCGAGGGCGAGATCGAGTTCCTCGAAGCTCATTCCTGTCTGGCGCATTGCCGTGCGTGTCGTCGAGGCCCATTCGGAAACGACGTCCAGACCTTTCAGGAACGGCGCGGAGATAAGCAGACCCGTGGCGGCAACGACTGCGCCCATCGCGGCGATGGACTTGCCCCACGCCTGGAGCGTCGCCTGGCCTTCATCCAGGCCTTTCTGGAGAAGGTTGCGCGTCTCGAGCGTGACATGCCCGCGACCGGCTTCAATGCTCGCCTTGCTGCTTGCCATCCTGTCTCGATGCCTCTTTCTCGATGATCTCGTAGGACTGATCGTTCACTTCGTGCCAGCCATCCTCCGTGGCCTCGCCTTGCAACAGCGGGTTGAAGTCGCGTGGCTGCTTCGGTCTGGTTTTCGACGTGTCCCAGATGCTGGCGTTGAACACGACGGCCATCAGATGGCTGAACCGCTCCCACTCGAACTCTTCGCGGCCCCATGCCATCCATGCCAATCGCCTCAAGCTGTAGGGGCCGGGGTTGGCGACGCCGGCAGCCCCGGCTGTTCGCCAGACGATTTCTTCAAGGCTTCGTCTACGTTCGTGTTGACCAGCTTCTCCAGGTCGATCTTGTCCATCTCCTTGGCCAGCCGCGAGCCCGCAATCGCCATCGCCGCCTTGCCCTTTTCGAGAACCTTCCGAAGCAGGGCCTTTCGGAGGTGGTTCGGGAAAAAATCGATCAGTGCCTGCGTGAACGCGAGGCCCGCGGCCTCGAAGGTATCGCCGCCGAACCCGCCTCCGAAGTCCTCCTGCGTGATGTTCTGCTTCTCGCATTCGGCCTTGAGCAGGATCCAGAGAGCTTCAAACAACCGGAGCCCGTCCGTGATGAAGTCGTGGAATGCCTGGAAGCTCGCGCCTTTGATATCGCCTTGCTTGGGCACGAGTTCCTCGATGTCGAGGCCGATCTCTCGCTTGAGTTGCTGCACCGCCGACCAGGTGAGATCGAGCTCCCAGCGCCGGCCCTTGCGGTCGATGAAATGCTTGTCGAACATTCGTAATCCTCTTGGCGGTCAAGATCACGGCACGGTGTAGAAAATCGGGGCGACCGTTCCGTCGCCATGCGGCGTCAGTTTCACGGTCACCTGTTGTCCGTCCTTGAGCTTGGCATCGATGGGGAAGCCGTTGATGGCCCAATCCGAGTGCACGCCCCAACTGCCGGATGTGGCATATGCTCCGTCCAGGATGTACAGCTCAATCGGCGCATTAGTCGTGGCCGCCGTGTAGAGCGACATGAGCTGCGCGTTCGCCGGATTCCACAAGAAGGAGAACTCGGGCTCGAACTTGAAGCGCGTCGGCTTGACCACATCGAACAAGGAATCGCGATCACTCGAATCGATCAGGGCGCCTGGCTGCAAACCGAGCTTGATGTCCATCGCCGCCCCGATCGGCGTGCCGCCTGACGCACAGACTGCGGCGGCCGCGCCTATCTTCTTGGTCGAGATCGTCTCGGCAGTTCCGGCGGTCGTGGTCGCGTCGGTGTAGAACAATGGCGCATTCGTGTAGTCCGCATGCGGTTGCAGCTTGATCGCGATCTTTTGGTTGTCGCCCAGCGGGAAGTCGATGGGGAACTGAGTGACGGCCCACTCCGCTCGCACCCCCTTCTTGCTCGTCGCCGCCGGGCCGTAGAGCACCGCCAACTCGATGGGTGTGGCGTTCAGAAACGCGGCGCGCAGGGCAGTCAGGCCGGTGCCGCCGTTCCAGAACGCGGTCGCATCGACTTCAACCTTGTAGCGCGTTGGGACCTCGGTATCAACATTGACGGACCGATCGCTGGACTTCACCATCGCCGCAGGTTGGATGTTGAGCTTGACGTCCTGAAGGCCACGGATGTGCGTCCATGCCGGCGAGCTAAACCCCGCGCCGGTATTCCGGTTCATCGTTAGCTCGGTTCCGAGTGGTCGGGGCATGGTCAGATCTCCATCAAGGCACGATGCTGTTCTCGATCAGCTTGGGCAGAAACTTCTTCACCGCGACGTCGTAGGCGAGCCGCATCGCTGGTCGCGGTAGGTAGTGAACGACCTTCCGCTGGCGCAATGGCCACTTGCCTACGATGATCGCCTGGGTGCCGCCGTACTCGATTTTCTCCGGCACCACGCTGCCGAGAGTCCCGCTCAGTAGCTGGCTGCCGATCACGACCTCATGCCGCGTCGGATCGTGAGCGAAGGCGATGAAATTCGCGTACAGTTCCTGGCCGTGACCTACGGGAGGCGACCCGGGAGCCGACGTTTCCTTCCGACCGCCTTTCTTGATGGATCGCTTCGCCGTTCGCATCACATACGCGCCGAACTGCATCAGAAGCTTCTGCTCGGCGCGGTCGGCAGCAGACAAGATCGCCTTGCCATCGACGCTGCCGGAGAATTTTGCCGTGATCTCGCTCATGGTCGATCAACCCATTCGCGGAAAGTCAGCACCAGTTCGCTGTGGAAGAAGCCGGTCGTATCCATCAGGTAGCGGTGATACAGCGGGAACCATCGTTTCTCGACGAGCACCATTTGCCCGACGCCGGCCAACTCCGCGCTCAACTGGCTCACATCCGTGTCGAGCTTGTAGCGAACTGCGATGGCATTCACGAGTGCCAGGAGCCGATCGCTGTCTGCCACACTCTCCGGTTCGACCTTCTGCCGCACGACAACATGAACCTGCATGTGCTGCGTATCGGTTTCTTTCGCTGCGTCGTGTTCCTCGGTCAGGTCCACGCCAAGGACACAAACCTTCAGGGCTTCGGAATCGACCACGCTGTACGCCGCCTCGGCCACGAACGCGGTCGGTGAACTCGGCTTGACCGTGGCATTGATGTCGGCCACGAGGGCGTCGCGCAGCACCGTGATCTTTGGCGGGGCCGGTGGAGGCGGCGGGCGGCGGATCGCCGTTCCCACAGCTTGCATCCTCCCGGTGTTCAAGGTCCCGCGGCCGACCACCCACCGAATGCCGGCGCCGGTTCCCTGCAACCGTTCGAGCGTCAGCGTGCCGGAGCCAATCATGTCAGCGTCCCATTCCCGGCGACCGCTTGCTTGCCAAGCTTCAGGTCCCCTTCGCCAGTGGCTGCACCGGTCTGCTTGGTGTGAATCCGGATCCTCGCTTCCGTCCCGCGATCACCGTTGACCCAATCGAAGCGAGGCCCGCCGCCGATGGGTTGCGTGATCTTGTAAACGACCAGTCGCCCATTGACCTCTTCCGTGAAGTAGTCGAACGACGAGGGCATGGTCGTGCCAAGCACGCTCGCCAGGTCCGCCAGTCGCACGTCGAGGTCACGCTCATAGATGCTCGGATTGAGCGGCGCACCCCCCGGCGAAATCGGCGGTGTCTGCGGCGTGCGCGGGATGACCTGGACCTCGACACTCTGGTTCTTGCGGTGGAACCGCATTGTCACGGCGACATGCTCGGCAAGCTGGTCGTTGAGCCAGGCCATGCCGTTCGCCAGCAGGTTCGCCATGCGCGGCCTCCCGTTACTGCATGAGCCGGACGCGCACCGTGGTGTCGGCGTCGACAGCCGCCTTGACGACCTTGCCGAGCAGCTTGTTGCTGGTCGCCGTCGCCGTGGCGACGTTGTTCGTGTCGTCCCAGTACACCGTGGTGCCGACCGCGATTCCCGAGCCGCCGCCCGTGGCCTTGGCGAAGTCGAAGGCCCCCTCGACAGCGAGAGCGCCGGGCTGGTTGGCCTTGATCGGTTGCTTGGCCACGCCGACCAGGTCGGCCTGTACGACGACATCGCCGGCCGCCACGTCCGCTGTTGGCGTGTAGTCGACGGAGCATCCTTCGTGGACAAAAACTCCCTGCGCCATGTCGGTATCCCCTTGAAGTACGGATCAACAGGATCGCACAACCTTTGCCGGGCGCTCACGCTTCGCCCTTGACCTTCACGCCGCCGCGAGAGTCCTGGAGACTCACGCCGAAGTCATGGAACCCCCGCATCTGAATTCCCAGGACCTTGAAGTCCGCGTCGGTCGTCTCGATGGTCGGCGCTTCCTGGCCATTGAGGAAGGCCACCTCGATCACGGGCAGATCCGTGGGATCGGCGAGAAGATACCACGCCTTCGACGAGTTGCCCGTGTATTGGGTGTTGGCCAGGTAGCGGCTGACCTCAATGCGGAACTTGCCCTGATGGGGATTGGCAACTGGGAATTTTGCGTTGGCGGTCGTGTCGCGCAGCTCCAGCGATTTGAAGAGTTGCGAGCCGATGGCGGCGAGCGCCGTGGGGACGAGCAGAATCGCCGGCATGATGCCAATCGGCTTGCCGTCAGAGTCCACCTGGTTGAGGAAGGCGACCTCGCCGGCGCTCAACCCGTCGATGCCAAGCGCTGTCGTCGCGCCGATCAGGGAGTTGTTGTTGCCAGCGGTGAAGAAGGCCGTGTTTTTGAGAAACGTGGTCCAGAAAACGTCGTTGATTTTCAGGCCGGAGCCGCGACCGAGCTTGCGGGGTACGGTGGTGATTGCATTGAGGTCGTCGTTGATGATGTCCTGGCGGTCGATGGTCAGCATCAGGCCGTAGGTATCGGCCTTATTGCTGTAGGTTTCGTTGCCGAGCGTGCCGTGCTTGAGCTCGCCGCCCGGAGCCACCGGCTCGTATTGATCCTTGCCGATGAGCCGGTAGCTTGTGACCGTCTTGAAGTCGCTGACGTTGCGGACGGCACAGATGTTGCGCCACACACGTTCCACGGAGAAAAAGCCGTCGAGCAGGAACTTGTTGGCGACGTTGGACAGGATGCCGCCGATGTCGATGGTCGAGAAGCCGGCCTCCACCTGACGGCCGAAGGCGTACTCCAAGACGGCGCGGTGGTCGCGGAAATTGCGACCGCTGTAGCCGTTGGCCCAGGCCGCCTCGAGCAGCAATTCTTGTAGGCCGATGCCGCCGCGAAAGCGCTGGGCAGCGATGTCGAGTGTCTGCGGCTCGAACATGCGGTCGATGCCATCGAGGCGAGCGGTGAGCATGCAGGCCGCTTCGAGTACGTGTCGCGTCACCGGCGCGCCGCCGCTGCCGTGGATCGTGGTCGCCTGCGGGCGACCGCGGCGCAAGACTTCCAGCTCACAGCGGGTTTCATCCCAGCCATCGCGGATCGCCTGCAGCTCAATGTCCGGGAATCGCCCGCCGCACACCTGGCGAAGCGCGGCCACGCGCTGGGTTTCCGCCAGGGCCTGGGCGCGGATATCCTCGGGCGTGCTGCCGGTCGGCTCGGTGGAATTCGATGGGTTCATGGGAGGCCCTTCAGTGGAACGGTTGGCGGCGACGCTGGCGCTGGTCCGGCCGTCGGCCCCGAGATCGACAAAACTGATCTCGCCAAGTATCGACTTGCGGACGACATTGAGCGGTCCGCTTTGTTGCCGGCCGTTTACCAGCACCGATTGGCCTTCCTTCACGAACTCGAATTCCTCAACGCTGGCTCCGACCGAGGCCTGCCAGGGGAAACCGTTCTTGGCCGAGATCACGACTTCACGCGCGGCCGGAGTATCGCGAGAGACGATCCCCGTGGCGACGAGTTGTCCCTCCTCGATGCGGATCGCGTCCGAATGGCCAACGCCAGAGAGTGGATCGTGCCCAAAGCGGATGGGCCGCGCCTGGGACGGAATTGCCAGCCCCGCCAGGTCGAGGATGACCGGGTAGCGCCAACCCGAAACGCGCATCGGCGCGCCGGTGTAGGCCAGCATGCGGAAGCGAGGCAGCGTGCGCGCCGGGTCGCCTCCCTCGGCCAGCAACTCCAAGTTGGCAGTCGCGGCGATATGGAGCGTTCGCGGCCCGTCATCAGGCAGCGTGCTGGGCTGCGGGTTGGTCGGCTTCATCGCTTTGGCTCTCCTGGGGGGTGGTCGGTTGAGCCTGAGCCATGCTCAGCCCAAGCTCGTTCATGAGCGCGAGTTCTTTCGCGCGTTGGCGAAGTTGCATCTCCCAATCCTGGCCGCGCCGAGCGTACTCATCGGCCAGCGTCGTGGTGTGATTGGCCAGGCGCGTAGCCTGGGCATTGGCCTCCTTGAGGGGATCCACATGCTCTTGGCCGTCAAAAAAGAACTGGTGTGGGCAGTCGGCGAACGGCCCAAGTTCGGAAAGAAGTAGGCCAGGAATGAGCGCTGCCTCATCGAGCCAAGAGGCCAGGAGCCGATCCAGCACGACTTCTTCGAGATGGGCCTGCTCGACGCGAATCGACTTGAAATAAATCTGATGGTCCAGGCGACCGGAGGCGTAGTTGTAGCCGGAGCTGTTGCCCGCTGCGACGCCGAAAGGCATGTTGAGACAGCGGGCAATCTCATTGAGAATCGTGCGAACGAAGTCAGCGTGAGAGGTCGTCGGCTGCTCAGCACGTAATTGAGACACGTCCCATCCTGCCGGCAGCGTCGTGAGCATCCGCTGCTCGATCTCCAGAGACTCGAAAGGCTCGGCCGATTCCGCCTCACCGTTGGCCGGCGCATCGGTTTTCAAGAAGGCGGCAAAGTCGGCGGCGGTTTCGGCGGCGGCGATCACCGCCAGCGTGTAGCGCCGCAACTGCGCGAAGAGCGGCAAGGCCGGCGTAATGTCGGGGATGCCCCGCGCTTGTCCCGGCCGATCCGACCGGAACCAGTGAATCACCGATGCGGCCGGCACGCGGTCGTACTCGAGCACGATCTGCCGGCTCGTCTCTCCAGGATGTGTCCGCAGCACGTGGTATTCAACCGGATTGCCGGCTGCGTCAAAGGCGATCCCGTCTACGGCATTCGGGTCAAGCCCGACCACGTCCGGCGTGCAGACTTGATCCGCTTCGACCAGGCGCAGGTCGAGCTGCACCTGCGTCGGCAACTTCGGGTTACTGGTCAGGATGCAAAACGACTCGCCATCCGTGGCGCGGGCCATCCGCATCGTGCGGAGCTTTTCAGCAAGGCCAACGACCCTGGCCCAATTCGCGAACGCCATTTCAACGCTTCGGTTGACCTCGGCATTGTCGGTGAGCATCTGCAAACGCGGCCCGGTCCCGATCACGTCGTTGGCCAGCGTAAGGACGATCCCCTTGGCGTAAGAATTGTTGCTGACTTCATACCGGGCGCGGTTCCGCAAGATGCGGCGAACCTCCGGGTTATTGGCCGCGCGAGCGCTCAGGCCGTCGGCGTTGGCCCAGTGCCGGCGGTTGTCCGGCGACGTCGACGCCGCGTCGTAACGGGCACGAATCGCCGAAATGACACGGCGCGGCGCGCGGCGCGTGCGCCGAGCGAACAGGTTTTGCAACCAGTCAAACACTCTTACTCTGCTCCGGGTGGGACCAGTTTGTTGAAGCGCAGACCGCGCTTCTTCGATTTCGCCGCCTCTTTCGAGGCCAGGTACTTATCAGCCTCGATTTGGTCGGGAAGGGAATGCTGCTCAACGCTGCCGGCATCGGTGGAGGCCTTGGCCGGCCCTTTGGCGTTCTTCTCGATGGTTTCTTCGAGGTCGTCGGCCATGCGCACTGCCCCGGCAAGAACAATCGAAATTGTGCCCCTATAGGTTACATACCCCTGAGCGAGGTGCGTTTACGAGGATTTGGATGTGCGGCACGCCAGAAAAGTACAGCCCCTGTACTCAGGTCGCCGCAGTGGATTTGCAACGGGGCAACGGTACCCCTCCGGCGATTTGCTCCTGGGTTCTCACTCTGCGCCTGCAATTCCGACACTCCCGAACCCGCACGACGCTTTGTTTCTGCCTGCGCGTGTAAAGGGCTCGGAGGTGCGGGCCGCCGCAGTGCGGGCAACGAATACCCAGATCCTGATCTGGTGGGTTCATGTTCTTTTCCTTTTTTGGAGTTCAGCGAAGCTCACGCGCCCGGGTTTGGCACGATATTCTCCGTGGGCGTTCAACAATACCACTCCCTGGATCGAGGCCGCGACGGCGCAGCCGACCAGACAATCGAACCAGTGGTTGTCGCTGCGTTCAGGCCGCTGCTTCCACTCGTCCACGTTGCGACCTCGTCCCTCCGTTCTCACGCGGTACTCCGCCGTGACATGGTCGGCGAAAAGCCGATGTTGTTCGGAGTGGTCACCAAACAAGGACAGGCAACCTCGCTCGCCCATCGGCACAGCCAAGCGTGCGTGGATGAACGACTTCCAGTAGTTGGCGTCGAAGAGCGCATGGCGAACGGCTCGCTTGCCTTGCACGTTGGGAATGCGCCAGTTGTGCCCCACGCGGTCTCCGGGCTTTCGCTTGTACTCGCTGAACGGCTGAGTGGACGCGCCGACGTAGCGACCGTGGCTTGGCAACACGATACCGGCGTGGGCTGACTGCCGGCAGAACTGGTACACGATATCGGTCGAGGAACCCCAGTTGGCGTCGATCAGGCAGCGTTCGATCCGCAGACCGGCGCCATCGTCTCGCCGCCATTCGCGGCCAAGCGCGCCTTGCGTCAACGCCTCCAAGCCGGCGTAGATCGAGCCTTCCAACCCGCTTGCCTTGGTTGCTGTGGTTAATGTGTTGCGGGCGTCACGCAGGGTGAAGTACAGGCGATGCTGGTCCGGGTAAGTGCCGTAGTCGAGAACGTAGCCAGTGAAGTCGTCCTCCCAGGCCGCCACGACAAAGAACAGCAAATTGGCCTGCACATCGATGAACGCCGACAGGTGATTGCAACTGATCGGAACCTCGCCACGCTTCATCCGGTTGAGCTTGCTGGCGATCTGGTCGGGCGTGAGTTCATCCGTCTGCACCATCTCCGCAGGCAGCGGTTCGTTCTGATATTCGGCAAAGAACGCTGCCTCATCCTGGAGCTTGAGATTCATGGCGTGCTGGATTGCCGACACTTCGTCGTAGTTGAACCGCTCGGGCCAGGCGACGTGCGAGCCCGCGTCCATCGCGTCGCGATTCTGACGATAGAACTCCGTTGCCTCGGCGCCGGCATTCCCCTGACGCATGCTCTCCGCCCGAATCTCGGCATAGCGCTGCCATGATTTCTCATCGGTCGGGAACGAGTAGACCATCTTGGTCCGCTCCCCATTCCACTCCGCATGCTTGTCGCGGTCGAGGATGTTGTCGGCCATGTCGCCGGGCCGGATGACCGTGCACGGCATGATGCCGGAGATCTTCTTGCCCGGACCTGACAAACCCAGAACCGCGCCGGCTAAGATGCTCTCGCGCGTGGCGCACTGCGATAGCGACCGTGCCGATTCGTCGGTCTGTGGATCATCGAGGACAACGAGCGTCGGCCGCACTGTTCTGCCATCGGCACGCTTGTACTTCATGCCGCGAATGCGCCCGGTGATACCGGCGACCTTGATGATGGCACCCGACGCCAGGGAATAGCCATCAGGGTGCACGAACTCGCGACGCTCGTCCCGCTCCAGCCAGTCCCTCGGTTTCAAGGTTGGCAGCACGACATCGCGAGCAGTCCAACCAATGTGCGTGCGCTCGCCCTGATAGAGTTGGCCGTTGCATCGATTGGCAATGCCGTCCAGGCTTTGAATCGGATGGACGACTTCTGGGTAATCGGTGAGCAGGAGGTCGTTGCCGTCGAGTTCCATCTTGATCGAATCGAGCATGTCCATCGCGTGGCCCTCGTCCGAGCCGATCAAGCAGACGAATTCGCGGTGGCCATTCAGCACCGCCCAGATGCAGGCGCATTCGCAAATCGTCGTCTTCCCCGATCCGCGCGGCATCGCCATCGCGAATAGTCCGCCGCGCAAGACCGCTTGCTCGATCTTGGCAATGACCTTCAGGTGGTCCGGCGACCACGGCAGCGAGAAGGTCCGTGGAAAATACGACTCGCAGAAGAAGCGGAAGTCGTTTGCCGACCGACAACGCCGCGCCACGTTGATCGTGTCCGGTAGCTGGCCAATGTCGCGACCGGCAAGCGAGATCGCCTGGTTGCGGGCGTGCGCGCGCTCCTTGACCGCCTCGTAGGGATCGTCGTCCGATTCAGGTCGCGTTGTGTGGCGGACCTGTACGAGCCATGCGACGTAGCGCAAGAGGTCCACGTGCCGCGCATCGCCGATTCGCAAACCGGCGCGCACGCGATGGCGGTGCAATTGCCGCTCGCTCAAGACCTCGCCCAGCGGGGTCGAGTTCAAGAGGCGGCACAGCTCGCTCGGTCGCAGCTTGCGCGGGTCAATCACGTCCCAGCCCCTTCACGAGCCACGCGGCGTAATGAACCAGATTGATCGTCCCGTCGGCGTTTCGCGGCGCGCCGGCGTGCCGATCAGCGTCGAGCATCTCCACCGACACCAGCTGGCCACTCACGCGAGCCAGTAATCGAGCGGCATCTTCCGGCGTCAGCGCAGTCGGATTAAGGCTTGGGCCGATGTTGCCTTGGGCGTCCGCAGGCATGTGAAAAACCTCGAAAAAACCAGCAATAATGCTGGCGAATTGACTGGATGTCCTTCCCGACGCGAGGTAACTGACTGTCACGCAAACGCGATCCTCGCGGTGCGAAACGACCCAACCGGAGAACGACCATGCCAACCGCCGAACGAACCGACACGACCAGCTTCAGCGCCGCCGACCTGACCTTCGGCATCGAGATCGAAACCATCGCCCCGGAAAGCGCCGTCGCCAATGACGGCCTGCGAATCGGCCCGTACCAGCGCGGCATCCAGGTGCCATACCTGCCCACGGGGTGGACTGCCGAGAACGATGGCTCCATTAGCCACTCGGGCGACGATCGCGCCTGCGAGATCGTCAGCCCGATCCTGCGCGGACCCGAGGGGATCGCCCAGGTCGCGGAGGTCCTCAAGACGCTGCAGGCCAAGGGACACCGGGTCAACGCGAGCTGCGGGGTTCACGTCCACATTGGCTGGAATCGCGAATGGCCCAGCGAAGCGCTGGCCCGCCTGGTGACCATCGTCGCCTACGTCGAGAAGGGTCTGTACGCGATCACCGGCACCAAGCAGCGCGAACGCGGACGCTTCTGTGGCGGAGTCCGGCGCTACGGCAACCAGCACCAGGCCAAGGACCATATCGAGCGCGGGCGCTACCACGCCCTCAACCTCACCAACCTCGCCGACGGAACCCAGGACGCGGTCGAGTTCCGCGTCTTCTCCGGGTCGCTTCAGGCGGTGAAGGTGATCGGCTGGATTCAGGTCTGCCTCGGCCTGGTGCAACGGGCCTTGGTCGCGCGCCGCATGCCGCGTTTCAGCCCCAAGCCGCCAACCGGCGGATGGAAGAAAGCCGGCGAAGGCCGGAGCGAGGCCGAACGCCTGATCGGCTACCTCGCCTGGGCTCCCGGCTATGCACGCCTTCACAACGGCCGCTGCTTCGGCTGGATCGCCGCCGACTTCGACCAAGACCAGATCAAGACCGAGTTTCGCCGCCTGGCCAAGAAATACGACGCGCAAGCCTAACCCGACGAGGACACCACCATGTGCGGACTTTTCGGATTCATCAGCAAGAGCGGTCGCGGGCCGGACCTCGAACGCCTGCGCCGTATCGCCCTCGAAACGCAACTCCGCGGCGACCATGCCTTCGGCCTGGCCTGGGTGACGTCAGATGGAAAACTCCACGCCTTCAAATGTCCCGGCTCGCCAGCGGCCAACCTCGATGCGCTCGATCAATGCCAGGACGCGCGGATACTGGTCGGCCACTGCCGCTACGCCACGCACGGCGACCCGGCCGAGAACGGCAACAACCATCCACACCGCGCCGGGCGCGGCTGGTTGGTCCATAACGGCGTCGTCCGCAACCACGTCGACATCGCCCGGCGCTACCGCTTGCGAACGCAAACGGAATGCGACAGCGAAGTGCTGGGCCTGCTCATGGCGAGGATTCCTGGCTCGCTACAGCGCCGCGCCGCGCTCAGCGTCGATGCTGCCGACGGGCCCCTCGCCATTCTCGGTGTCTGGACTAGCCCGGCCCGCCTCCTGCTGGTGCGGCGCGGCAACCCGCTCTGGATCGGCGAGACCCGCAGCGCGGCATACTTCGGCAGCCTGCCCGGAACGTTTCCCAACGCCCGTCCAGTACCCGAGGGATACGCCATCGTTCATACGCTGCCCCTGGAACCTCGCGTTTGCAAGCCGGGGAAGACGCGTCACGACTGATCGAAGCCGAAACGCGACACGACGTTCGCGTCGTCCGGCCTTGGCTGGCCGGGCCTGATGATGGCAGCCAAACCATCCACCGATTTGCATAGGAGTCGTACCATGACCGCGAAGAAGACGACCAAGACCCAGCGCACTGGACACACAAAAGCGACGCGGGCCAAGGCCGCGAAGGCCGAGGCCGGCGCCAAGAGGCTGAGCGCTATCGACGCCGCTGCCAAAGTTCTCAGTGAGGCCGGCACGCCCATGAACTGCAAGGAGATGATCGACGCGATGGCCGCGAAGAAGTACTGGACCAGCCCCGGCGGCAAGACGCCGCACGCGACTCTTTATTCCGCAATACTGAGAGAGGTCACCACCCAGGGGAAGGACGCCCGGTTCACCAAGACCGAGCGCGGCAAATTCGCCGCGAAGGCGTAGCTCGCCTACGCCCTGGGCCGCCCACGACGCCGCGATACGCGGCGTCTGCTCGTTGGATGCGTCCTTGGTCCACCGCGCCAACCGGTCGCGAAGTGGGCGAACGTGGGCGACCCGTTGGCCAACCCCCGTGCGCGCTCACCCCGAGCAAATCCCCAACGAATTCATCCAGAAATAGCTTGATGTTCTTCACGAATCCTGGCTCCTGTGTCCTGGCCGGCGCGGACCGTCCGCGCCGCGAACGATCTTTGACAATGGGAGGACCAACATCATGTCTCGCAAATGTCTCGCGTGCAGCCGTTGCTCCGCCGCCACGACGCCGGAATGGCCAGCGCTTTGTGCATCGTGCCTCGACCGCGCCGGCGACCGCATCAAGCCCGGTGCCCGCGTCGTCTGCGAAGTCGATGACGCGTGCAGCGGCACTGTCAATCGAATCGAGGACGGCCTGGCGGTCGTGATCACCAACGACGGCAAGGAGGCCTGGGTGCCGATCCCCGAACTGATCGCCGTGACGAAGCGCTGATCTCATCGGACATCGTCCGGCCATCAACCAGCCGGGCGATGTCCAAAACCGCGCCGGCTGGATTCATGGCAGTGGCACCTCCACGACCAACTCCGTTTCCTTCGGCAGGAAAACGCCTCGACCATATCCATGCCGCGTTTTCGCTGGCTGAACGACCATCAGCAGGCACGAGACGTCGAATTCCATCCAAGCCTTCTGGCTCCACCCAAAAAACACCAGCCCCTTCAAGAACGCTCGAACGAATTGGCCATAGTGCAGGTTGCATGACACGCATAGGTGGGTCTGCGGAAGCCAGAATTCAAGTTCATCGAACCACTCTGCCACTGCATCGATATGCTCTTTCTCCCACACCACGTCCAGCCGATCCCTGCTGCGGCTCTTCGGCGTCGGCGTGTTATAGCCATCGCCAAGAAGCGCTTCCAGGCCCGATACCGAGGCGTCAAGACCGCGCACGCGAAGCTCCAGCATCGCCTGCGACGTGGACTTGGGATAGTGGAAGTTCGCGACACCGTACCCCGGAACAGGAATGGAGCCACGAGAACAAGGTCCGACCAGACGGTCGAAGTCTTCGCGGTCCCAGTAGTGGACCTTGACGCTGGCGCCACTTGCCGTTCGTTGCCGACCGGTGTCTTGAAGCGTGCATTCGTTCATGCGCTCATCTCCTGAAAAAATGGACTTGAAAACAAAAAAACATGCCGTGCCGTATCCAGGCAAGCCGAGCCAACTGCGATTCAGCCTCGTCATTTGCCGGCGTCATCGCATGTCCTTCTCGCGCGGCTTCATCGGCAACGGCGACGTGCCCGTGCGTTCGAGGATCGCTGGCTTGCCGGTGAATCGTTGATAACGATCGGCGATCAGGTCGCAGTAGAGCGTGTCCAACTCCATCAAAAAAGCCTTGCGTCCCGTCTGCTCCGCCGCGATCAACGTCGAGCCGGAACCCCCGAATAGGTCCAGTACGTTCTCGCCGGGAAGCGTCGAATACTGGCAGGCGCGCGTGGACAATTCGACGACTTTCTGAGTCAGGTGCTCCATCCGCACCGGAGGGACCTTCTTGATGTGCCAAAGATCGGGAACATTGTTTGGGCCGAAGAACTGGTGCGCGGAGCCTTCCTTCCAACCGTAGAAGGCGATTTCAAAACAGCCGAGAAAATCCTTACGGGTCAAGACAGGATGCTGCTTGTCCCAAACGATCCCCTGCGAGAAGTACAAGCCATGCTTTTTGAGAAACGGCGGGTAGTTGCCAAGGTTGGCGTAGCCGCCCCAAATGTAGAAGCCTCGCCCCGGCTGGAGCACGCGAGCCATGTTGCCGAACCAGGCGTCGAGCAGGGTATCGAACTCCGTGGCGCTGACAAAGTCGTTGACCAGCGGCCGATCCTTGGGCCGCAACTTCTTCTGCGTCGGTTTCGATTTCTCCGGATGCCGTTCAACGTCCATCTTCTGATGATGGGTCGTGCCGGCGAATGATGAGAGGCCGGCGGCGATGGCGTTGTTCGAGCGTGGCTCGACCTTCACGTTGTAAGGCGGATCGGTATTGACCAAGTGGATCGGCGCGCCATCAAGCAACCGATCAACGTCCTCGGCCTTGCTTGAGTCACCGCAAAGTAGACGATGGTCGCCAAGCAGCCACAGATCGCCCGGCTGTGTCGTGGCGGCATCTGGCGGCTCTGGCACGTCATCGGGGTCACAAAGGCCATCCTTCATTCCTGGATCGAGCAGCTTGGCCAACTCGTCCTGGTCGAACCCAAGCAGGCCGAGATCATAGTCCATGCCTTGCAGTTCGCCCAGTTCGATCGGCAACAGCTCGTAATTCCATTCGGAAAGTTCCGCCGTCCTGTTGTCCGCGATGCGGAAGGCCCGGACCTGCTCAGGCGTCAGATCGGTGGCACGGATCGCAGGCACCTTCTCCAGACCGAGCTTACGTGCCGCCTTGAGCCGGGTATGACCGGCAATCAGCAGATTGTGTGCGTCGACGACGAGAGGAACCTTGAAGCCGAACTCGCGGATGCTCGCCGCGACGGCATCGACCGCGCCGTCGTTGATGCGCGGGTTGTTGGCGTATTCCCGAACCTCGTCGATCGGCAACATCTCGATTTGCATGCGTCGTCTCCTTTGCTCAGGTGATGAATTCAGCTCGGCAGAATCGCCGTGGGCAATCAAGGCTCACCTGGCGTTCGCAAGCCGTTGAACCAGTTTTCGCCCCCAGCGTGTGCGCCTCAGGCCCTCGCCCAGAGCGCCACGGTCGGCCTTGCCGTCTGCCAGGGATAGGGCGTGGACAAGACCCGCCGGCGTCGGCACCAGGCAGCGCACACGGTCTCGCCCCCGCTCCGTCACGCGAACCACCTGACCACGCTGCGTGAGCCGGCGTGCAGCACGCGAGAACGCCATGCGCCGCGCCGGTGAAAGCCGCTCGCCCACCCACAGTGCCGGGTCAAATGGCACTCCGTCGCGGCACATGACGAGTAGGAAAGGATCGGTGTCGTCGAAGGCGGCGTCGGGAATCTCTGCAAACACCTCGATTTCCGCGAGCATGGCCAAGAGCAAGAACCGGGCGTTGGTTTCGATGGCGGTCATGGCAACTCGGACAATGATGTTGCAGGAAAGCACGTCTGTCTAATCCCTTGACTCTTCCGCGACGCGTCACACCGAACCCTGCGCCGGGAAGTACCTAACCGCCGAGGGAAGGAGACAAGGAGAGAGAGGAAGAGAGAGAATTATTCCATTTATTACATTGTTGCGCCCCCTCGCGCAATGCTTCCTCACCGCTCTCATTCGCTCGCGCGACCCGGCGCAACAATGTAATAAATGCAAGAAATCATTCATGCCTTCCCCACCTCCCTTCCACTCACCACCGGCTGCAAGCGATAACACAACCCAGGCCGACCGCGTCGTCCTGTCGCGTTGGTTTGTGCTTCGATTAGGCGTTGTTCCAAGAGCGTGGCGCGAACCTCTTCATGTTCACGGCTCGACCACGGCAGCCTGCGGTTGATCCTCCAAAACGGCATCCACTCGTCGCCGTGCTGCTCGCGCCACTCGTTCAGCACCTCCAGGAGCCGCTTGCGCTTGGCGTCGAAGTCGCTTTCACTGGCGTAGCGCCCGGCCATGAAGAGCATGCGGCGGGTCTGGTGCTCGATGAAGGCACCGGCCCATTCGGCGGCGTTGCGTCCGATCTCAGGCTGATCGCGGCAGGCGCTGCAGGCGTAGATCAACGCCAGGCGACGCGTCTTCTCGTAGGCTCGCGCCCAGATCGCCATGCCGGCTGGGTCGTTTGCGTTTTGGGCCTGGTCGTATTCGGCGTCGGCCCGCAATCGCAGATCGCGAAACACTTCCTGGGCATCGGCCGTGTGCGGCACCAGCACGGGCGTTGGGTGCTCGACCCCGAGGTTGCCGCCGGGCCTGAAGTCCGACCACCAGCGAGCTGTCGCCAAAATCGAATCGGGGATCGAACGCGCGGTGTCATCGCGCCCGGAGCCGCGCCGCCGACATTCGAGGATCAAAAGCCGGGCCAGGAAGCCGTTGGTCATAAGCCGCGCCGATAGCGATTCGTAAAAGTGCTTGGGCACGGCGGTGCCGAACAAGCACAGGCACGGTTGATCGATCACGCACCGCTCGCGGCCGGCCTTGGCGCGCATGACGTAGACCGTTGAGGACGCCGAGTACATCTGCAGCAGCATCGACACGATCTGTTCGTGCCGCGCGTCCTTGGACTGGCTGACCCGCAGGAGTAGCCCGTCGATTTCATCGACCTGGAACAGCGTCGCCGGCTGAACGAACAGGCGATCCTCGATCCCCTCGCCGCTGGCGAACGACGTGCCCAGACCTTCAGCCAGGCCAGCTTCGAGCAGGATGCGGGCGTTGACCTTGCGGGCATGGTCCTTACCAACGCCTGAATTAGCGAGGCTCAGCACGTACAGGTTGGTGCGATTATCCATCGCGTCGCGGACCTTGCGTCCGGCAAGGAAGCCTTGCAGGGCCAGGGCGCCGGCGAACGCCAGCACCGGTTCCGGGTATGGGGCGGTGTCAAGCGTGTAGCGCATAACCTCGTCAACGAAGCCGGGAACGCGAAGCAATTCGTCGGGGATCGGCCCGGGGTCGGGGTTGGCACACTGCTCGCCTTCCGGTCCATCAGCGAACATTTGGTCGTAGTGGTTCTCGGCCAATGCGACCGAGACGCCGTCAGGCTCGTAGCGCGCGACGCTCGCCGCGATCCGTTCGACTTCTGGCGGCGGCAAGGGCGGCGCACACCGGTCCTGGTTGGTACGGTGGAGCGCGGCCGCGATCTCTACGCCAGTCATGCCGACTCGGCGCATGTTCCCACCGAGGCGCGCCAACGTCGCGTTCCGTTGGCCCTCTGGTATCACGTTCGCCTCGGCCTCGCCGGTCGCGACGTGGGCCAACGTGGGCGTCCCTTTGGCCAACTTGGGCGTTCCGTTGGCCGACGGGACCAATCGGTCGAGTTCCTGAGCCAACCACGCCGGCGGTTCCGGCAACCCATCAGCCGAAACGTCCAGTTCTAGCCCCGCGACCCACTGGTATGCTCCGTCAGGCCGGTGCGACGGCGCGACCACGAAATAGCCGCCATCGGTCCGCGTATCGACCTTCGGGGCCAGTCGACTTGTCGTGCAGCGCCAGGCTTTGCCGGCCGGCCGGCGAAACACATAGTGCCGACCACCGCGAGGCGTGATCGCAGTTGGCGCGGCGGCCAGATCGAACAGCTTTTCCGGCTCGGCCAGAAGCCAGGTGTTCGGCGCTTCAGGCGCCAACGGATCGAGATCAACAACGAGCAATCCCTCGGAAGCGATTCCGATATTCGCCTCGGGCAATGCGCTCCACCAGCGTTCAATCTGGTCGCTGTCGGTAGTCGCATCCTTGAAGCCATGTTCAGTCGCCGGCTTGTTGTCGCCGGGAGCGCACGGGAATACCGGGTAGCCAAGTTCGCCATATCGAAGCGCGGCAGTCAGAAGCTCGTCCGGCGTCACCACGGAATCTCCTCCTCCGCGGCAACCGCGTTGGCCCCGAACGGAAAGTCCAGAGCGTGCTCGGTAAGAGCCTGATCGTCGATCGGTGGCGGGATATCGCCCAGCTCGTAGCCGACGATCCGCTCGAAGTCCTCGCCCGTTACGCTGCGGACGGTGATCTCGCGTGTGAGGGCGAGGCGTCCGCCATTCGCTGAAGCAACTGCTTCCTTAGCCGTATCTGGCACCGGGTCGCGCGATCGGCGTTTCCACCACTGCACCGCCTTCTGACGGGCGTAACCGTCATGCTCGAAGCAGATCCATTCGGAATTGGAATCGTGCCAGCCGACCGCATAATCGACGCGCATGCTGCGGGGCGCATCGGGACCGGCGCTGCGCTTGACGTGGACGCTGAACGACACATCCTCCACGGCGAATTTCGTTGTCGTCACCTGCCCGGAGAGAATCCCAGCCTCGCTGGCCTTGGCGTCGTGCTTGCTCCGTTCCGGCGGTGGGAACGCAAAGCCGCAATCGGGGCAGCGAGCGTAGCCGGCAGCGATGACCGAATGGCATTCGGGACATTCCTTCGCCGGCGCCTGGCCATTGCCAGCGATGAGCTCCTTGATCTTGATCTGGTCCACCGGCCCGTGCCGCAGCACGTTGCCGCCGAAGTCGAGGACAAGACAGTTCCGCTTGCCCGGATGAAGCCGGAAGCCGCGTCCAACCATCTGGTAATACAATCCCGGCGAGAGCGTCGGCCGCACGAGCGCCACGCAATCGATGTGTGGCGCGTCGAATCCGGTTGTTAGCACGTTGACGTTGGCCAGGTACTTAAGGGCGCCGGCGCGGAACCGGGCCAGGATCGCATCCCGTTCGCGCGCCGGCGTCTCGCCAGTTACGAAGCCACAGTCGATGCCGTGCTTTGCCTTCAGCACCGACACGATGTGTTCGCCGTGCTTGACTCCGCTGGCGAAAATCAGCACAGCGTGGCGAGTGGCGGTCTGCTCGACGATCTCGGCGCAAGCGGCGTCGACCAAGGCGCCTTGATCCATGAGGTTCTCGACCTCGCCCGCGATGTACTCACCGCCACGCACATGCAACCCACTGGTATCGACCTTCGTCTTGCCGGCCTTGGTGACCAGCGGACACAGGTAGCCTTGAACGATCAGTTCACGGACGCCGACCTCGAAGCAAACGTGATTGAGGAATCCGTCCGGCGTGCAGATCGCCCCGGTCTTGAGGCGAAACGGTGTCGCCGTGAAACCGAGAATCCGCAGGTACGGGTTGATCGTCATGGCCTCAGCCAGGAACTGACGATACATGCCGTCGCCGTCATCGGGAATCAGATGCGCTTCGTCGATCACGACAAGGTCGAAGGCGTCCAGCTCGCAGGCGCGTTTGTAGATCGACTGAATGCCGGCCACGATCACCGCGTGAGCCTTATCGCGGCGCTTGAGGCTAGCCGAGTAGATGCCGAAACGCACCTCGGGGCAGACCTTGTGCAGCTTGTCGGCCGTCTGCTCGAGCAGTTCCTTGACGTGGGCCAGGATCAGGACGCGGCCCTGCCACAAGCCGACAGCGTCCTTGCAGATCGATGCCATGACTGGCGTCTTGCCGCCGGCAGTCGGAATCACGACGCACGGATTGTCGTCTCGCGAACGCAGATGCACGTACAAGGCGTTCTTGGCCTCATGCTGGTACGGGCGCAACTCCACCGGGACGTCTCCCTTCACTGATCGGGATGCATTCTCTTTCGCTCTCGTCGTCGTCAACGATCAAGGTCGCGTTTCGCAGGTGAAAGCCAGCGAGCATTTGCGGCCCGCCTACCAACCGCAGTATGTGCTTGGCGGCTTCGGCAGCCTCGTCCCGTTCCTCGCGAAAGGTGCCCGGCATCAGGCCAAATCTGCTGACCGCGACCCAGCCTTCAATCGTCATTGCCGTTTTCCTCGACCAGTCGGATTGTGACGCGGACGATGCCGCCGGGCTTGGGTTCGCGCTTGCGAGCGTGCAGGTCGATGATCTGGCTGTCATCGACGTAGGCACCGCCGTGCTGTAGCGCATCAAGAATGCTCTTGAAAAGGTTGTCGATATCGCGCCGACGCTGGTCGGGCGGGTGAACGGCGAGTTCCATCGCCAATGGCCCTCGAAGGGGCACGCAGCGCTTGGCCGCGAGGATCGCGACGACCCGGTCGCGAAACTTTCGGCCCTCCCGGCTGATTAGCGTGCGATAACCAACATGTCGCCAGTAGTGATTGATCGACGGAGGCCACGGCAGTTCGACTTCGAACATCGCACAGTTCTCCGTTCTGAAAGGTGAAGGCATGTGTCTCCTCTTGGTGTCGCGGGGACGATCTATCGTCGTTCGCCTTTCGGCTTTTGCCGGGACGCAGACCTGTCGTCGCCGCTCAATCGCGCCGGCGCACCCGCATGACCGTCACCTTGTCCTCAGCGCCTCCACGGCGGAGTGCTGTTGGCCTGCGGCGGCGTGTTCGCCGCTTGGGCCGCCGCCGGCGATTCCTTCTTCGAGAAGCCCTTGATCTCGTTGGTGATCTCGCCCGTATCGGTCCGCTTCTTGCACTTCACGTGAATCACCATCGGTAGGTTGTGCAGGTCGGTCGAATCGTTCGGAGCAAGCACGCCGACAGACCGGCAGATCGCGGAAAGTTCCGCTTTCGCGATCTGCACTGTGATCGCGCTCGGGTTGTCGACGTTCAGACGCGCCCATAGGAGGCGGTTCTTGTGCGGCCCGTCGAGGATCTGGAACGTGAACTGAAGATAGTTACCGGTGCCAGCCTTGTTCGCCTTCAGCTCGCTCTCGGTGATGAGGGCAAGATACTTGCCGGCCGGGATCGGCTCGAAGTCGCTCGATGGTTCCACTTGGTTGGCGTCGAAGCCACGAAGATCGGCCATGTCAGTTCGCTCCCTGTGGGTTGGGGTGGTTGGAAAGTGCCGCGATGAACGCCTGCCACGACAGGGGCAGATCGTCGGTAATGCCGTAACGATTCTTGGCAATGCACGAGGGGCCGCCGACGCAACGGGCGATGCGCTCCCCGCCATCTTTCCCGATGGCATGAGCGATGGTCCGTTTGCGGTTGAAGCCGGTGTCCTCGGTCTGCGTGCGCATCTTTCGAGTCGCGAACAGAACCGCGTCCACCCATTCGCCAACCAGGGCCCCGGCGTGTTTGTGCAGACGCGGCGAATACCGATCGTAGGGTGACGATTCGGGGTCCTCGAACTTCTCGACCTTGGCGTGCGCGATCAGCAAGACGACCATGCCGTGGCCGGAACGAAGTTGATTGAGCTGGTTGACGATATCACGCCAGTAGGTCAGGGCGTGCATATAGCCGCGGGCGTAGCCGCCGTCCGCCTTCTCGATGTTCTTGGCACCGGTGTCCTGGCACACCTTGTCCCAGATCATCCGTTCGAGCCAATCCAGGCTGTCGATGACGACTGTCTCGTAACCGTGTTCCTGCGTGCGCAACTCGGCCAGCGCCAGGACGACATCGTCGTAGGTCTTGGCCAGTGGGAACTTGTCGCAGCCAATCTCGTCCAGGCCGTCCTCGGTCTGAACGAAAACGGGTTTGGGGGCCTGGGCACCGAATGTACTTTTGCCGATGCCCTCGACGCCGTACAGCAGGATGCGCGGCGGCCTTGGCGTCCGCCCGCGTTCGATCTTCGACAGCAAACTCATTTACCGCCTCCTCGACAGAAAAAGGAAATAGGAAGCCCTCAATGCCATGCGACAATTGCTCCGAAACCCGGTCAGCCAGGTTGCCTTGGATTCACTCGGAGCCACCGAGATCTTGCCAGAAGTGGGACAGGTCGTCGGGTTCAGCCGATTGATCGTCGTGATCGACAGAGTAGCCGGCGCCGTGGCAGCGGTCGCAATCCCGCTCATCATTGACCCGACCAGTGCCGTTGCATTCTTGACAGACCAAGATCGTCTCCTCTCATTTGAATGTGGTTGAACTCCCGCTCTCATGGGCCGGCGGCGCGAACATAAAATCCGTCGCCACATCGTATAGTTGTTTCTTGCAGGTGTGCGCTTGCAGGCAGGTCATTTGGCTCTGCTCACAAGTAATCCCGCAGCCCAGCCTCTGCGAAGTACTCGCGCACTTCTCGGATCAATTGGTCAAGTGTTGATCGCGGAACACCAAGTCGCCTGGCAACGTCGGATGGTCCCTCACGCTTCAGCAACTCACACATCTCGCGAAGCTGCGGCGGCAAAGTGGCTTGGACGGTCGCAATGTCGGCAGCGAGTTGTTCGTGGGACTCGTCCTCCCGAGCCAATTCCTCCTCCGACAAGTCTTCCAAAGAAATCTGGGCAAAGCGATTCCGCAACTGACGCAATCGATCCCTGAGGAGATTCGCCGCCCGGTGAGCGACGACGCGGGAGATGAATGTGTCGCGATTCGCCTTGGCGGCATCGAAGCTGGCCATCCCTTGCAGAACATGAAGAGATAGTTCCTGCTCAATGTCCTCCTGCTCCGCACCGGAGAAGGCCCGCCGCCTTATCAGTTTCTTGGCGTGAATGCGGATGATACGCCGCGTAGAAGGACTCAGGACATCAGGCTGTTCGACGATGACCATTCAGGTTCTCCAGAGCGTTTTCTTCGCCGACATAGAGTTATTACCCGCCGACCCCCTAATCTCTCCGCGAGTTGTCAAAGTCACCTGCGCGCAACCTGCGCGCGATATGCGCGCAATCTGCGCGCATATCAGACCACATATGTTGCGCATATGACTTTGCCGGCGCAGATCGTTCGCTAGATACCTGACCGTGTTCCGCGTGGAGAATTCCTCCGAGTCGTCGAGACGGTCTCGACGCAGCCTTTCCGGAGGGATGACATGACCACCATCGAACCTTGGATCATCGCACTCATTCGTCGTCGGGCCAAGCGCCTGGGCCTCAAGGGACAAGACCTGGAGGATGCCCAACAAGACGTCATCTTGGACGTGCTGGCCTTCAGCTTCGACGCGGCCAAATCCAACGGTGCCACCCTTTCCACGGCACTGACTGCTCTTGTTGACCGGCGCCTGCTGCGGATTCTGCGAGACAGGCGCCGATACAAGAAACGTCTCGAACGCCTCAATGAAACGCTCGACACACGTTCGGAACCCGCTGTTCTCCAAGTCGATCACGATCTCGCGTTCGACCTTCAGGCTGCCGTGGCCCAGCTGCCGCCGCGCGAGCAAGCCATTTGCGAAGCCTTGTCCCGTGGCGAGTCGCTCGCGGAGATTGTTCGCCGGATGGAATGCGGCTGGAACACCATTTACAAGTCGCTCGAACGGATTCGGCAGCATTTCGTAGCGTTGGATCTAGATCACCGGCAGCCGTGAGGCAGGCCCCTTCCGAGGCGGTTGACCGATGAAGAATCTTGCAAAAAGAGCTGGAATTTCCACGCCAAACCTGGAAGATCACCACGACTCTCCGGGACGTCCGCGATCCTTGCAATGGATCACGGACGAACTGCTGGCAGAGACGCGCCAGGTCTGGTCAACGGCCTACGGCCGAGTGCTATCCGAGGAAGAGGCTGTGGAGATTCTGAGGAATGTCAAACGCTTTGCGGAAGCGATCCTCAATTCCGGGTACAAGGGGGATCTGAAATGAACGTCATAGTTTGGGCGCGGGTTTCATCGCGGGAGCAAAAGGAAGGATACTCCATCGATGCACAGCTTCGTGCCAACCGCGACAGGGCGGAGAAGAATGGCTGGCAGGTTGTGCGAGAGTTCGTGGTTGCCGAGTCGGCAAAACGCGGTGCGGAACGGGTTGCCTTCAACGAGATGTACCGCTGGGTGCGGGCCAACGCCAAGCGAGACAAGATCCGGGCCATACTCAGCCATAAGCTCGACCGCGTCTGCCGAAACATGCGCGACGCCGTCCGGCTCCAAGAACTGGAGGACGAGTGCGGCGTGCAACTGGCATTCGTCGACAACCAGTTCGGACCGGGCGCAGCCGGTGCCCTGTCATTTAACGTCATGGCTGCGGTCGCCCAATACTACAGCGATAACCTTCGGTCCGAAGTGCTCAAGGGAATGGACGAAAAGGTCCGCCAAGGATGGCCTACAGGTCTTGCCCCCTACGGCTACGTGAACGTCGACGACCGGGAGGAACCGATCCAACCGCACCCTAAGAAATCAAAGGCTGTGATCCGCGTCTTCGAGTTGTACGCTAGCGGCAATATGACCTTCAATAGCTTGGCCGATCAGTTGGAAAAGGAAGGACATGTCTTTCGCGACAGCCAGCCTCGGTTCAACCGTACCACGCTCTCGTGGATACTCAATAACCGCTTCTACATCGGCGAACTTCGGCGAAACGGCCAGGTCTTCGAGGGGAAGTACAAACGCCTGATCGACCGAACCACGTTCGACGACTGCCAGGCCATCATGCAGGGGAGGAACCGTCGGATCGGCACCCCGAATTTGCCGCTGACGGGTGGGCTGTTCCGTTGTGCCTATTGCGGCCAGGCGATCACCGGCGAACGCATCCGGCGCAAGCTGGCCAATGGCAGCATCAACGAGCACGTCTACTACCGTTGCGGCAACGACGAGCCCGCCCCAGGCCATCCGAAGGTGCGTTGGAAGGCGCAGGACCTCGAGCAGGCCGTGGTGACCGACCTCGCCAGGCTGCGAATACCGTCGCAGGAGATTGCCGATTGGTTCCGCAAAGCGCTCAGCGCCGCGTTCTCCGACATCACGACACACCAGCGCCAGCAACGGGCCATGCTGACAAAGCGCAAGTCCGAGTTGGCAACGATGCAGGACCGTCTGCTGAACGTTTACCTGGCGGGTGGCGTGGACGAGCCTACCTTCCAAACCAAATCGGCTGAACTCAAAAGTGAGACGATGAAGGTACAGGAGGCAATCGAGGGCCTTGGCGAGGTTGACCCGGTGCGCGGAGAAGCGGCGCTAGCGGTATTCGATTGGTGTCAAAATGCAGCCGAGGTCTGGCGCGGTTCAAACTCAGCCCAAAGACGCGAGATTCTATGTTCGGTCAGTTTGAACCGTACACTGACGGACCTAACTCTTGTCACCACAAAGAGAAAGCCCTTCGACGTTCTCGCCGAAGGGCCTTCTTTGGGCAATAGTCGGGGTGACTGGATTCGAACCAGCGACCT
>SYHD01000056.1 GCA_005799265.1 Planctomycetia bacterium | reverse complement strand
CTTTTGCACCGCCGGCAACAGAATCGCAATCAAAATGGCAATAATGGCGATGACCACCAGCAGTTCGATCAGAGTGAAAGCCGACCGGCCTTGATTGCGGCGACGTTGCATTGAAACTACTCCCAATTGACGTCGGCACTGGCGAGCGCTTTCGACGTGTTCGCTCAATTTCCATGTTTCCTGGAGAATTATACCCCAAAATCACCATGCTAGCAAGGCAGACGCCAAGCAAACGGGCTCCAGCGACAAGACTTGCGGATCGCCACCAGGTCACTCGACGTTTATGAAGATTTGCGCTTGCACAGTCGCCTCGGGGCATTGAAGCCATCGCTGCCGACGCCAGTCGGCAACGTCAAATAGCGAGTGCATGAGGCGATGCGACGCGGAGCGTCGCACCACATTGTGGCAAGACGCTCCGCGTCGTGAACGAGTACATTTGATTCCGCGGCTTCGTATCGGTCCCATGTGCCCGTCACCGGACCGAGAAGAACCGTTCGATTCGAGTAACGTTGCGATCGTGATCCGCGACCTGGATCGTGAGCTTCCCGGCCGTCAGGTTGGACATCGGCGCCTTCAGGCTCATCTCCCAAACGCCGGGCGAAGTTTGCCGGAAGTGCGACGCCAGTTCCCGGCCAGCCGATTGGCCGTTGATATCGAAATCGGCGATCACACTGAAACTGGACAGGTCCAGACCGCTGGCAGCGTCGGCCATGCCGATGACGATCCGCGACAACGGCTCCGCGTTGACGCCGCCGCGCGGGTGGGCGACAGCCAGGGTCGGCAGCGTGCGGTCGGCAAACGGGCTGGTGCGCAGATCGATGCGTTGTGGATCGATGCGCAGGTCGATCGAGCAGCCCAGGTCAATCCAGCGAATCAAGGTGCGGCGGTCTTCATCGGACAGCGCTGCCACCTTGATCTTCTTGCCGTCCGGACCGACGTAGACGCCGGCGACTGCTTCCGGAGGCGGCATCGTGGACAGGTTCAACGGCTTGGCGGGAGTCTTGCCGCTTGCATAATACGGCGCGGCGTCCGCATGGCCGTCCAGGCGTCGGCCGAACAAACGCCACGTCAGCATGCTCGAACGTGCTTGCAGCTCCTTCACATAGCGCGGGTTGAACGCCAGATCCTTGTAGGTTCGCGGCACGCCGCGCGGTTGCCGATAATTGTCGCCGGCAACTTTTTCGTCGTCGTCGAGCACCAATCCGCCTGCTGGTTCCTTCGCATCCTTGCTGTGGCAGGCGGCACAACTGCGGTGCAGGATGGGACGCACATCACGCCAGTACTCAACGTCCTTGATCCTGCTCTCGAAGCGCAGGCCGGTTTCGTCCTTGACATCCCATTGCTTGCCCGACTGGTCTTGAGACTTGGCCGTGATGAGCGGCGTCGCCTTGGTCAGGTCGAAAATCTTGTAGTCCTGCCTTGCTGCCGCGGTTTGCTCGAAGGACGTCGGTTTCTGGCTGTGGGCGTGGCAGCCGCCGCAGTTGTTGCGAACTTCACCGGGGCGTACCTGATGCCAGGTTTGTGACATGTTGAGCACGAGGCCATGCTTGTCCAGCGTCTGGAACGTAAACGAGTGGTCGGCGGGGATCTTGGCCAGGAAGCTGGTGTCGGGGTTGCCGTCCGGGTCGAGCGGTTGACCGGAAAGATGAAGTAGATCTTGTTTCTTCTTTTCATCCTTCAGCCTTTTACCTTCATCCTTTCCCACGAAGTGGCGCACGGGGATTTCGCCGAGGATGCGCATGCGCTCGTGGGCGTGATTGTAGAATCGCCATTGGTCTTCGCGGACGTTTGGCTCTTGCAGGACGAAACGGATGGCGTGGATCTCGCTGTTGTCATAGATGCCCGCGTCCGCTCCTTGGTCGACCCAGCCGCGCAGATTGCGTCCGAAGCGCCCCACTTTGGCAGGCGTGACAGCCGTGACGCTCCCCTCCGGCACGAACCCCGCCGTGGCGCTTTCGCGCTTGTACAGGCTGGAGGTGCCGATCAGGCCGTACGGCGTCCCTTCGGGGAGGTGCGGCGATCGCTTGCCGTCGTTGGCGACCCGAGGCAGGCGCTGCGGTTCAGCGATGCCGTGGATGCGTTTGTACGGCACGAGCGGGCGGGGCCATTGCTCGTGGTATTTCGGATCGTTCTTGATCAGCACCATCTGGCCTGGTTCATAAACCGGTTGGCCGGCCTTGATCAGGTAGATCCCGGTATCGCTGGCCACGCGGCGCACGCCGCCCGTGATTCCGTCACGGCTCACGTCGAGATCGGGCGCCCACACCGTCAGCACATGGTTGTTCGGCGCTCCGCACGGATGGGTCACGCGGCCAAGGCGCGGCGACTTCGGATCCTTGGCGTCGGCACGCGGGCTTGGGTTGTCGTCATCGTTAGCGAACGGCGTCAGCATATCCAGACCGTACGGGCTGAACGGCAGTTGAAACGCCTTGACGCCCCCCGCGAACATGCGCAGCGGCTGATTGCGCGGCGAATCGGGATCGCCCGGGCCGAAGAATGGCATACCCTTCGGCGCGGCCGCCGGGAATTGAGCGTAGGTTCCGAACCCGGCCTGGTTGACGTTGTAGTAGAACTCGGCGACCACCCGGCCATCGCTGCGCTGCGTTTGAAAATGGAACGACGACGGCAGTCCCCAGCCGAAATCGCTTACCAACGGATCCCAGTGCGAACCGTCCGGGTGGATCGTCCAGAGCGACCAGTGCAGCGTGCTGCGCAGCCCCTGGTTCTCCAGCGAACTGAACATGATTCGGCCGTCGGCGAGGATGACCGGATGCAGCGCGCAGCCGAGATTCAAGTGCCCGATCGTTTCGACGTTGGCGCCGTCATCATCCATCACCGTCAACTGAAATGCATGCGAACTGAAGCTGCCCAGGCGAGGCACAAACCCATGGCGATTGCTCGTGAAGACCACCTTGCCTCCGGGCGCCGGACAGGGGCCGGTGTTGTAGATCACGTCGCGGACCGACGGATGATGCCCCATCATGGTCATCAGGTGGACCTGCGAATCCTGATGCACTGCGTAATTGGCGCCGCGCGTACCCGGCGCGGGCTGGCCGCCGTCGTGTGTCAAGCGCACGATTTTGCGCGACGGCACGTGGATCTTGTAAATGTCCGCGCCGTGATTGGCGTAAAAGAACGCATAGTAAACCGATTGGCCGTCAAACGAGACGAACGGATCGGCCACCGAGCCGCGCTTGCCGCCTTGCACCAGTAATTCCTCGCTGCCGTCTGGGTGCAACAGCATCAGATCGGCGCCGGGTTCCACGAGGGTGGGCGTGCCGACGTCGGGAAAAACGAACGCATTGCGCGGCGCGCGCACGTAGACGATGTCGTAGTCGATCTTGACGGACGGGTCCTTCGTGTGATGCGGTGGGTCCATGGCATAGCGTTTGCGCACGATCGACTCGGTGTCAACGCCGTCCGCGGGAAGTTTTTTCGGCTCCCCGGCTGGTGTTACATGAAATGGCGCCAGCGCGACCGAGCCAACCAACAGAAGGGGGGACAGCAGCAGCCACTTGCGCGAGAAGAAGCGTTCCATGGTTTCGTTTTCCTAACGGAGCAGGGAGCCGCGCGCCGAGTGTCAAGCGAGGCGGCACGGCGACGTTGGGGGTAGGTCAGGCGAAGTTGGATTATCCCGCGCGATGCGAGAATCGCCAAACAAAAAATGACGAAAAGGCGCATGACACCTCAGGGCATCACTTTCGCAGACAGATCAAATGATGATGTGGTGGCGCCGTCCCTTGCGCGTGCGGGCCTGTCTCCCATGCCTGGCATCATGAACTTGGATAAACGCGCAGCCGCCGCGCCTGGGTTTCCCGCATATGCAGTGATCGGATGTTATTGGGCGCTGAGGGTCTCGAACCCCCGACCCCCTGGGTGTAAACCAGGTGCTCTAGCCGCTGAGCTAAGCGCCCCTCGGGTAGTGTCTCAGTTTCGCACGACCATCGTAGACCTCACGCTCCGCGTGAGGAATCCTCACGCGGAGCGTGAGGTCTACGGTCGAAACTGAGTCACTACCGCCCCTCGATGCCGCTTGCGGCTTAGTGCTCACGCGGCGCCGAGCGAGCGCTAAGCCGCAAACGGCAGATTGTCACATCGAAAACGAGCTGCCGCAACCGCAGGTCGTCTTGGCGTTCGGGTTTGAAATGCTGAAGCCGCGCTTGTTGATGTCTTCGTGGAAATCGACCGTGACATCGGTGAGGTACATCAAGCTGCGTTTGTCGACGACGATCGCCACGCCGTGCTGCTCGATGATCTCGTCGATTTTCGGGTTCATGTCCTTGTCCAGATCGAGCTTGTTCTGGAAACCCGAGCAGCCGCCGCCTTTGACGCTCATGCGCAGATACACTTTCGCCGGCGCGTCGGGGCCGGAAAGCTGCTCGGCGATGATCTTCTTCACTTCCGAGGCGGCCTTTTCGGTCAACATGATGCTCATGGAAAAACTCCTTGTCAAAAGGGCTGTCATGGTTACCCCGCGGGCGTTTTTCGTCGCTCGCGGGCTTGATTACTACTTGACGCCAACCAACTGAGCCGAGGGACTGATGGCGCGGAGGCGATTCACCACGCGCTGGCATTCTTCAATCGTGAAATCGATCTCCTCGACCGTGTTGAATCGCCCGATGCCAAATCGGATGCTCGCGAGGGCCAATTCATCCGATACGCCCATCGCGCGGAGCACATAGCTCGGCTCGACGCTCGCCGACGTACACGCGGAGCCGGAACTCACGGCGACGTTCTTCAACCCCATCAAGAGGGCCTCGCCGTGCACGTTGGCGAAGCTCATGTTCAGATTGCCCGGCAAACGCTCGTTTGGATGTCCGTTCAGCGTGCAATCGTCGATGGCGTTCACCAGGCCGTCGTGCAGACGATCACGCAGCTCTTGGCAACGATCGCGGTCTTGAACCATCTCACGCTGACACAACGCGCACGCCGTGCCGAAGCCGACGATGTTGGGCACCGCGAGAGTTCCGCTACGCATGCCGCGTTCATGGCCGCCGCCATCGAACATCGGTTCCAGACGCACGCGGCGACGGACGTACAAACCGCCAATTCCCTTGGGGCCATACATCTTGTGGGCCGAGATGCTCAACAAATCGACGTTGAGTGCATCGACAGCGACGGGAAGTTTGCCGACGGCCTGGGTTGCGTCCGTGTGCAGGAGCACCTGGCGAGCGCGGCATATTTTACCGATATCCGCGACGGGCTGCAGCGTGCCGACTTCATTGTTCGCCAACATCACACTGACGAGAATCGTCTCCGGCGTGATGGCCTCCGCTATATCCCGAACCGAAACCTGGCCGAAGCGATCCACGGGCACATACGTCACGTGATAGCCGAGGCGTTCAAGGCGCCGACACGGGTCGAGCACGGCACGGTGCTCGATGCGCGTCGTGACGATGTGGTTGCCTTGCCGGCGATACATCGCCGCAGCGCCTTTGATCGCGAGATTGTTGCTCTCGGTCGCGCCGCTGGTGAAGACGATCTCCCTTGGCTCCGCGCCGATCAGCGCGGCAACTTGGGCCCGTGCTTGATCGACCGCTTCCGCCGCGCGCTGGCCGAATACATGGACGCTGTTGGCGTTGCCGAAGTTTTCGCCGAAGCAGGGCAACATCGCCTCGACGACGCGCGCATCAGTGCGCGTCGTGGCGTGGTTGTCCATGTAGATCGGCACGCGAGGCATCCGTATTTTTCCTGCCGCAAGCGGCAAACAAATCACTTCTCGCAGCGCGATAAATTCAACTGCACCGACTGTCCCATCGTCGTTTGTTGAAACAGATCGACGAGCTTGACGCTTTCCAAGACTTCGCGAATCCGTCGATGCACTTCGCCGATCGGGGCGCGAATCGGGCAATCGTCGAGCAGATCGCAGCAACCGTCCGGCGGCACCGCATTGCACTCCGCGAGCTGCACGTTGTCGTCCAGTGCGTCGATCAAGTCGGCCAGGGTTCGCTCCGCGGCGTGCGGCTTCAGCAGATAACCGCCTTTGACGCCACGGTGGCTGTCCACGTAATTGCGCTGGCACAGATCCTTGAGGATATTGGCGACAAACGCCCGGCTCAGTCCGAATCGGGCGGCGATCTCCCGCGCACAGCCCCCCTCGATCTTTTGGTGCAGGTAGCACAAGATCAACAGGGCGTAATCCACTTTGCGATTGAGCAAGGGCATACAGCATAACCGCAGTGCTATTTCCATCATACGGTCGAAGAGTAAAACGATCAAGGGCGACCGCACGCGGAAGGCTTTCGCAAGTGTAGCAGAACGGGGTACAATAAGGTAGGGGAAGACTTTTGGGAGCAAGAAATGTCGCTTGTTGAAATCCTGATATTGGCCTGCATCGGCGTCGTTTTTGCGTCCGTCTGGATCTTGATGCTGCGTGTGGAGTCGCGCGGCGGCGGCTGAGGGCCCACTTCGTGCCAGTTGGGCACGCCGGACGAAATAGAAAAGGACGAAATAGAAAAGGACGAAATAGAAAAGAAGGAAGAGCCGAAAGCTCATTGACCGCGCTGGCACGTGCCAGTTTGCTCGTGGAGACGGAGCTTGTCCGACATCGTGCCGACCACTGAACGCGTGCCGCCCGCCGAGAAAGCCAGGCTGTTTCCGCCGGCGCCTGGCGTCTACCTCATGAAGGACGCCGAGGGGCGCGTCATCTACGTCGGCAAGGCCAAGAACCTGCTTAATCGCGCGTCGCACTATTTCACCAATGCCGCGTCAGAGTATGCGCGCACCGCCGATCTCGTCAAGCTGATCTTCGACATCGAATTCGTGCCCGCCGACTCTGAGGTCGATGCCTTGCTAATGGAAGCTCGGCTCGTCAAGGACATTCAGCCACGCTTCAACGTCGAATTGAAGGACAACAAGACGTTTCCCTACTTGCAGATTCGGGTACGCGAGGAATTCCCACGCGTCGAGTTCACGCGCACGCCACGGACAAGAGGGGTGCGGCTGTACGGCCCGTTCACGAGTGCGAAGAGCCTGCGGGCCGCCATTCAAGTGTTGCAGCGCGTCTTTCAGTTTCGCACCTGCGGGCTCGACATCAAATCGGCCAACGAGCAATGGCGCTGGTTTCGGCCATGCATCTTGCACAGCATCCACCAATGCACGGCGCCGTGCAATTTTCGCGTCAGTAGGGAAGATTACCGCAAGCAAATTCGCCGATTGTTCATGGTGCTCGAGGGGAAGAAAGAGCGGCTGATCGAAGATCTCGCCGCCGCGATGACGGAGGCGAGCGCGAAGCTGGAATTCGAGAAGGCAGCCCGGCTACGCGATGAGATTACCGCGCTGAAGAGCCTTGGCTTGCGCGGCGACGTCGATAAGGACGTGCAGCCGGAGGTGTTCCACATCGAGCCGCGCAAGGGATCGATCGGTCTGCGCAAAGTCCTGGCCTTGAGTGAGACGCCGCGCACGATTGAAGGCATCGACATCGCCCATCTGGACGGGCAGGACAAGGTGGGGTCGCTGGTGTCTTTCATCGATGGCTTGCCGTTCAAGCCGAACTATCGCCGCTACAAGATCAAATCGGTGGCGGGGAACGACGATTTCGCGTCGGTCCGCGAAGTGGTTTCGCGCCGCTTCCGCAATGCGCTGGCGGGCGAGGAGGAACAAATTTTCCCTGACATTCTGCTGATCGACGGCGGCAAAGGGCAGCTCAATGCCGCGCGGGAGGTTTTCCGCATGCTCGGCAAGGAACCGCCGTGCTTGATCTCGCTCGCCAAGCAAGAGGAAGAGATTTATCGGCCGGGTGAAGCAGAACCGTTGCGATTGAGCCGGCATTCCGCGGCGTTGCGGTTGCTGCAATATGTGCGCGACGAGGCGCATCGTTTCGCGCAGCATTATCATCATCTATTGCGTAAGAAGAAATATCAAGAATAGGGCGAAGCCCAGGGGCGAGGTACTCCGAGCCTCTGGATTTTTTGGACCAATCACCCCAGGGGCTCGGAGTATCTCGCCCCTGGGCTTGGGTTGATTATCATGCGCATCCTGTTGACCAACGACGACGGTGTCTACGCCCCCGGCTTGCGCGCGATGCGCAAGGAATTGCAAACGCTCGGCAATGTGACCGTGGTCGCGCCAGCGGGCGAGCAAAGCGCGGTCGGGCATTCGATCACTTTGCTGGCGCCTCTGGTCACGCAGGAAGTGCTCGACGAAAATCAAGCACCAATGGGTTACGCCATCGAAGGCCGGCCTGCGGATTGCGTGAAGCTGGCATTGCTCGAGTTGCTGAAAGAACCGCCGGACTTGATCGTCAGCGGCCTGAACGCCGGCTCGAACGCGGGCATCAATGTGCTCTACTCGGGCACGGTCGCTGCCGCCGTCGAAGGTTCGTTTTTCCAGATCACCAGCATCGCCGTTTCGCTCGTCACCAACAAGCCGCAGCCGCCAAACTTTCCGAAGGCGGCCGAATACGCACGCATCGTCGTCGAACAAATCGTGCGCCATCCGTTGAGCCGAGGGAGCTTGTTTAACGTCAACATCCCGAACCTGGACCGGACGCCGATCAAGGGCATTCGCGTGGTGCGGCAGAATGTCGCGCCGTACAAGGAGACGTTCGATCGCCGCATTGATCCGCGCGGCCGAATGTACTTCTGGAGCGGCCCCGACTTCGGCTGCCCCGATCCGCATCCCGATACGGACGAGACGGCCCTGCGCGACGGCTACATCACGGTGACGCCGCTGCACTTCAACCTGACGCACGCGGCGATGCTGGAGAAGATGAGCGATTGGAAGTGGACGCTGTGAATCCTTGCCATTTTGTTCTGTGTCACTTTGCGATAGGATACATTCGTCGTCCATGGATTCCTGACGCCTTGGAACCAGAAAGAGGTGTGCCCATGACCGAGACCGTTGCTTTGCCTGCCCCGAGCTTATCGGTTGCCAAACCGTCGGTCAGCAAATGGCAACGAGAATCCGAGGCGTTTCGGCGATTGCTGCCGCAATTGCTGGCGACACACCAGGGGCAATATGTCGCCATTCACGATGGGCAAATCGTGGACAGCGGAGATGACAAGCTCGCCTTGGCTCTGCGAGTCCTGTCGAAAGTGGGCAACGTGGCTATTCACATCGGCCTCGTCGGCGACCAACCGGAACTAGTTTCTCGTTCAGGTGTTCGGCGCGAGTTGCGGTCCAGTGGAGAACTGGTGTGATTCGTTACAGTTATCAGACCCAACTCAGGCCGCCGGCGCCATTCGTGTACGTCACGCTGCGAAATCCCGTGACCGGAGCCGAGGAGCGTGACGTGCCGGCTCAACTGGATAGCGCAGCCGATCGGACGGTCGTGCCCGTGGCGTTCGCGCTTGCGCTTGCGTTGCCGCAAATCGGCACGATTTCGATTGGTGGTGTTGGTGGGTTCGTTCAGACCATGCCAAGTTATCCCGTACAGATTGCGATTCATAACTTGCCTGCCGCGCTCGTGGAAGTCGTCGCCAGTGACGGCGAGGCATGGATCCTGCTCGGCCGCGATGTGCTGAACGCTCACAGAATTCATCTTGACGGCCCTGGCTTGTTTGTCGAAATCGCTTGATAAGCGCCGACTCCCCACGCTGGTCCAATTGCTCAGTGCGGGACCGGCAGATCCACCTCGCGCTCCTCATCGAAGAACGCCTGGTAGAATCGCACCGTCTTCAGTAGCCATTGCTCGCCTTCGAGCACAAATTCCGCTTGCACTGAAAAAATGAAGGGTTGATCGCTGCCGTGCGGCCAAGCGGTGACACGAAAGCGCGTCTTTGCAAACTTCTTGTCGCGTGACAGCTCGTCTACCACGAACTTATAAATGCGCACCGAGCGGATGCGATGGCCGTGGGCGAGGCCCTGGGCGTGATCGGCGAGTTGATCGCGCTTTGCTTTCCGGTAGCGGAAGTCCTCTGAAATGTGCTTCATGAGCTCTTCGGGCTTGCGAGCGACAAGCGCGTCCTTCATGGCGTGGACGTTCTCTTCGATTTGCCGACGATCGGACGGGATGTAGTTGGCGATCAGCCACAGGACTCCCAAGAAACCAAGAACGCCGAGCGTGTAGTAGACGAATCTTGTCTGCCGATTGAGCCACGCCAAGGTCGCCAAGCCCGCAGCGCACATGCCGATGAGAATGTAGATGCCGCTCGCGTTATCGACGAGCCAGTTCATGGCACCAATCTCCGGCTTGTCATCATGTTCACTCGCCCGCCATCGTGTCCTGCAGAGGCTTCTTCGACGACGGCTTCCGCGTGAAGGCTGAGCCGTTCGGACGGAAGAACACGAATGCCGACACAATCAATCCGATCGCACCGGCGATCGAAACACGGCGAACGGTCGTGTCGGCGGCGAACAGATCGAGCAAAGGATGTGACGGTAGATGTTCGATCACGAACGGCGCCGCGCCCACGGCGATCAGGAGCACGGCGGCGATGAGCAAGGCGCCGACGAGCAGCATCATGGGGAGCCAATAGTCGCGCAATTCTTGCAGCATGGTTGCATCACAGGCCGTAGCGTGCTTGCGTGCCGAGGTCTTCCTCGATGCGCAGAAGTTGATTGTACTTGGCAATGCGATCGGTCCGGCTCGTGGAACCCGTTTTTATCTGGCCCGCGTTGGTCGCCACGGCGATGTCCGCGATGGTCGCATCCTCGGTCTCGCCGGAGCGATGGCTGATGATTGAATTGAAGCCGTTGCGCCGCGCCAGTTCAATGGCGTCGAGCGTCTCGCTAAGTGTGCCGATCTGGTTCACCTTCACGAGGATGCTGTTGCCCGCCTTTTCGTCGATGCCTCTTTGCAAGCGTTTGGTGTTGGTGACGAAGAGGTCATCGCCGACGAGTTGGATTTTGCCGCCTAGCTCCCTGGTCAGCTTCTGCCAGCCGGACCAGTCGTCTTCGGACAGGCCGTCTTCGATGGAGCGGATCGGCCACTTCGCGCAGAGCTTTTTCCACAAGTCGATCATCTCGTCGGAAGAGACAATCTTGTCCGGAGCGCTCTTGAAAAAGCAGTAGCCCGTCTTGCCCTTGTGTTTGGCCTCCTCGAATAGCTCGGTGCAGGCGGCGTCGAGCGCGAAGGTGACCTGGGTGCCGAGCTTGTAGCCGGCTTTTTCAACGGCGATCGACAGGATCTCCAGCGCCTCGTCGGCGGATTTCAAGTCGGGGGCGAAGCCTCCCTCGTCGCCGACGGCGGTGTTGAGATGGCGATCGTGCAGCACTTTCTTGAGGTTGTGAAAAACCTCAGTACCCATGCGCAGCGCTTCGCGGAAGGACGGCGCGCCGATCGGCTGAATCATGAATTCCTGGAAATCGACGGTGCTGTCCGCATGCTTGCCGCCGTTGAGGACGTTCATCATTGGCACGGGCAGAACCTTCGCGTTGGTCCCGCCGAGGTAGCGATAGAGCGGCATTCCACTGGACTGTGCGGCAGCGTGGGCGACGGCGAGGGAAACGCCGAGGATGGCGT
>SYHD01000007.1 GCA_005799265.1 Planctomycetia bacterium | reverse complement strand
CTCCCCTCCAAAACGTACTGTGGCTTGTCCGTCGTCGTGGCCGCGAGACTGCTGAGCAAACGGTGCTTGGAGTGGATCGGCCGGTCGCCGGTGTGGACGAGGAAGAACGCGCCGGTCCCGTAGGTGCATTTCGCCTCACCGCTGTGGAATCCTCCCTGGGCGAACAGGGCGGCCTGTTGATCCCCGGCCACGCCCGTGATGGGGATTCCGGCCGGCAGAAACGGCAGCGCTGCCGTCACGCCAAACTTGCATGTGCTCGGCTGAATCGTCGGCAGGATCGCCTCGGGCACGTCGAAGTAGCGGCAGAGTTCGGCATCCCAACGTGCCGTGTGTAGGTTCAAGAGCATCGTGCGTGAGGCGTTGGTAACGTCGGTCGCGTGGACCTTCCCCGCGGTGAGGTTCCATAGAAGCCAGCTATCGATGGTGCCAACGGCGAGCCTTCCAGCTTGAGCGCGGGCCCGGATCGACGGGTCGTTATGCAGAAGCCAGTGGATTTTCGTGGCGGAGAAATACGGATCGAGGACGAGCCCGGTGCGTTCGAAGAGCCAGGGTTCGTCGGCCTTGTGTTGCCGACAGAAGGCCGCGGTGCGCCGATCCTGCCAGACAATTGCCGGGGACACGGGCTGCCCGGTCGCGCGGGCCCAGAGCACGACCGTCTCGCGCTGGTTGGTGACGCCGATCGCCGTCAGTTCGCCGGCCTGGATGCTCGCCTGGGTAAGCGCTTGTGGAACGACCTCGGCGACAGTCTTCCAGATCTCAAGCGGATCGTGCTCAACCCAGCCGGACTGCGGAAAGAGCTGACGGAAGTCGCGCGCGGCGCTGGCGACGCACTGGCCGCGCTCGTTGAAAATTGCCGCGCGCGTGCTGGTGGTTCCTTGATCGATGGCCAGCACAAATCCCGATGTCATACGTTCTCCAGGGTCGTTGACCAACGAAGCGCGGCTTGTGAACCATTTGTTCACGATATCCAGAAAAATACGCGAAATCGCTGCCGGTCGCAAAAAAATAATCTAAAGTTGCACAGAACTCTTACATGAACAAGGGTTGTGCGTCGGGTTCGGTGCGAGCATCATTGTGCTCGGCATTCAGATCGGCAACCCCAAATTCTCGCTCGAATCCGCCATCTGCTCGGCCAGCGGCATCATCATCGTTTCCCTCATCGGCGGCTGGTTCGGCGGACAACTGTTTCCGCCGATCACGCCGGGCAGGAATCGTGGGCTCTCGGCAAACTCCTAGACGCAGGCTTCGCCACTAGCCGTCAACTCTCAGCGACCAGCCAAAAGAACTGTGCATGGCTGAAAGCTGACGGCTGATCGCTGAAAGCTTGAGTCGAACCGCAAATGCGCCTACCTTTCTTTTGCGATACCGGCTATCCTTCATCGCGAGTAATGGCTTCCTTCCTCAAGGATGTTGCCGGTGGGCCTCAGCACATCTGCCCTTGTCTGGATCTGCTCTATCATCGGCGTCTGGGCCCTTAGCTTCGGCGTCGGCACCCAAGTCGTGACACAATGGCTGAAAGTCCAGGGCGCCAACGACATGGTCATCGGCTGGGCGCATTCTTTTTATTATTTCGGCATGGCGGTCGCATCGCTGGCCGCGCCGTGGATGGTTCGGCGTCTCGGCTCGATCCGCTGCGCGACGCTCGGCGCAATGGCATCGGGCATGACCCTGGCTGTCTTTCCGTGGATTGGCGACGAGTGGGCCTGGCATGCGCTGCGCTTTCTCAACGGTTGGGCTGGCGCGATGTGCGTCATTCCCCTGGAGACGATCGTCAGTCGCGATTCGGCGCCTGAGCGCAAGACGCGCAACTTCGCCTACTACGGCGTCGCACTGACGTTGGGCGGCGCCCTCGGACTCGGCGCGGCGCCTTTCCTGTACCCGCTCGGATACGAATTGACTTTCTGGATCGGTGCTTCCCCGCCGATCTGCATCGCCTTGGCATTCCTCGTTTCCCTGCGCTCCTATCCCGAGCGGGCCGAGGAAATCGCCCAGCGCACTCCGCTTGCCTGGCGCCGGAATTTCCTGAGCTATGGCACCGCGTGGTCGCAAGGATTCATTGAAGGCATCTTGATCGCCTTCATGCAGCCTTTTCTCGTCGAACGCGCATTTAGCGCGGAACAAGCGGGCACGCTGATGGGCGTGATGACTGTCGGCGTCATCGTTTTTCAGATCCCGGTGTCTTTTCTATCGGATCGCTTCGGCAAGACCCCGACGCTGCTCGCGTGCTATGCCATCGTCTTGCTCGGACTGCTGGCGATTCCATGGCTGACGCAGATGCTGTGGCTGGCGCTCGTTCTTTTCGTATTTGGCGCCTGCGCCGGCGCGATGTATCCGCTCGGGTTGTCCTTGCTCGGCGACTGCATGCCCGCCGGCGCGCTGGCCCGCGCCTATGCAGTGTTTCTGGTGATCGAGTGCGTCGGCAGTCAGGCTGGCTCCGCCGCTGCCGGCGCCGCGAGCAAGCAGTGGGGCAAGGCTTCCATGTTCGGCATCGGACTCGCGGCGATTCTCGGCGTCCTGCTAGTATGGCTCGTTCTGCAGGCATTGCCGACTGTGCGAGCCGCGGATCGCGAAATCCCGCCCTGACGGAATAATCACCTCAACTGATGTCCAAGCCACGTCGATAGGGGGTTAGGCCAACCTCCATTCACCGAATTTGCGCGTGAAGGATCCGACTCTTGGCAAACACCGCGCGAACACAGCACCTGTTCGATGACTTTTGGCCGCTGGCGACTGCGGCCACCGGAGTCGGCTATTTGGCCATTGCATACGCCGTCGCGCGCTGGCTTACCCGCCCATCTCCCGCCGTTCTCGACCAACTCGAAGAGTTGCCCTCGTGTTCGATCGAGGCGATTGAGTGCCGAACTAGCGATGGCCTCCTGCTCAAAGGCTGGGCGATCGAGCCGCCGTCGCCGCGCGCCACCGTGGCATTGTTTCACGGACTGCGCGGCAATCGTCTGAGTATGCTCGAGCGCGTGCGGGTCTTGACCGCGGCGAAATATCGCTGTGTCGCGTTCGATCATCGCGCGCATGGCGCGAGCGGCGGAACGTACACGAGTTTCGGGTATCATGAGGGGCAGGATGTCGTGGCTGTGAGCCAATTTCTGCGCGCGCGCTGGCCGAAACAGCCGAGCGCGGCCCTGGGCTGTTCGATGGGGGCGGCGGCCATCTGTGCGGCTGGAGAGGGAGCCGCATTTGATGCCTTTGTTCTGGAGAGTTTGTATTACGATCTGTCGCGCGCCTTCGAGTGTCGAATCGGCTGTGATTTTCCGGTGTGGTTTGGCTATTTCCGTGCGGGCATAGTGTGGTTTATCGAGCATCGCTTGGCCCTCCGTGTTGCCGACGTCGCTCCCGCCGCCTACATTTCCCGACTCGCGGCGCGGCCCATGCTTCTCGTGACGGGCAGCGAAGATTGCCATTCGCCTCCCGCAGACGTGGAGGCCATCGCCAGTGTGGTAGCCGATAGCGCCCAGTTTGCCGTGATACCCGGCGCCGGGCATGTCGATCTCTTCGAGAAGGGGGGCGCGTCCTATCAAGAATTGCTCCTGTCTTTCCTGGATCAACAACTCATCCCTTGTCAACGATCAAACGCTGCTTGACTTTCTGACTTCGCGGCAAATGGTTTCCCGGCTCATCTCGACGGAAACGATCAAACGTGTTACGTTTGTCGGCGTCCGCCCCAAATCGCCGCGTCAGGAGTCGGCATGCACGCTTTGCCTTCCTTGCCCGAACCCGATGATGATGTTCAAATGAAACGGCCGCGCCGCCCCTGGTCGCTCAAATTTTGCGACGCCTTGCGTGGTTTCAAGTTCGGCATTCGCGGGCAGAGCAGTTTTTTCGTCCACTTCTTCTGCACGGCGTTGGTGATCGCCGTCGCAGTCGTGCTGCAATGTGAGCCGGTGCAATGGGCGTTGCTGCTCTTGTGCATTGGCTTCGTTCTGACTGCGGAGTTGTTCAACAGCGCGCTCGAAACGCTGCACCGCGGCCTGGACGCTGAAACACGTGAACGCACCTGGCAGGCGCTCGACATTGCCGCCGGCGCTGTGTTGATGGCGAGCATCACCGCCGCCGTCGTGGGATTGTGCGTCATGGGCTGGCGCTTGGCCGAGCGGCTGGGCTGATATCGCCTCCCATGATCTGCGCCAATTTCCTACATTAGACATGGCACACTAGAGGCCAATCATGAGACCATTCTTCGATGCAAGTCCCGCTACCTGAACGCGACACGGAGTACGGAAAGACACCCGCGTCCGTGTACGACTGGCTCTTCAAACTCGTCCCCGCGTTCGATTCGCTGCGCACTTACTCGCTGCGTTCCTTCCGCCTCGATCTCTTCGCGGGGCTGACCGTCGCCGCCGTCGCGGTGCCGCAGGCGATGGCGTACGCCAGCATCCCGCTCGGCAAGGACGCGGTACAATATGGACTCTATACGGCGATCGTGATGACGATTGTCGGCGCGCTGTTCGATTCCTCGCGCCAGCTCATCAACGGGCCAACCAACGCCATCTGCATTGCGCTGGCGACCGCAATTGGTTCCTTCCCGGAAAACGAACGCCTGCCGGCCGCGATTCTGATGGCATTCCTCGTCGGCGTGTTCCAGACCGCGATCACACTCTTCCGGCTCGGTGATCTCACGCGTTTCATCTCGCACTCGGTCATCGTCGGCTTCACGCTCGGCGCCGCGATCCTTCTGGTGCTCGATCAACTCAAGAACCTCCTCGGCCTACCCTCTCAAGGTGCTCCGGATACGCACTTCCTCGTGCGCTTCTGGCTTACCATGCGCGAATTCGAAGCGACGAACCCGCTCGCCCTGGGCATCGGCGTCGCGACCATGATCTTCGTCGGCCTGCTCCGAACGCTCGGCCAGCGGCTCAAGGCGCAGCTTCCCGAATTCTTGATCGTGATGGCACTGATGGCCGCATGTGTTTGGTGGTTCGGCTGGGACCAGGGGGCCAACAAGGTCGATGTGATCGGCGCCATTCCGCCCGACCTGCCGTCGTTCGAGTTGCCGGAGTTCTCCTGGACGATGATTCGGCAATTGACGAGCAGCGCCCTGGCAATCGCGGTGCTGGGGCTGCTGGAGGCGGTCGCGATGGCCAAGGCCATCGCCTCGCGTACCCGACAGAAGCTCGACATCAACCAGCAATGCCTCAGTGAAGGGCTGGCGAATCTCGTCGGCAGCTTCTTCCAGTGCTTCCCCGGCTCCGGGTCGCTGACGCGCTCGGCAATCAACGTCCAGGCTGGTGCCGTCAGCCAGTGGTCGGGTGTGTTCGCTGCGTTGGCGGTCGCGCTGACGGTGCTGGTCTTCGCGCCATTCGCCCGCTACATCCCGCGCGCCTCCTTGGCTGGCCTGCTCTTGATTTCCGCCTGGCGCTTGATCGACTGGAAACAATTGAAGTATCACCTGCGCACGTCGCGCTTCGACATGCAGATCGTGCTCGCCACCGCTTTCTCGGCTTTCGCCATCAACATCGAGTTCTGCATCCTGATCGGAGTCTTCTTGTCGGTGGTGCTTTACGTCAACCGGGCCGCCCGGCTACATTTGACGGAGCTGACCGTGACCGCCGAGCGCGTCATCCGCGAACGCGATCCGAACGATCCGCGCTGCGACCGCATATTGCTCTACAGTCTCGAAGGCGAACTTTTCTTCGGCTCTGCGCCCGATCTGGAGAAGCACATTGCAACGATCGAGGAACACATCCAGCCGACCACGCGCGTCATCGTCTTGCGCCTCAAGCACGTGCGCAATCCTGATGCGGTTTGCCTGGAGGTCCTCGCCCATTTTCTCGAGCAGATGGAAATCCGCAAAATCCACGTGATCCTGTGCGGTGTGCGCCATGATTTCGTCAACATCCTGCGTGCGAGCGGCGTCGAGGCGCAGCTCGGCAAGGGCAACGTCTTCATCGAGCAAGACGGCGCCGCGTCCAGCACGCTCGATGCGGTGCGATTCGCCTACGACCTGCTCCAGGGCGATTACTGCGCGATGTGCCCGCGCCGCGGCGAGAAAGAGAAGCCGGTGCTGTACTTCATGATTTGAACCCGCGACTTCGTCCCATTCGCTTGCAGTTTCGCGCGGTCGCGACGTTGCTACGGCGTTGTCCTGCTTGATTCCCGCGCGGCATGTTACGAAGATACAGGCAGATCAGCTGGCCTTCGATTCCCAACGAGGAGCCTCGCAATGAACCGGCGCGATTTCCTCTGGCACTCCGGCGGCGGACTCGGCGGCATCGCGTTGACAGCGCTGCTTGGCGAGGACGGGCTGCTGGCTCGGAGCACCAGCGGGCTTACACCCGCCGTTCGCCAAGAACTCAACGGCGGTCTGCACCATCGCGCAAAAGCCAAACGCGTCGTCCAGCTCTTCATGTCCGGCGCCGCCAGTCAGTGCGATACCTTCGACTACAAGCCGCTGCTCATTCAGCGCAACGGTCAGGCCTTTAATCCCGGCGGCCGCGTCGAGTTGTTTCAATCCAATCCCGGCCACGTCATGCAATCGCCATGGCGCTGGCGGCAGCACGGCCAGTGCGGCAAATGGATCAGCAACCTCGTTCCGCACATCGCGTCGTGCGTCGATGACATCGCGTTCATTCCATCGATGGTCTCGCGCTCCAACGTCCACGGCCCGGCCACGTTCATGCAGAACACCGGCTTCGTCCTGCCCGGCTTTCCGTCAATGGGCGCATGGATCAACTATGGCCTGGGGAGCATGACCGACAACTTGCCCGCGTTCGTCGTCATCCCCGACTCGCGCGGCTTCGCCCCGAACGGCCCCGCAAATTGGAGTGCTGCCTTCCTCCCCGCCAGTGCTCAGGGCACGACCATTCGGCCGAGCGACCGCAATCCGATTTTCGATCTCTTCCCCGGCCCGAATAACTACATCACGCCGGATAGCGAACGAGACGGCCTGCGTCTTTTGCAAGAGATGAACCGCCGCCATCAAGAAACGCGCCCCGGTGATTCGCGCCTCGACGCCCGCATCCAGACCTACGAGCTGGCCGCCCGCTTGCAGCTCAGCGCCCCGGAGGTGCTCGACATCGCCAATGAAACGCGCGAAACGAAAACGCTCTACGGCCTCGACGAACCGATCACGTCGGAGTTCGGCCGGCATTGCCTGATCGCGCGGCGTCTGCTCGAACGCGGCGTCCGTTTCGTGCAAGTTTGGTCCGGCGCCGACAACGGCTTCCCGCGCCGCAACTGGGATTCGCACGAACATATCGAGCGCGATCACTACGACATGGGCACGAGCATGGACCGCCCCACGGCAGCGCTCATCAAGGACCTGAAACGCCGCGGTTTGCTCGACGACACAATCGTGATGTGGACGACCGAGTTCGGCCGCATGCCGTGTAGCCAGGGCACGCTGGGCCGCGATCACAACCCGTTCACGTTCACGACGTGGCTCGCCGGCGGCGGCGTAACAGGCGGCGTGACGCATGGTTCTAGCGACGAGTGGTCCTTCCGCGCCGCCGAGCATCCGACGTATTGCTATGACGTACATGCCACGATTCTACACCTGCTCGGCATCGACCACACACGGCTGACCTTCCGCCACAACGGCATCGACCGGCGGCTGACCGATGTGCATGGGCATGTGATTGAGGACGTGCTGGCGTGACGGAAGCGGAATGGCTCAGGATGGAGGAATTCGGTCTCGCCCGATGCCTCGGAGTGAGCCTTTTACAACGTCGATCGGCATCGATGAGCACTCGTCGATCAGAATTTCCCTCGCCGTCTTTCCTTCGCCGGCAAGATCTCCAGACACGTTGTCCACCAACCCGTCCGAATCGTTTCGACAAACTCGGCGGGCAACCGCTCCGCACGCATTTCAGCCGCCAGCTTTTCGTGATCGTAATGCACCGGCACAAATTCGACGTGCAATTCTTTCGCAACGGACAATAGCGCATACCACACGTGCGCCGCTCCGTCGTTTTCCGGCCGGCCTAACACGCCGACGTTGACGAAGTGCCGATCGTGCCCGAGTCGGCGCTGCCACTTGATGCCCGTGTGCGTCGCGAGCACGATGTCCGCTTGATGGGCCTCGAGCAGATGATCGAGAAAGTGCGTTGACGTCGTTGATTCCCACAAGAATTCATTCGTCCGCCGCGGACTGCCGTGGCACATCAGCACGCGATATCGGCCAAGCTGCACGCGGCGTTGCGTCGGCAGATTGCGCAGCCACGCGCGATTGGCGGCGCCGGTGTTGGCGAAGGTGTAGGCGTAGCTGAGGCGGGCAAAATGATTATCGCGCGGATCGGTGTAACCGCACTGACAGTCCGCGAGTCCGTTGCCGACGGAGTTGTCGTAATTGCCCTGGATGCACTGGACGCCGTGGTCGCGCAGCAACGGAAAGACGCGATCGGGATGTGGCCCGAACGCGCCCATATCGCCCAGGCAGTAGGCCGCATCGACACCACGCCGGTGCGCATCCATCAATGCAGCCTCGAGCGCGAGGTAGTTGTTGTAGATGCCGCCGAAGACCGCGATGCGATTCATGTCAGGCGTCCCGCTCCCGGCTCGACGCGTTCGAGCACAAGGCTCCGTATTGATAGCACGTGTAGCACGCCTGATGTTTGATCGCGAACGGGCGCAGCGATTCCGCCAGCGTGGTCCCCAGGCGAGCGTCGGGCGCCTCGATCAGGATCGGACACACATAAACGCCGCGATCCGTCACCATTCGGCTATGGCTGCACACAAGCAAATGCACGTCGTATGCCGCCATCATTTCCGGCGTGACGCGATCGGTTTCGCCGTAGCCACGCTGCCGATCGGCTTCGGCGCCGATGCGCAACGTCGGCAGGATCTTGATGCGCGGCCGGGCGTAGCCGCAGTCCTTGAGCAGGCGAACGAAGCCATCGAAGAGGTCGCTCTCATCCTGATCGTCGCGGGTTTTTGTCACCGTCAAGATCGGCAAGAAATCGTGATCGAGCAAGAGCCGCACGCCCTGGAGGATGCGCTCGAAAGTTCCGTCGCCGCGGACGGCGTCATTCTCTGCGGGCGTGAAGCCGTCCATCGAGACGCGGAACTCCAGACCATACGTGGACGCGGCCTCGGCGGCGCGCAATCGCTCCAGCCACTCGTTGCGAAAGACGGTTCCGTTGGTCAGTACCGTCGCGGGGCCGTATCGCAGGGTCAGTTCCAGGATCGCAACCATGTCGCGATTGAGGAACGGCTCGCCGCCGGTGAAGTAATACTCCTTGACGCCGAGCGAGACCGATTCGTCAAGGTAGCGTTGCACGGTCGCCAGATCGAGAAACCCGAAGTTGTGATTGTGCGGACTGCACGAGATGAAGCAATGCCGGCACGTGAGATTGCAGGTCGTGCCGGCGACCTGGAACCAGAGGTCGTCCAGATGCGTCAAGGCGACGGTCGGCGCGGTCGTGTCGAGAAGCGGCAACTGCATTGCAAAATCACCTCCTGAGTTGTTGTACATGGTGACAGCAATGCGGTAGAGTGAACGCAGGGAGAATGGCATGAACCGCCGCGAGTTTTTGCAACCAAGCCGCCTCGGCAACCTTGCCGCGCCAGTGTTGGAAATTGCCGACGAGCTGGAAGCGCCGCCGACAGCAGCGTTGTCGAGCGCTCCGGTGCTGCTGCACTTTGCGCGCAAGGCGATGGCGACGACGTTCGAGATCATTCTGCCTTTCGACGCCCCATGCGCCGCCGAGCTCGCCCAGAGTGCGCTTGACGAGATCGATCGGCTCGAAGCGCAACTGACCGCCTATCGCGACAGCAGCGAGATTTGTAAACTCAACGCCCAGGCCGCGCGTCATCCGGTGCGTGTCGAGGCACATCTCTTCGAGCTATTGACGCTGGCCGAGCGGCTTCATCGCGACACGGAGGGCGCCTTCGACATTGCCGTCGGCGCTCTCATCAAGACGTGGGGCTTCTTCCGTCGCCAGGGCCGCGTGCCGACGCCAGAGGAACTCATCGCCGTCCGTGATCGCATCGGCATGCGGCACGTCGTCCTCGACGCGCCTAAGCAGACCGTCCACTACCGCCGGCAAGGAATCGAAATCAACCTCGGCAGCATCGGCAAAGGTTTCGCGCTCGACCGCGCTGCCCTGTTGATTCGAGCGACCGCCCCGAACGCGCTCCTCCACGGTGGCCACAGCAGTGTGCTCGCGCTCGGCAATGAGACACCCACGAAGCGTGGCTGGACCGTCGGCCTGAGCGATCCCGAACGCCGCAACTGGAGACGCGCGCTCGTTCACTTGTGCGATCGCGCGCTGGCCACGTCCGCGCTCACTCATCAGCATTTCAAACACGAAGGCAGAAAGCTCGGCCATCTGCTCGACCCACGCTCAGCCTGGCCCGCCCAGGGCATCCTCAGCGCCACGGTGACGGCGCCGACCGCCGCCGAGGCCGACGCCCTGGCGACCGCGTTTTTCATCCTGGGCGTCGAGAAATCGCGCGCGTATTGTGAAGAGCATCCGCACATCGGCGCCGCCCTGATCGCCGAGGATGCGCCGCGGCGGTTGATCGTGCTGGGCCGGGCCGCGGAGGAAGTCGAAGTGCTGCGTTAGGCTACCCCAGTTTCGCGCGGCCAAGCACGTTGTAGGTAGGCCCGTCGGCCGTGAGCTTGCTCGACATGACCCGCACCTCGTTCACCATCGTCTCGCCCGCGCTCCACGTCTTGTGTTTGGTCAACGCCATGCTGAGCGCGTCGTTGTCACGTTCGCCTTTGACGCGGCCGAGCGTCACGTGCGGCGTGTAGGCTCGGGTTTCACGCCGATAGTTGCCCATCTCCAGGAGCGGCGCCTCGATCGCATCATGAACGTCGCACAATTCCTGCACGCCCTTGCCGACGCCGACCCACAACGTGCGTGGCCGGCGCGCATTCGGAAAGCAACCTGCTCCTTCGATGCTGACGCCGAACGCGGGCATCCCCTTGACGGCTTTCTGGGCCGCCCGGCAGATGTCGAGCGTCTCCTTCTGGTCGACCTCGCCGAGAAACAACAGAGTGATGTGCAGGTTCTCCGGCTCAACCCAGTTGACGTCGGGCGCATCGAGCGCGAGCAGTTCCTGCAACGAGACGAGCCGCTCGCGAATTTGTTCGCCGAGATCGATGCCGAGGAACGTGCGAATGCGCGGCATGATAGTCCTCTCCTGTATTCGTTTGGCGCTCGCGCGGCGCCGCCCGAGCGCTAAACGGATTTACGCCTGCCCCGCCAGCTTTTCCGCCTCGCCCACCATCTCGCCCAAGAGGCGCAAGCCGAGCTCCCAGAACTTGGGATCGGTAACATCGACACCAAGCTTCGCGAGCAGCTTATGCGGCGCGGCAGATCCGCCGGACGCGAGCAGCTCAAGATACTTCGGAACGAAGGCCCCACCATCTTGTTTGTACTTCTGGAACAGCGCCAGGACGAGCAATTCGCCGAACGAGTACGCATAGCAATAAAACGGGCTGCGAATGAAATGCCCGATGTAAGACCACCAGCTCGTGTAGCCGTCGGTGAAGGTGACGACGTCGCCGAACATCGCCTGATTCGTTTTCATCCACAACGCGCCGATCGCGTCGGCGTCCAGTTCGCCTTGCTTTTGCCGGACGGCGTGCAGGCTTTGCTCGAAGCGTGTCAGCACCACCTGGCGGAACACGGTCGCGAACGCATCCTCGATCTTGCCGCACAGCATCGCGAGCCGTTGCTTTGGCTCCGGATAGCGTTCCTGCAATCGGCGAAACGTCAGCATCTCGCCGAAGACGCTCGCCATCTCCGCGGTGGTGAGCGGCGTGTCGCATTGCAGATAGCCCTGGCCGCGCGAAAGGTATTGATGTACACCGTGGCCGAGCT
>SYHD01000055.1 GCA_005799265.1 Planctomycetia bacterium | reverse complement strand
GTCGGGCGTAAACTGGATGCGGCTGAAGTCGAGCGACAGGCACTTCGACAGCGAGCTGATCATCAACGTCTTCGCCAAGCCCGGAACACCTTCCAGGATGCAATGCCCCCTGCTAAAGAGCGCGATCAGCAGTTCTTCGATGACGCGATCCTGGCCGACGATGACGCGGCCAAGCTGCTGGCACAGGCTCTTGTACGCCGCCTTGAGCTTGTCCGCCGCCTGGATGTCATCCCGGGTGAGTTCGTCGGGGTTGACAGGGCTAACGGGCATCACCGGTCTGGGATCGCCGGCGGCGGGCATGACGACGGGAATCACGGTTTTGACGTCTTTGATGTCGCTCATCGGTCTTGTTCTCATGAAGAAGAAAACAGTTTCTCGATTCGCCGCACGTTGCGGAGAATTCAGGAAGGATACATAGTCTGACACGCTGTATTCAAACCGCTTGAGGTCCGGCGCGCCGATTAACAGCGAGCGCCGAATCGCAAGCGGAACTTGGCATCGACCCGCGGGTGGGAGGGCGGATCGGCATGGAGAGGTGCTGGGGCTCTGTCATGCGAAAAGGCCAAACTCCGTTGCCGATAGCGGCGCAGCATTGGGTGGCTGCGCCGCGGGCGGCACGTTGCGTTAACGTTGGAACACCGGCAAGCAGTTGTTGTCCAGTTGCAGGATGGTGCAGTAGACCGCGGTGGAATACACGGGTCCAACCGACCAGCCGCCGCCTTGCGCCCAGCTGCCATCGGCGCTTTGGTTCTTGCAGATACTTTCCAGGAAGCCATCGCGGTACTTCTTCCAGGTCAAGCCCTTGCCGCGTTCGGATTCGGGAATTTCGAACATCTTGTCCCAACCGTCTTCGCCGAGGAAGTAGAGGGAGGGAGCGTAGTAGAAGTGGGTGTATTCGTCATGGCCGCCGCGAAAGCCGACCCCGCCGCCGCCGCCGCCGATGGGGATCTGGCGTTCGCAGAATTTGAACCACTTCTTGACGTTGGGATCTTTGTATTCGCCCGCGGCAAAGAAGCAGGCGATGGCCGCTGCGGTCAAGGCCGGACGTCCGCCGCCGGCCGGTGCGCCGAGGCCGCCGCGCCCGAGGCTATAGACCACGCCGCCGTCTTGCGTCGTCGATTTACGCAGATATTCGTAGCCCTTCTTGGAGATTTCCTTCGGCACCGGGATGCCCGCGTCGCGGCAGGCGCGAATGCCTTGCATCTGCGTCACCGTCACGGAGCCTTCGTCGGAGTCGTGTCCTTCGGTCTTCGAGGTGTAGAACCAGCCGCCCTGCGTCGATTGCGCGCTGCCGCAGTAGATCACCGAGCGCGTCAGGATGTCCTTGAGCTTTTCCCGGCGTTCCTTGTCTTCTTCTTCGCCGTATACCGAGGCGAGGAACAGCATCGCGAAACCGTGGCCGTACATGTAGCGGCCCGACTCGCCCGGGTTCTCGGGCATGCCGATAAGGCCGTTGCGATTGCCCCCCTTGTTGCTGCGGCTCATCAGCCAGTCAGCGGCGAGGCGGATATTGTCGCGATACTTGCCCTGCGTAACCGTACTGCCTTCGCAAAGCATGGCAAGACCGGCGAGGGCCGTCATGGAGACGGGATTCTGGCCGTTGGCGCTCCAGGTGCCATCCTTGCCTTGCGTCTTCTTCAGCCATTCCAGGCCTTTGTTGACGTGTTGCTGCATCTTTTCGGGAATCGGTTCCGCGTAGCTGTGCGACGCCACCAAGGCCGCCAAGCCGAAACCGGCGATGACCAGTGAAAATCTCTGAATCGATCTCATGACAACTCCTCAAGAAGGAGAGGTAAGCGGAAAAACCATTACCCAATACATCGACGATCCATGCCGATATTTCTCACCCAATCTTCCTTGATCAAACGTGCCTCGTTAGCCGGACGCGCAAGCGACGGATTTACGTGGAATTCGTCGCTTGCGCGTCCGGCTAACATCAAGCTCAGCGCGGCGGATTCGCCGGAAGCTCAATCGGCGGAACTACTTCGATTCGCGGCCGGATGCGGATCGGAATCTGGCCACCGGCTGGTGCCAGCACGTTTAATCCGTTTGGCCCGAACCCGACGTTGGGCGGGTGCATCAGGATCGAGTTGCCGGTTCCGTCCTGAATGCCGCCTGGATTCATTACGCCGGCATTAGGTGGCGGACCCTTGCCGTCGTCCACATAATGCTGCACGGCGCCCGAATAGCCGATCAGGTTGATCGTGCGCGACTTCAGATCCATCTGATAGGCGTAGAACGTCGGCGATAAGCCGTTGATCGGGCGCGGACCCGAATCGTACACCCATTTGCCGCTGGCCCGGCTCAAGGTCTGCGTCACCGACACCCAGCGATTGCCGCCGTTGGGGAGAATTTCATTATAGCGGGACGTGAACACCACAATGGGCGATTGCTCGAATTGCTCGGTAATGAGCATCTGATTGAGCATGGGCTTGTCGGAGTGCCAGGCGAGGCCCCCCTTCTTCCAGGTGAGTTCGCGGTCGCCGATCTTGCGCTGCCCGTCGGCGCGGTGCAGGGCTATGAACCAGCCGTTGACGACCTGGCAGCGCGTGCCGTTGCTGAAGTTGTTGTGAACCAAACCGCCGCCGACGCGACCGCCGTCGATCGGCTTGTTGAGCGCGATGTAGAAGCGTTCGCTGTCTTGCAGCAGAAGCGGATCTCGGAGACCTTTAAGATCTTCCGGGGTAATGCGGCCTTGCACCAAAGTGCTCGACACCAGTTCCTTGCCTGTCTGCACGTCGAGGATCGTGACGGCCCCCTTCGGATCGACGATACCAGTGATGTTCTTGTCCTCGGATTGCAGAACGAACGAGCCGATCGGGAAAGCCTTCGACCATAGATCCTTGCCGGTGATGATGTCGTAGAGCCGCAGCGTGTAGTTGTTGCGATCACCATGCCCGGTGAGAATCTGCCGGCCGAGCACTTTCACGCGGCCCTGATATGCGGCGGAGAAGTCGGGGACGTTCATGACTTCGCCGTCGTTGGCGCGCAGCGTTCGGCCGACGCCGACCGCCCCGCCGTCGTTGACTTCGGTGAGGAACAAGTATTGATCGTCGCCGAATACGTGCGAGTTCATGGCGACATCGTTTTTCTTCCACAAGATCGTGCCACGTAAAGGATCGACGACGGTCAAACCTTTCTGCCCGACGATGGCGACATAGGACGCCTGGACGGCGCCGATGCGGCCCAATGACACGCGGAACCGTTGGTTAGTGAGCTGGTTCCAGAAGAGGAATTCCGGGTTGCCTTCCTGATCGTTGAGCACCTGCTGAATGTGGGTGAGGCCGTTATTCTGGACGTTGTCGACGGTTTGCAGTTCCCAGAGCTTCTTGCCCGTATCGCCGTCGAGGCAATAGACCATGACGCCGACCTGGCAGACGACGAGATGCCCCTTCACGTGATAGAAGCGGAAGCGGGCGTTGGGATGGTACGCCTGATTGACGTTCGCTTGCTGATACAGATGGAAAAAAATCTGCTGGTTCATCTGCTGCAGGCCGAGATCGGTTGCCCAGCGATCGTCCTTGCTGCCGAGCTCGCGCAAACGGACCTTGGGATTCGACGCATTGGACGGGTCGAGCAGCAGGCGATTTTGCCTGGCGAACGGCGTCTGATCGCCGTCCGGCTGCATGACGAACCCCGACTGGGCGACGTTGAACGTGCCCGGGCCGAGATCGCGCGCCGTCATCTTGACGGGACCCCAGGTGCTGGTCGTCTCTTCCAGGAACGGCAAGAAGCGTTTGTCGGTCGCGAGTTCATTCAGCAAATCGCTGCCGGTCTTGGCGCCGCGCACCGCGACTTTGCCGAAGTCGCGATTGAGCTGGCGATAATAGTCGGCCGCCAGTTTCATTGAATCGACGGTTCCCTTTTTCTCTTCGAGATGCGCCAGCGCCGCCAAAGCGCGGCCACCCGTGCCCGGTTCGGCGCGGTGATCGCTGCTGATGACTTGATGCAGGAACAGTTCGGCTTCCAGGAAGTTGTTCCGCTCGTTGCGCTCCATGATCGTCTCGGCAAGGCGGACGCGCGCCTCGCGGCCGACTTTGAACGGCGTGTCGAACATGCCGACGAAACTGCGAATCGTGTCGATGTCTTTCTTCTTGTCCACTTCGAGCCATTCCGCGGCAATCTTGGCCTCGAGCGGTTGACGCTGCTGCTCGGTCGCCTTGGCGATCATGCCGGAGATACGGCCGCGCAGCCAGACGTTGACGGGAACCTTGTGATTGGGATCCTCCAGCGAGGCGATGCCCCCCTCGCGATGCAGCGGCAGGGCGCCGAAATCCTTGTACATCTGAAACGCTTCGACGAGGTTGCCCTGCGCTTCGCGTCCCTGGCCGACCAGCCGGAAATACTTCGACTTGCGTGACTGCTCTTCCGGATTATTGCCGGGAACAACGGTCAATTCCTTGTAGACGCCGAGATGATCCCGGCTCGCCTTCTCGAAATCGACTTGCATGAGATCGGTCAGCGCCTCGAACAATCGTTCATTGACGCGCTTGCCAAGCGCTGCGGCCGGCTTGTTGTTGAAGACCTTCAGAAGGTTCTCAACCGCGAGATCAACCTGCCCGTCCTTGAGGAGCAGTTCGCCGTAATCGGTCAGCTTGGTCATGTTGTCGGGATCGTTGGTGGCGTCGGTCTTGGCGCTGGCAAGCCGCGAACTGAGTTGCGGATAGGCCATTACGTCGTGCGTCGTCTGCGAAAGGACCATGCCTTCGTAGAAGACGAGATTGCCCGGCGCCGAGCCCTGAACGGCTGCGCGGTTGTGGGCCTTGACCTGGCCGCGTTCGATGTCGACGGCGAGGATTTCGCCCTTCTTGAGCGGGAGATAATAGATGTCCTTGCTGGCAACGCCCTGCCCGGCGGGGAGATCGCCCGTGTAGACGGACCAGAGCTGGCTGCCGTCCTTGAGATTGAGAGCGCGGATGCTCGTCTTGCCGACAATGAGCACCTTGCCCTTGAAGACGCCGGCCATAAAGAGATCGCCTTCGATCTGGCTGCGCCGCCAGAGGGGTTTGCCGTCGCGCAGGCTGACGCAATGGACCGAATCCGCGTCGGGGGCCGTGAAGACGACCTTGCCGTCTTGCAGAGCGGGCGGGGAGGACTTCCACTTGGAGATCGTCGTCGTGCCCGTGTTGACCGCGCCCGGATTGGGCCGTGGGAACATGTTCGGATTCATGCCCGGCAGGACGATCTGCTGGTGGGAATTTTCGCGATAGGGATACGACCAGACCAGGCTGCGCGTCATCAGGTCGATGCCGAACACTTCACCGGCGTTCGTCGGGCACACGAGGACGCCTTCGCCATATGCCAGGTGAACGGCGTTGACGCGGCGCGGAATATCCTGCACGACGCGGTTGCTTAGCACGACGTTGCCGAGTACCTGAATCGGATCGAGAATTTCGGGCTTGGCGTTGACGACCTTGTTCGGATCGAGGCAGACGATGCGCAATTCGGATTCGCCGCCGATGGGATTGCCCGGCTGGCCGAATTGATTGACGCCGGCTCCTTCGCCCGGATTGGTGAGGCGTTCGTTGAGCACGTAGAGCTTGCCGCCGATGGAGAGAGGCATGCTCAGGAAGTGGCTGTCCTTGAACTTCGGGTCGTCCTGGTTCAGCTCCCATTTCAGCTTGCCGGTGATGAGGTCGTAGGCGGAAAGCTCGTTTTGCATGATGAACGGCTTGAGTTCGCCCATCTGCCATTGATTCATCTGGGGATTGAACTGATTGAACATGAACGCGCCGGGGTGCGGCGGAACCGCCAGATCGTTGATGGCGTAGACGAGCCGATGATCCGTCGCCAGGGAGCCGATCATCGTGTTCTCGAACAGCAGGCTGTTGAAGCCGGGAACCTGGTTGTAGGAATCGAGCCAGCTATCGGTCTTGCCCTTGGTGTTGTTCTTTTCGAGCAGCATGGCCAGGCTGCGATTCATTGGGATCGATTTCCAGATGATTTGCCCCGGCTTGATCTTGGTGACCAGGCCGCTTTCTTCGTCCTTGATTTCGATCTCTTTCAGTGCAACCGCGCACAGACCGCGCTGCGTGCGATAGACCATGACGCCTTGCGAGGCGATCGGGAAAAAGCCGGGCAGCACGGGCAGGTTGCTGTCGTGGAGTTGCTTGACCGCGGCGTTGACACGCAGTTCGGCGCCCTGATCGGGGTCCTCGTCGTTGAAGCCGTCGAGCTTGTCGCGCATGATCGGTCGTTTCCACAGCGGCGCGTCCAGCAGCGGCGGGCTGCCGATCGCCTGCGCGGTGCGGCGATTGTTGCCCCACTGCATCGGCCAATCGTACACGTTGACCGAGTCGACCACCGGCGTTTCCTTGAGCACCTCGTCGAGCTTCGCCACCGGGTACATGTCGTCGCCGATCTTGAGGCCCGGCTTGCCTTGCAAGTTGGCCTCGATGCGCTTCCAGGTGTCGTTGTAGTTCTGCATGTCCCCCGCGCGGCGGAAGGCCATCGCGGCCTTGAAAAGCGTCAGATCGCTGATCTTGGCGTTTTCCGGATTCATCGCGAGGAGCTTCTCGAAGCGCAAGGCCGCAGTGAAGACTTGCCCGCGCGCCAGGAACAACGTCGCCAGCAATTCGTTGGCTTCGATGCCCGCCTGCGTGTGGCAAAAGCGCTGGGCCACGTCCGCCAGCGCATCGCGGTCGCCGCTCTTTTTCGCCTCGTCCAGCTTGGTCTTCGCTTCGGCGCCGTACGTGAACTCATAGACTTGCAACCCTTCGATCTTCATCGAGCCGAGCAGGTTGTTCGCCTCGAACTTCACGCTGGTCCAGCGCGCGGTTTCCTTCTGCGGATTGGCGGCGTCCACTTCACGCACCTGGACGTAGTGGTCTTTCTTTTCGTTGAGAATAGCCTGGAGAGCCTCGACGGCCTGTTTCCATTCCTCATCCCGGATGCAGTCGCGCCCGACGTTGATGACTTGCCGAAAACGCGAGTCCTCGGTGATCTTGATGGAGCTGTGCAGCGCTGCGCTCCCGGCGGCGGTACCGGTACCGGTATTGGGCGGTTGCGGCTGCAGCATAACCGCTTTCTGTCCCGCGGCGCGGTCGGTAAACAACCCCAGCACGGAAAGGCCCAACAGTCCCAATCCGAGCAACGCGGCGATACGGCGCAAGAGGAGCATGATCCTTACCCTCGCTAATCGTGGGGTGATCGTTTGGTGTCAGGATATCGAAAGTGTCGCGATTGTCGCACAGCTTACCCAACTTGGCAAGAACAATCCAAACGGAAGCCTCGGCAAAAGACGAAAACCTTCCGCATTAATAAGAGACGATGTAAGCCTCGCCAGCTAACATGCGCACAAACATCCACTAACCTACGAGCCGCGGCCGTTTTAGGGAGCGGGAAACAGCCCATCGCTCCCGCACGGTCGCGGCTCGGAAGGATATCTCAATCAACCGGTGATTCTAACGCTATGATGATATGAATATGCGCACTCCAAATGCCGACCGCGCCAACGCTCGCCCCGTGAAACGTCGCACACGCACGTTCCGCCCCAGTTACCTCTCGTTTGCGGGGACGTATCAGTGCAACCTCACGTGCGCGCATTGCTGCGTGCCCATCGAATGGACCGATCGGCTCGACATTCCCACCGCGCTGCGCTTTCTCGAGGACGCCCATCGCCACGGCATCGAGTTGCTCGGCTTCACCGGCGGCGAGCCGTTTCTGTATCCCGAATTCGTGATCGCCGTCGCCAAGCGCGCGGCGCAGCTGGGCTTCCGCTTCGACAAGATCGTCACCAACGGCGTCTGGTTTCGCGACGAAGCGCATCTGCGCGCCGTCCTGACCGACCTCAAAAATGCGGGCTTCACCGGCAAGCTCGGCCTCGGCGTCGACAAATTTCACGGCATTCGCACCGCCGACCTCGTCACTTTTTGCAAGACCGCCCGGCAGATCTTCGCGCGCGACAACATCCTCTCCCTCGCCTACGCCAGCCGCGACCCGCACGTCGGTCTTGAGCCCGTACACATGCTCGCCAAGGCGCTCGACGCGATCGTCGAGTGGTCCGATCTCTTGCACAGGTATTTGTTGGTGTCGCCCGATTTGACCATGACGCTGAACTGGAACCACCTCGCCCCCGTCGAGCGCGCCGAGAAGCTCGGCGGCGACTGGGGCGACGTCTGGTTCGAGGAAGATTACTGCGAAGGCCCCGGCCAGGCCCTTATTGTCAACCCGCGCGGCGACGTCAAACCTTGCTGCGGCTTCGCGTCGGATCTCGATCAGCTCACCATCGGCAACATCCACAAGCACTCCGTCAAACAGATCATTCAGCGCGGCCGCGCTCATCCCTACGTCGGCAAGGTCTTCAAGAAGGGCCTGACGGCGATTCGCGCCGAGATCCTGGCACGCGACCCCAACGCCCTTCCTGGCGCAACGTCCAACCACTGCTTCTTCTGCTGGCATGTGTTGACACGCGGCCTCGCGGAGAACGTCAGCGGCGGCGGCGCTCAGGTCGGCCAATGGACCGGCGCTCGCCCCAACTTCCAGGGCGAACTCGTGCAGATCGGCCCGCTGCGTCTTCCTCGTCCAGCCAATTCCGCCGCCGATGCGGGATAGTTCGCGTTCCAGGCAAGGAGAAAATCCGCGGCAAACCCAGGCTTGAGGAATCGAGCTTCCGCGTGCCGCTTTTTTCGCCGGTGGATGACCTGCTCAACGGTCAAACGCTGGAATTGGAATTGCCTGCGGGAATGGAATTCGCGTCGAGCCGAGCCGTTTCCCTTAACCCGGCTCGCCTTCCCACGGTTCCTTGGGGCGTTGATTTTCCACAGCCCAGCCGCGGACGTCGTGGTACATTTTGTACGCGCCGTAACCGATGCCGATCGCCAGCCCGGCTGCCAGGACGCTGCCGACGAGATAGGAGTTTGTTTCGCGTGCTATGTGGCGAGCAACTGCTCGCTCCTGCGGCGCCTTTCACGGGGCGGCCGCGGGACGACGCGGCGGTCAGGACCCCTCCGCGGCGGGTAGCCAGAGCGTGAGCAGCAGAACGGCGGCGAAGATCGATGTGCGCATAATGATGGTCCACCAATGAGAGAGCGCCATTCAGGATACAACGACGGTTTCCGCGGCGTGCACGTGGGGCGTCAACACGACTTTCTCGACAAAGATCAAGGGATCAAACATGTGGCGGATCGGCTGGCCCTTGAAGAAATGACATCCGCCATCCTCCTCTCTCTTGAGAAGTAATTCACGGGCTTGCCATTGAGTCATCTTGATGTAGATGATGTTGTCGTCTTCGGCCAAACGGAACAATCCGCCGATTGGCAGTCGATTGTATGTCGGCATGGCAGTCCTTTCTGTTGATCCCCGCGCAAGCGTAGGTCACATTTGCGGTTGAGGCAAAAAAATCCCCCGGCGGCGTCCGAAACGCGGCCGGGGGATTCGTCAGCACCCCGCGGGCTCCTACGTCGCCTGCGGGCTTGGGGTGGTTATTTTCCCTTGATATCGGGGGTCGGTCCGCCTTCCTTGCGATTGCGCCACGGGAACGGATCGACGACCTGCACCGGCAGCGTCGAGATACGTTCGCCGAGGATGCCTTCGAACACCGACGCATACACGCGGTCGATCTTCGACATCGAGTGGGCGGCCATCAGCACGTGGACGCGGCCTTGATTGCCGAGCACCCAGCCGCGGCCCGCCTTGTCCTGCACGGCAGCAGCGCCGAGAGCGTTCTTGGCGTTCGCTTGTTGCTCGCGGAAGCGGACGTCCGGCCCATCGATGGGTGCCGGCCGCAACACGGGAGCGAGCGGTTGGCCCGTCGGATCGCGATACGTCAACGCATCGTTGGGATCCTGCGCTCCGGGGGGATCAAACGTGATCGGCTCGACGGCCAAGCCATGATCGCGGCGCAGCTTCTCGGCGTGCGCGGTCCGCATGATGATCTTGAACTTGCCGCCGTCGCCTTTGCAATCCTCGATCGCCTTCTTGACCGTATCGACGGTCCATTTCGCCTCGACCAGGAACTGCTGCGAATTGACAGGCCCGGCGACGCAGTGCAGCACGCGGCCATCGGGAGCGCAGAAATACGTCGCGACGTTGCCGCCTTGTTTTTGCTTGCCGACGATGCGGAAGGTGCCGACTTTCTGATAGGCCGAGACGAAGTTCTTGGTAACGAATTCGCCGACCTTGGGATCCGCCAGGGCGTTCACACGGAGCGCCTCAGCGTTGTTTCAGGTATAGTCGGGGTCTTCGAAGAGCCCCGAGATGTGCAGCACCATGACGAGCTTTTGTTCTTTTTCGGCTTTCTTGGCGGCGTCTTTCGGCGTCGCCTCGAAGTGGACGTTTGTTCCATGATCGCCGGTGCATGTTGCGCCAACGATGTCTTTGAGGCCGCCCTTTTGTGCCAGTACTGCCGGCACGGACAAGCCCGCGGTCAGCAATCCGACCGCCACCAATCGCATGAGCCAACGCACGCTGGACCTCCTTTCGGGAACGGAATCTCTACAGCAGGAGAAAGTATCACAAATAAGACGAGCGAACGAGGCTTTTCGATTGCGAAATAATATTCACGCGAATCGATCGCTAACGAAACGGCCGTGCCGTCGGGCTGCGACGGGTTGTCCGGCCCGGACATCGCCCCCGGTTCCAGGTGCAAGGTGGCGGATTCGTTTCCGGATGCCGACGCCTTTTAGGGATGCGCCATGCGCCGCAGTTCGATCTTCTTGATCATACCCATACGGTGCTGATTTTCGCGGCGAGGCTCTTCACTCTCTTCCGAGGCCCATACCACCATTGCCGCGTGCGCGCGACGCGAAGACACACGCGATCCTCACTTCTCGAAGCGCAGCAATTCGCCGCCACCCGGCGCAAGCAATAGCTGGATCGCACCGTCGCGTACCTCCAGCGCACGCCAACTCTGGTCCTGACGTACAAAGTGCTCAATCCCGCCCTTGCGCGCCAACTTCAGCGCCACTTTCTGTTCGACATAAGCATTGTTATTCGCGATGAAAACGCAATCGCGCTTCTGGTCGTCCTTGAACACGCCAAGCATGAACTCGCCGCTGCTTGGCTGCAAATCGAAGTCCTTCGGGATCGCCCGACCGTCGAGCCCCGGCGGAAATGCAGCTTTATTCCCCTCGGCCACCGCATCGTTGTTCAGCGTCTTCGTGATCGGCGTCGAGTAGATTGCCATCGGGTGCGCGAGTTTGACGAGTTCCTTCCGGAGCGGCGCGATCTCTTTGTGCACCTTGATGATGTCGCGGCCATGCTCGGTCCATTCGAGCGTCTTCTGGTTCATCAGATCGTCGGCGAGGAACCACAGGATGCCCTTGAGTCCACAGGCGATGCCGGTGTTGGCCGAATAGAGGCTGCGATTGAAGTTCCCCTTGCCCGGCAATCCCGACGTCGCCGACAGCCAGGTGTAGAACCAGGCGTCGCGCTCGCGTGCCCAGTTCGAGTAGGCGAGCATGTGCGGAAAATGCATGCCGGGGCCGCGCTTCCAGTGGAAGTCGTAGTAGCCGAAGATGTCGGGATTGCTCAGCTTGCTCATGCCGATGACGCGATAGGTCCCGCAATAGGCCGGGTGCGTCGGGTCCCAGGTACGGACGTTGTTGATGTCGCGCTTGCGGCCCTCGACCGTTTTGCCGAAGCCGTCGTTCCAAATGTTGTAGCCCCAGATGTCCGGGTTGTTTTGCAGCTTCTTGCACAGCGCCTCGGCCTTTTCCGTGTTCTTGTAAACGTGATGCTCGCCATAGAGCAGATCGACCATCATCTTGACGCCGTGCTTCTTGCATAGCTCCACGCGTTTGTCGGTGTGGGGGCAGTGAATGACGTTGAAGTTAGCGTCCTTGATCTTCTTGAGCAACTCCTCGAACTTCGCGTCCTCCTTCGGCATCTTGTCTTCGACGTAGCCGAACGAGAAGACGAGCGCAAACTCGCTCGGCTTCGGGCAGCGCTGCTTTTCGAGCTTGGCGGGATCGGGTTGATCTGCAAGGCAGAAGGTGATGGCAAGAGTGAATGCAGCGAAGGAGGCGGTTGCGCGATTCATCGGCACTCCCAATTCGTGTGGCATACGATTCCAATCGTGTGATTGTCAGTCCCCCAATCACACGATTGGAATCGTATGCCACGCTCGTGTTATGGCAACTTGTCATGGATGCGAATGGCGAAATGCTGTTCCTCATCGATCTCCACCAGCGTGTTCTGGCCGAGCACGTTGGCGTTCAACAGACCCTTGACACGGAACGTCTCCTGGGCAAGGACCACCCGCCCGCGTGCGCTGTCGAAGATCAACTCGCCGCCGGCTTGCTGCGGCTGGAAGTTGGCGCCGTTGAGCTTCATCATGCCCGCCCCCGCCCCGACGACCGGCGCTTTGTAGGCGAGTTTTAGACCGTAGGTTATGCGATGAAGGTCCTTTTGCTGGCCCATGTAGAGGTAATGGATCTGCCCGTGCCAGGAACCCATTGAGCCCCAATTGTGCGTCATCGGCTTCGACCAGGCCATGTTCGCCTTGGGGGTCAGATCGAGCTGAAAGAAGGTCGCCTGCGCCAGCTCCTTCCAGCCGTCGCGATCGATGAGCGAGGACATCTGCATGCCGACACCGCCGGCGATCTGGAGGTTCTTGATCTGCGGATTGTCCTTGGCGCCGTCGAATTTGGTGACATCCATCTTCGGACTGAGTTCGAGCGTGTAGGTCGTGCCCGCCAATTGCCCAAGCGAAAGGGCGATCGACCCCTTTGACAGTTCGTCCGCCTGCACGAGCCGGGCGCTCTCGATCTTTTGCTCAACGACGAGCGAGCCGTCCTTGTTTTGCTTCTTCACGGTGAAGCGCGAGACGACGTGATACTGCACGAACATGGCGATCGGCAATCCCGCGACCTTGAATGTCGGCTTTTGCGTGACGCCCAGTTCCTGATAGAACACCTCCCCCTCGCGCAGCTTCCACACGAGCTTCACCGACTCGATGACGTTGAGCGGCGGCAACTTCTTCTCGACGACGGGCGGGGGCTTCGGCTTGACCGGCTCGACAACCGTCTTGGGCGGATCCTTCGGCTTGACGGGTTCGCTGATTTTCTTCGGCGGGTCGCTCGGCTTGACCGGCTCGATCACTTGCTTGGGCGGATCGCTCGATTTGACCTTCTCAATTACGTGCTTGGGTGGATCGCTCGGCTTGATCGGCTGGATGACTTGGTTGGGAGAATCCTTCGGCTTCACCTCGGCCGGCTTCTTCTCTTCGACCTTGCGCTCTTCAGCGGGTGGCTCGTGGGGTTTGTCGCCTGGACCGCCGTCGTTCTGGACGATCAGCTTCGGCGCGGTCGGCTGATTGCTGACCGCCCACGCCAAAAAGCCGACGGCGCCGAGGAGCGTCAATAACACGCCCGCCGCCGCGAGGATCAAGCCCACGGGAAGCACGCGTGCAACCGGTTTCGCTTTCGGCTTCGACGCCAGCACGCCCAACGCCGGAACTTTGAGCGCGTTGCCGCACATGACGCAGGCGACTTTTTGCCCCGCCATCTCCGGCGCGACGAGCTGCTTTTTGCCACATTGGCAGGTAAGCGTGATCGGCATGGGATCAATCATAACAACTGCGGGCCCGATCACGCATTACTTTTTGCCGGATTCGGGCTGTCTTTCTTCGGGCACGTCTTGCTGCAACGACAACCAGTGGTTCCAGTGTTGCCTGGACATGGCGATCTGCGGCCCGGTCGCTGTCGGTTCCGGGCCGAAATCGGCGCCGCGCGCGAGGCGGACGAGCGTCTGCCGCGCCGCCTGGCGAATCGGCGGATTGGGATCGGCGAGCAGTGCGATGGCTTCCTTCTCGACCGGGAGCCAACGCCGGCCGGCCATTTGAACAGCCAACATGCGGACGAGCGGATTGGCATCGGTCAAGCGGCGGCGCAGCACGGCATCCTCCAGCTTCAGCAACTCGCGCCACGACATAGCCATGTCGAGCTGCTGCTTCTGCTGCTGGTTGAGTGAATGCTGCAATTGCTGCTTCATGAATTCCTCCTGAAGCTTCTGCGCTTTCTTCTGGTGTTGCGCCATGAGCACGTGTTGTTGTTCGATGATCTCCCGCTGCTTCTTCATGAGATTCGATTGCCTGCTGGCCTGCTCCATTTCGAGCGGCAAATTCCTCAGCGTGATACTCGCGAGCGGCGCGCGTTCACTTTGCCGCTCAAAGGCATACGTTGTATCGGACGTAAGTGCGACGAGGTGTCTGGTCAACCCTCGACGAAAATCAGTGACCATCGACTTGAGGCAATAATCCATCTTGGGATTGGGCTGAACGTATTGAAGGGCATGGATCGCCACGGCGGGATCATTGCTGTTCTTGACCAAGAACATGAGCTGAGCAGCCAGAAGTCCCGGCGGTCAGACGAATCCGAGTCTGCGATCGACCGCCTGTTTGTAACCTTGGGCGAGCGCGGGAACGGCCTCGGTGCCGAACGCCAGAACTTGTTCGGCAACCCAGTCAAGGGCGGCGGGATTGTCCGCCTTGATCGACAGATTGATGTGCATCTGGACGAGCTTTTGAATGTATGCTTGCTGAGCTTGATCCTGCGTGACGACGTTGAATGGATCGTTGCGGGCCTTTTGGAAGAACAGCATGATCCGATCGTTTTCCGCGTTGAACTTGGCCCATTCCCCCGAGGTCTTTAGAGTAAGCAATCGGGCTTGCTGAATGAGGGCGACCTGGCGACTTTGGAGCCTGGCAAGCTCGATATTCGTCGCACGCGCGATTTTGACCTGGTCGGCGTGGAGCTTCGCCTTCAGTTGCTGGGCTTCGCGCAGCATCTGGGCTTGTTCAAGCTGACATCGGCGCAGGTATTCCGCGCGGTTTTTCTGATCGAGCTGGGCCAGTGCTTGCTGGGCGGCGTAGCGCACATGGGGGTTTTCATCCTTGAGCAGCTCGATCATGGCAGGTGCTGCCGGCTCCGCGTCTTTGCCGAGTTGTCCCAGCGCCAGCGCCGCAGTCTGACGGACGTTCGGATCGGTGTCCTTCAGTTTCTTGGTCAACGCAGGGACCGAATCCGTCGGCGCAATCGCCCAGCGGCCGCGCGCGTTGGCGCGGCGCAGTCCTTCCGCCAGGGACCGCCGATCTTCCATGCCGATCGACATGGTTGCGCTGAACGCGGCAACCTGCACGTTCATGTCCCTGTCGTGAAGCGACTCGAACAGGTCCGGCAGGGCATCCTTCGCGGCCGAGCCCAGCGCGGCAATGGTTCCGATGGCCTGAGCGCGGATCTTGGCATCGGCATCTTTGAGCAAGCGCGTCAGCGCCGGTAGCGCCTGTTTCGCTTCCGGGCCCTGACAAGCGAGGATCTGCAGGATCGCCGAGCGCACCCAGGTTGGCTCCTTGTCGTTTAGCATCGATTCCAGAGCGGGGATCGACAGTGAGCCGGCGCTCATCAAGGCGCCCTGTGCGTGCAAACGCACCTCGGGCTTCGGGTCGGCGAGCAGATTGAGCAAGGCCCGCGCTTCCTCTTGCGATTGCAGGCCGATCTCGCCAAGCGACTGGGCGGCGAGGCCGCGCGTCATCGGGTCTTGATCCTTGAGCAGCTTGATCAGCTCTGGTACCGCCTTCTTCGCGTCGGGACCGATCACGCCGAGGCCCCAGGCGGCTTGTTGGCGCACGACAGGATTCGGGTGTTGCAGAAGCATTTGCAGCTCCGCGTGGGCGCCGATCTGTGTCAATGCTTTCATCGCCTGAAGGTAGACCGGCCCATCCTGCTCTCGCTCTAGCAAGGAACGCAGGGCCGGCACGGCCGCTTGCGCCCCCTTGCCGCAGTTGCCCAGCCCGCGCGCGGCCTGGAGCCGAACGGGCTTCTTGTCGCTTTCCAGTGACCGGATGAGATTGGGAATCGGACTCTGGGCCGCGGCGTTTCGATTTGTGCAGATCCACAGCGCCAAAACAACGCCGGCTGTCGCGAGAGAACGCATGATTTGCCCTCCACGTCAAATTGGAAGACACACGCAACTAAATCTGGCGTGTTGCCTTCATTGATCCATCTGAGAATTGGAGATTTTTCCAAACGTAAATGGCACGAATTGTCGTTTTCTTTCACCAGAAATTTGTTTTTTTTGATGGTTGTCGTAAGTCTTTACTGAATCAGTACATATCAATGCGTGGCTGGTTGCCATGGAAATTTGCCGGCGTGGCGATTCTGATAGCACCTACATCCCCGCGATCCTTACAATAGCCCACACATCGTCACATTGAGGGTACGCTCATGCGCTCGCTTTTCGCACTCGCGGTCGGATTGACTGTCTGCGGCTTCGTTGACGCGCAAGATGCTCCGACAATGACAGCCAAGCGCAAGGACGTCAAGCCGTTCGAGTACAAGGACGCGAAGATCCCGTTCTACGCGCCGAAGTTCGGCGCCAAGGGACCGCTCACCAAGATGCAATTGCCGCTCGAACCCGCGGAGTCGATGAAGCACTTTGTTCATCCGACCGACTTCGAGCTGAAACTATTCGTCGCGGAGCCGCAGATCAAGCGGCCCATCTGCATGAACTGGGACGAACGCGGCCGACTGTGGATCGCGGAGTCGGTCGATTATCCGAACAGCCTGCGCAAGACGGGCGAAGGCAACGACCGCATCACCATCTGCGAGGACACCGACAGCGACGGCGTCGCGGACAAGTTCACCGTCTTCGCCGACAAGCTGTCGATCCCGACCAGCTTTGTGTTCGCGCACGGCGGCATCGTCGTCACGCAAGCGCCGCACACGCTGTTCCTGCGTTCGACGAAAGGCAACGACATCGCCGACGAGCGCCAGGTCCTCTTCACCGGCTGGGGCGCCGGCGACACCCACGCCGGGCCGAGCAATCTCCATCACGGTTTCGACGGCTGGATCTACGGCATCGTCGGCTACTCCGGCTTCAACGGCACCGTCGGCGGCGAAAAGCACAAATTCGGTCAGGGCTTCTTTCGTTTCAAATTGCAGCTTCAAAGCCCAGGGACGGCTGTCCCTGGGCTTTCCGTCTCCAATCTCGAATTCGTACGCTCCACCAACAACAATAGCTGGGGCGTCGGCTGGAGCGAGGAGGGCCTGCTCTTCGGCTCAACCGCAAACGGCAACCCGAGCGTCTTCATGCCGATCCCCAATCGCTATTACGAAAAGGTGCGCGGCATGTCGGCCAGCGTGTTGCCGACGATCGCGGCCAGCAACAAGTTCAACCCCGTCACCGACAAGGTCCGCCAGGTCGATTGGCACGGCGGCTTCACCGCGGCGGCAGGGCACGCGCTCTACACGGCGCGAACCTATCCGAAGGAATATTGGAATCGCACTGCCTTCGTGACCGAGCCGACGGGCCATCTCGTCGCGACCTTCGTGCTAGACAAGAAGGGGACGAATTTCAGCGCGCGTAACTCGTGGAACCTCCTCGCCAGCGACGACGAATGGTCCGCCCCGATCATGGCCGAGGTCGGGCCCGACGGCTGTGTCTGGGTCATCGACTGGTACAACTACATCGTCCAGCACAATCCGACGCCGCCAGGCTTCAAGACAGGCAAGGGCAACGCCTACGAGACCGACCTGCGCGACAAGGTGCACGGGCGCATCTATCGGCTCGTGCCGAAAGCCCAGGGACGGCCGTCCCTGGGCTTTCCAGAATTGAAAACACCTGATCAACTCGTCGCGGCGCTCAAGAACGACAACATGTTCTGGCGCAAGCATGCCCAGCGTCTGTTGGTCGAGCGGCGCAAAACCGACATTATCGACGATCTGCTGAAGCTCATCGAGGATCGCTCCGTAGACGCGATCGGCTTGAACGCGGGCGCCGTCCACGCCCTTTGGGTGCTCGACAACCTAGGCGTGATGCGCAAGAACCAGAAAGTCTGGAACTCGCCCGCCGTGCGCGATGCCGTGAAGCATCCGTCCGCCGCCGTGCGTCGCGCTGCCCTGCTCACCTCCCCGTCGGCGGAGAACAGCCTGGATGTCATGCCGCTTCTACGCAAGGAATCCGACGCCCAGGTCAAGCTCGCGGCCTTGCTGCACGTCATCGATTCCGCTCCCGATGACCATCGCGGTTTTGCCGACATCGTCGCGGTCCACTTCGCCAACGATGACGAGAGCGACCCCATCTGGACCGACGCCCTGTTCATGGCCGCCAATCATCTCCGTTACTACTTGGAGTCCCACCGTACCGGCAACGTGCCGCGCACGGCGAAGGGGCTACGGCGTTTGGCCTTGATCGCGGAGAATCACGCGCGACATCCAGATCGCGCCAAGGAAGCCTCCCAGGTGCTGAGCGGCATCGGCGCCGTCCAACCCGAAGTCGCGACGGCGATCTTCGAGGGCTACGAGAAAGGCTGGCCGATCGGACAAAAACCGGTTGGCGATCGCGAATACCTCAACCAAATCCTCGTCACCGCCATTGCCAAGGTCTCCCCCGCGGGCAAAGGGGCGGTCATCCGGCTCGCCCGCAAATGGGACCTGACCACTTTCGACGATCAGCTTCAAGGCATGGTCGCCGCCGTCGAGAAGACCCTGCTCGACGCGAAACAAACCGACGACGCCCGGCTCGAAGCCTTCCGCCAGCTCGTGCAACTGAAGCCTGTCGATGCTAAACGCGCCGCCCAAGTCCTCGCCATGATCACGCCGCAGTCCGCCCCGACCTTCGCGGAAGGACTGCTCGATGGCCTCGCGGAGGCGCCGGCGGACACGATCGGACCTGCCCTGCTCAAACGGCTTACCTCGTTCACGCCCCGTGCTCGCTCGACTGCATTGCGCATCATGCTCGGCCGGACCGAGACGACGCGGCTCTATCTCGATGCCGTCGAGAAAGGTGAGATGACTTTGAGCGAACTGCCGCTCGATCAAAAGCAAGCGTTAGCGGCCCATCCCGACGCCAAGATCGCTGCCCGCGCCAAAGCGATCCTCGCGAAAGGCGGCGGATTGCCGAACGCGGATCGCCAGAAAGTCGTCGAAGAATTTCTGCCGCTGATGAAGAAGGCGGGCAACGTCGAGCTGGGCAAGGCCGTCTTCAAGAAGCACTGCGCCATCTGCCACACGCATTCGGGCGAAGGCGTTAAGATCGGCCCCGATTTGAGCGGCGTCGCGGTGCATTCGAAGGAACACCTATTGATCGACATCCTCGATCCGAGCCGATCCGTCGAGGGCAATTATCGCGTCTACACGGTCGAGACCAAGAAGGGCCAGGTCCGCAATGGACTGCTGGCCTCGGAAACGAAGACGACCATCGAGCTATTCAATGCGGAGGGCAAGAAGCTGGTCGTCGAGCGTGACGACATCGAGACCATCGCGGCGTCGAACAAATCGCTGATGCCGGAGGGCTTCGAAAAAACGGTCAAGACCGAGGAACTGCTCGATCTGCTCGAATTCCTCACCGCGCGCGGCAAGTTCGTGCCGATCCTGCTCGACAAGGCCGCGACCATCGCCAGCACGCAGGGCATGTTCTACTCGAAGGACGCGGCGGTAGAACGGCTGATCCTGCCCGACTGGTCGCCGCGCATTGTGAAGAGCGTGCCGTTCCATTTCGTCGATCCCGGCGAAAAAAATAGGCCGAACGTCATCATGCTCTACAGCAAGAATGGCCCCGTCGCGGCGACGATGCCGAAATCGGTCAAGCTCGAATGCAACATGCCCGCGCGGACGATCCACTTGCTGTCGGGCGTCAGCGGCTGGGGCTATCCTAGCGGCAAGACGAAAGGCGTCGCGCTGATCGTGCGGCTGCATTACGCCGACGGCAAGACGGAGGATCATGCGCTGAGGGATGGCGAACACTTCGCGGACTACATTCGCAAGGTCGAGGTGCCAAAGTCGGAATTCGCGTTCGCGATGCGCAGTCAGCAAATGCGCTACCTGAGCGTGACGCCGGGGCGCGACGGCGAGCTGACGGCAATCGAATTCGTAAAGGGGCCGGACCCGTCGGCGCCGATCGTGCTGGCGGTGACGGTGGAGACGAAGTAGCGATTGCATTACAAGAACTCGACGCGGCTGATCATCTCCGTCGGCTCCATGATCTCCCAGATCAGGACAAGACCTTGGATGATTTCACCGAGGCTTCGAGTGTCTTTGTCGCAGTAGACGATACCCGAATGAGATGTGCCTGCAGCGTCCAGACGAAGAAAATCGTGGTCCTGTGTGAAAAGGACTCGGCTTTGTGCCTGGCAAAACGCTAGTTGTTGTACGTCGGTGGCGGCCAACATACCGGACTCGGGCGTCGTCGTAACATCGACGCCGCGCCGGCGCAATCCATCGGCAATCGCGCGATGACAATTTTCATCGAGATGAAAGAGTATCGTCCGGGACATCGGCGCTCATCCGCTGAAGTTTTTCCTGGAGCAAGGATGGCGACGCCTTCGCCTTCATTTCGGCGACGAAGCGATGCCCCTCCGCGATGGCTTGATCGATCCGCGCGCGATGCTCATGGTAGTACGCTAGCGCGGCGTGAACATCGGCGAGCGTGATGCTCGGGTGGGCGGACACGATCTCGTCCGGGCTCATCCCCATTCGTTCGTGCCAGATTGCCACGTCCTCCACGGTGATGCGATGCCCGTCGATGCGCGGGCGACTGCCGCACACGCCTTCGGTGCACACGATGCGCACACGATCAGCGGGTGGCCAACTTGATGATGGGGAGGACAGCGAGACAGGCATGGTCGGGGTGGATTCCATATGCTTATCGTATCTTAGATTCAACCCAAGCAACAAGCCTAATTCCCAAGATCTCAGGAGTTCTACCGATGACCGTCAACTGGCGCGGCATCTACCCCGCGGCGACGACGCAGTTCCACGACGATCAGTCGCTCAACGTCCCCGCGACCATCGAGCACGTCGAGAAGATGCTCGCCGCCGGCATGCACGGCGTCATCATGCTCGGCTCGGTCGGCGAGAACACGACGCTCGATTACGCCGAGAAGCTCGACGTCCTGCGTGCGACGGTCGCTGCCGTTCGCAAGCGCGTGCCGGTGCTGACGGGCGTCGCCGAGACGACGACGAGGCTCGCGTGCCGATTCACCGAGAACGCGCGGAAGCTCGGCGTCGATGGGCTGATGGTATTGCCGGCGATGATCTACAAGGCTGATCCGCGCGAGACGATGACGCACTTCCGCGCCGTAGCGCGGGCGACTGATTTGCCGATCCTCGTTTACAACAATCCGCCGGCTTATGGCATCGATATCACGCCGATGATGTTCGCGGAGCTGGCCGACGAGAAGACGCTGGTCGCCATCAAGGAATCGTCGGACAACGTGCGCCGCATCACCGACATCAAGAATCTGTGCGGCGAACGCTACATCCTCTTCTCCGGCGTCGATGACCTCGTGCTCGAAAGCGTGATGCTCGGCTCGGTGGGCTGGGTGTCGGGACTCGTCAATGCGTTTCCGCACGAGACGAAGCGGCTCTGGGATTTTGCGACGGCGGGCAACTATGCCGAGGCGCTGAAGATCTATCGCTGGTTTACGCCGCTCTTGCATCTTGACACGCACGTCAAGCTCGTGCAGTACATCAAGCTGGCGGCGGCAGAGTGCGGCTACGGCACGGAGACAACGCGGGCGCCGCGCCTGGAGATCGTGGGGAAGGAACGCGAGGAAGTGCTTGCGATCATACGGAAGGCGATTCAAACCCGGCCGGTCTGACCCCCTCTCCCTCTGGGAGAGGGGCGGGGGGTGAGGGTAAAACGCCCGAAAACTCAATTGAGCGTTCAGCAGACTTCGTGACAGCATTTATGGTGGGGCAAAATTCCTGGCAGCTCGGCCCTCACCCCCGGCCCCTCTCCCCGAGGGAGAGGGGAGAAACGCTACTTGACGCTCCAAATCTTGACGAGCCCATCGGTGCTGCCCGACGCCAGCCATTGATTATCGGGGCTGAAGCTGACGGTCGTGACGTTGGCGAGGTGAGCCTTGATGGTGCGCAGCTCCTTGCCGTCGGCGACGTTCCAAAGCTTGATCGTTTGGTCGTAGCCGCCGGTCGCGAGCTTGGTGCCATCGGGGCTGAGAGCCAGGGCCCAGATGCCTTCGTGGGCCTTCAACTCTTTCGTTTCCTTCTTGGCTTCGACATCGAAAATCTTGATGATGCCGTCGAGATTCACCCCGATGACACTCTTGCCATCGCTGGTGAAGACCGCATTCGTGAACTCGCGGCCCAGCTCCTTTTGCTTCGTGACTTTGCCCTTGCCGTCCTTGACTTCGGCCTCGCGTTCGACCTTGAAGCTGGCGAGTTCTTTGGCGCCAGCGATATCCCAGACGCGCAGCGTCTTGTCCTTGCTAGTCGTGACGAGTTGTTTGCCGTCGGGACTGAAGGCCGCGTTGGTGACAGAGTCGGTGTGCCCCTTGATGGTTATCGTGTCGGCCCCCTTGCTCAGGTCCCAGATCTTGACCGTTTGATCTTCGCTGGCCGACGCCAGAAATTTGCCGTCCTTGGAAATGGCGAGCCCCTCAATGTCAAGGATATGTCCGGCGAGCGCCTTGCCCGATTTCCCGGTCTTGGCATCCCAGGCACGGATCTCGCCTTCGCGGGCTTTCTTCTTGTCGTTCCACCAACCGGTGCCGACGAACACTTGGTCGCCCGCATACACGAGGCTCTTGTACTGCGCGAGTCCCTTGGCGTCCTTGGCAGGGCCTTTGAGCGCCTGGACCTCGCTCTTCTTGCCGATGTCAAAGATGCGCACGGAGCGATCGCCATAAGAGGCGGCCACGGTCTTGCCGTCGGCGCCAAAGACAACCGCGTACACCCAGAAGGTCTTTTCCTTTTCGGAGGTCTTGTCCTTCTCAACGTGCTTGAATTCGATCTGAGCCGGATCGGGCTTGAACGGTTCCTTCTTCTCTTCCTTTTTGTCCTTGTCGTCTTTCTTGACTTCTTTGGGATCGTCTTTTTTCTTCTTTTTCTTGTCCTGCGCGGCCGCGTCGAAGGTGGGCATCAAGATGACGCCCATGGCGAGAACGCCAACGAGGAGGAAGAGGGGTCGGGAAATGCGCGACATTGCGAAGCTCCTGAGGGTGGGACCAAACTGGATGAAGTGATTGTCGCAGTAGAGGGCCGAAGGTCAAGAAGAGAGGCGAGATTTTTTGCCGTTGCCAGCATGGGAAACGGCATGGGAACAATCGCGTCACTCTCATCTACCGCTTCACCCTCGCTGGCAGCGGGTCGGTCGCGAAGTCCCATTCGGTCGGTTGATAGCGAATGTCGAGGTGCGGCGTCTCCACGCGGCGGTTCTTCTCGGCGCGGCTAATCATCACGGCGTCGAGGATGCCCGTCGTCAAAAGCGTTCGTTCGACGGGATAAACCGCGTGGCCCGTATGAATCATCGCCTCGATGGCGCGCAACTGATACGCGAAATGGCCGAACGGGTCGGGCTGCTGCAAGTAGAACGCGCAGGACGCGATGCGATCCTCGCCGCGCATGCGCCCAGCAAACGTGAAGGCGCCGCCGTCCCCTTCGTAGACCCAGCCGTTGAGCATGGCGACCGCGGCCTTGAGCCCGTCACGATACTCGATGACGAAGACGCCGGCGTCGGTGTTCTTGACGGTCAGCTTGCGATAATCGCCGTTTGCGTGCGCCGGCACGTGGGCCATGGCAGCTTCGAGCAGGTCACGCGAAAAAACGCCGCGATCCAGCGCCGCCCACATCGCCTCGCCTTGAAGACAGGTGACCGCGCGCACCCCTGTCTCGCCGCCGCGCCGACGTTCGAGCATGCACTGCATCCCTTCGATCGCGTGGAAGCCATAGCCCTCGAAAGGGCCGTAGCCAACTTGCACGACTTCGGTCAGTTCGCAATTCCTCGGCAAGCGCAGACTCGGCCGACGCCACGTCACCGGCAACGATGAGCCGGCCATGAACGGGAACATCAACTCGCGCGACCGATCGACCATCCAGCGCGCGTCGGCCCAGGCGTAACCGAGGTGCTTATCGTTGAAAACCGGCACGCTGCGGCGATGTTTGGCGAACACGTCGGTGACGCCTTCGAGGAAGCGTCGGCGCGGATACTGGATCTGCCCGCGCTCGTTGCGCGGATACGTACCGTGCTCGCCGATGCACAAGACGCCGTCGACCGCGACCTCCTTGCGGCCCAGCGTGACCGCTTCGGCGATGTTATCGTAGATCGTGAAGTTGTGCTGCTTCGCCAGATCGCGGCTCATGTCCCCCTTGGGAAATTGATCGACGAACATCGACACGAGCCGCAAGTTGGGATACTCCTTGCGATCCATGTTGAAGCCTTCGAGGATCTTGCCGACGATAACGTCCGCGTGCGACCAGCGGCGATACTCGGTGATGATGGCGGCGACTCGCTTGGGTTCGACGCGCGGTGGTTGACTCATATGTTCCTCGTCACGCAAAGGATGAAGGATGAAGGATGAAGGATGAAAAAAAATACAAATACCAATCAGGTCTTTCTCATCCTTCAGCCTTCATCCTTCATCCTTCATCCTTTCTTTTTCTTCTCCGGCGGCTGCAACAACCCAGCGCTCGTTTGGAAGTAGCGTTTGCGGCGTTTCTTCACCTGACCGTCGGCGTCCTGCTGCTGCGTTTGCAGGTCAGCTAAATTCGCCAGGCAATACGCGCAGCCGATCGTCTGCAGATGGAACTGTACGTAGTCTTGCACATCGTCGTCGAGAACGCCAAGCAAAAAGCTGCCGAGTCGGTCGCGCGGCGGGCAGCTCAAGCGTTGCCGGCGCCAGATCGCGCCGACGGAGTGCTCGCCGCGATCGCGCTCCTGCATCAGTTGGCGAAGCTGTTGCCGCAACGGTTCCGACGCGCGCAGTTCTTGTTCGACGACGTGCGTATCCATTTCATCCAATGCGTCATCGAGGTACGCGAGCAGTAGTTCCCGATTGGGTCCGTTCATGATGATGCGTCCTCCTTCAATTCCGGGAAGACGTCGATCGGCAGGCCCGCGCTCTTGACGTGCTCGCTCAACTTCTTGACCGCCGCAAAGCGGATGTTGGCGATCTGCTGCTCGCTGATCTTGAGAAACGCGGCGACGTCGCGATTGGCCCAGCCCTTGACGAAGAGGAGTTCCAGTACTTTGACGCGCACGTAATCGCCTTGCTGCCGCCAGCCGTCAAGTAAGAGCGTGAGACTGCGCGCGATCGCATCGCTTTCGAGGTCCTTGCGTTCGTTGCCACGCGCGACGCTGGAGGCCGCCTTGTGTGGGTCGAGCTTGAGGTGCAGGACATCGCTGGAGCCGTCGGAGACGTACTGCACCGGATGCCGGCCCGATTTACGCAGGTGATCGGTCAGCTTGTACGAGGCGATGGTGAAGAGATAGGTTTGCAGTTCGCGCGAGTCGTCGTAGTTGGGCAAGCTGTGCAAGAAGCCGACGAAGGTGTCCTGAACGACGTCCTCGCTGGCGGCGCGATCACGCAGCCGGCGATGCACGAACGCCAGTAGGCGTCCCTCATAGCGTGCGATGAGATGCTCCCACGCACGGGGATCGCCGTCGCGAATCTGCTGCACCAGGAGCCGATCGCTCTCGGAAGACATGCAGATAGTTTACCAGATCAATGGCTAGTGGTTAGTGGTTAGTGGTTAGTAGCAGGTTGCCTTCAGTCTAAGGTGAATTGCGACTTCCAACTTCGTTATCTTGCAACTAGCCACTAACCACTAGCCACTGTCTACTGCTTCGTCCACAGTGCCGGCGGATGCCAGCCCTCGTTCAGTGCGGGGATGAGGTGGCGGTTGAGGTAGGGATTGGTGGAATGATCGAAGAAGAAATCGCACGGATACGTTGCGGTGGGACGGGCCGTGTCGGCGTCGAGCAGGTCCGCGGCGACCAGCGTCTCGACAACCAGTTCGGAGCACATGTAGCCGCGCCGAATGCCGCGCGGACCGCTGGCGAAATCGGTCCGGAGCGGGCCGCGCGCGCGCAGCGGCGTGACCTGAATCAAATAACGGGCGGGCGGAAGAGTCTTTTTTTGCACCGCCGCCGCGAAGTCGGATAGCCGAGTCGATTCGGCCTCGGTCAGAGGAACCTTGCGCCGGCGCACGTAGATGGTGCCGTCGTAATCCGCGAGTCGCTGCTCCAGTGGGGTGACCTCGACGAAGAGTTGGAAACCGATGCCGGCTTCCAGTTGGGCCAGTTTGCCGTCGGGCGTGCGAACCACAAGCGCGACGTGGGTGGGCGGGCCGGTCAGCGCGAATCGGTAGGCGAGCTTCCACAGGGACTGCCTGCAATTACAGATCAACAGATCACCCACATTCGGCTCGTAGGCCAGCGCGGGCGCGCGTTGCACGGTATCCAGTGTGAATGCGGGTTGCCAGATCTGCCCGAAGTGAGGGGCCGGCTGGCATCCACACCCCGACCAGTCCGCGGTGGTCAACAGCAAACATGCCAAGGGACCAAACATGGGGCGGCGATTCCATCTTGATGAATAGTGGTGACTATCCCTCAATCGGCTGTCATGCAGACGTGGCTTGATGAGACCTGAGAGCAGATGGGCCACATGCCGGGCCTGGGGCGGGAATGCGAACGTACTGCAAGAAAGGATGGCTAAACCTGATACGGTCGGAATAAACCGGCACAGCCGAATTACCGGTCCGATCATCATGCCTGGAACATCCACAACCAAACGGCGACCACCGACGCGGCCACGCCAACCCCCGCGACGCGCAGCCAGGCCGTGTGGCGGCGCTGGGTGTATTCGTCGAGACGCACGTAGCCGAAGCCGGCCAGCAGCAGAATCGCCAGGCCAAGCATGACGCGCGCGGTCAATGTCTCGCGTTCCTGAGCGCGTAGATGTCGCGCTTCCCGCTGCGCCGCATGATCGCGGCGGACGATCTCCGCCCACCAGTCCGCGTCGGTGCGGAAGGTCAGTTCCCATTCCTTGAAGACGCGTTCCTTGCCGTCGAGGACGATCTTGGCCTTGACTCTGCCTTCGAGCGGATTATTGAGAACGCGATTTTCCTCAACATATTTTTCATCCACCTTGAACGACACGAGTTGCGGCCGTTGACTCTCCATCAACGCGGTGATGTGCTTGACCGCCTCGCGCCGGGCCACGTTGCGCGCGGCGACCTCGTCCTCGGCGTCAACCGTGATCGTGGGCAATGCACGCTCCTGCTCCTTCGGCTGCCGGACCTGGCCCGCAAGCGAGCCGCACACGAGCATCAGGACAAGCAGACTCGCGATTGTCATTGTGGTTCGCAACATGATCGAGTCCTGTTTGCCGCCTGCGGCTTGGCGCTCGCGCCGGAGCGCCCCGATTCTGGCGTTTCCTCGCGAGCGCTCAACGGCAAGCGGCGGAAATTCACGCCAGCGCCAGACGCATTTTCTTCTTCTTGACCTGCGTACGTTCCTTCCATGGGCACACCACCTGGCACACGACTGCGGCGCCCACCATGCTCACGAAGCCGATCTCGCGATCGTGCGTGCTCGGCAACAGGAAGAGTAACAGATAGGCCCAGAACCCAGCCGCGATGACCGGCATCATCGAGAACCGCTTTTTGCGATCCTCCTGCGTCGTCTTCCACCAGCGCAACACCAAAAACATCAGACCGAAGTAGCTCAGGTAGCACGTGATGATCGGCATCGACGTGTTCTCGGAGCGGAAGAGCTTGCCGAAGAACGAGTGCCGCAGCATCTCGCGCGTTGCGTCGTCGCCCTGCCAGGGATGCAGGACGGCGATGTGGTCCGGCGATTTCCAGAGTGGCAGCTCATAGCCATCGAGCCACAGGGCGAACAGCGCGACGCCGAAGCCTATCGTCATCAGCAGCAGCCGGCGCGTCCACGATTCTTCCGCGGCGCTGGGCTGCCAAAGCTTACTCGGAATCAACACGGTCCAGGAGCAGGCGACCGACATGAAGAAGATCGGCCCCAGCTTCGAGTAGTTTCCGTGCCCGGTGAAGAGCGTCCATCCGACCGCCAGAACTGCCGAGGCGAGGACGGACCACAGCAAGATGCCGGTCAGTTCCGACCAGCGCTGCTGAAACACCATCGTCGGCGTCACGGGGAGAACGGAGGGCACGCCGTCGAACGACCGCTGCACCGCGGGATCCTTCGCGGCGATAGGCTGCCACGTCACCGTGGTGTTCACGGCGGCCGACACTTCCTTCGCCATCTCGCTGATGGTTTGATAGCGATGCGCGGGATTCTTCGTCAACGCTTTTTCGACGATGCCGACGAACTCCGCCGGCACGCGGCTCAAATCCGGCGGCGTCGTCAGGTGCTTCATCAAGATCTCGCCCGCGGATTCCCCCTCGAATGGAACTTGGCCTGTCACCATTTCATAGAGAAGAATCCCGGCGGCGTAGATGTCGATCTGGCGATTGTAGTTGCCCGTCGAGATCTCCGGCGCCATGTAGTGGACGGTGCCGACGTCCTTGGTCATGCCCGCGTGCTGGCTGTCGGCCATCAGCTTGCACAGGCCGTAGTCGCCGACCTTGATGAGGCCATTCTCAAGGAAGATATTGCCCGGCTTCAGATCGCGATGGACGATGCCATGCTCGTGTAGACAGTGGATCGCCTGCGCGAGACCGTGAAACCACTGTGCCGCCAGTTCGGGCGCGACGCCCTTGGGATGCCGTGACAAGATGACGGAGAGAGGCTCGCCGGCGACGTATTCCATGACCAACCAGCACCCACCGTCCGCGTCGGTGCGGACATCGTACAGGTGAACGAGGTTCGGGTGCTTGAGGTTGAGGCACTGAGCGACGCCGCGCATCTCGATGTCGCGATTGGCCCGGATCCACTTGAGGGCAACTTCCTTGCCGCCGTCGGTGACGGCAAAATAGACCTCGCCGAAGCCGCCCAGCCCGATGCCGCGCTTGATGGTGTAGCCAGGCAAGGGCTGTTGTCCGCTGCGAAAGGTGAATTTCATCGGGTTCCTCCTGCGTCTTTCTCCCCTCTCCCCCTGTACTCAGGGGGAGAGGGGCCGGGGGTGAGGGTCGCGCTTGCAACATCATCGCCCCATAGTCGATCGCCTTTGGGCTCCGGATGTGGCGAGATGATCTCTGGCGTTTCCTCCCCCCTCACCCCCGACCCCTCTCCCCCGGAGTACCGAGGGAGAGGGGAGGAATTCTGGTCCGTCTCGCCCGCCGTACCGGGGGACAGGGGAGAAACTACTGCACGCGTTCCAGCGCCAACGAGATCTGCTCCGTCGTCAGCGTCTCGCCGGGATCGAGCGGGCCACGCCCTTGATAGGTTTTTTCACCTATTTGCACGTTGCCTGCCCAGCGTGCCGCCAATCCACTCTTGCCGCGATACAGAATCAACGGCTGCGTCATGTCGGCAACCTGCACGTGCGACTGTGGCGATGGACCGATCACCAGCGTGTCGGCCATCAGGAGCACCGCCTGCACGGGCTGGGCGAAACGATGCCCGCTGACCAGATCGAGACGGGCCGACGTGCTCACGGGGACAGGCTGCCAGAACTGCAACTGGCACGAGCCACCGAGCGTGATCCGGTCTCCCGAACGCAGCAGCGTCTTGTTGATTGCGCTGCCGTTCACTTGCACTTTGCGAATCGCTTCGAGGAAATACCCTTCCGGGTCACGCTGGATCGTCGCGTGATGTCTCGACACGTCCGCGATCAGAGGAACGTCAACCTTGGCGTCCGCGATCGCCTTGCCAAGCGTGATGCGATGGCTCAGGCTCACCAAGTAGCCGCCGACGCCATCGATCCACAGAGCAAGCGTCGCCAGCTGCTCGTGCAGGTTGGCCAGAGTCGGTGCGGTTGGTTCATTGGTCATGGTTAGTTCATTATAGCCGCTTGCGGCGTAGCAAGTGTCATGCTAATCCGCAAGCGGCAGTGGCTTATTTGTTGCTCGCCGTCTTGGCGGCCGGTTCGTTGCCGCGGAGATAGTTAGTGATCGCATTCAGATCGAGCGGTTCGGGTTCGCGTTCGAACAAATCGATGTTGTTCACGTCCCCCTTGCGGAGGTCCAGCTCGTGAATGTCGGCGTTGAGCCGGCGTTCCAGACCTTGCATGGCGTTGTCGATTTGCGTCGCCCGGCTGGTGTCGATCTTGATGTTGCTGGCGATGCGATTGACCTGAATCGTCTGATCCAGCGCTTCCAGTTGCGCCAGGCGAACTTCGAAATCGCGCTTGAGGTTGACGACCTTGGCGAGCTGCTCCTGGGTCGCTTTCAGCGAGGCTTCCTTGGCTTCGAGCACCTGCTGCTGTGCCTTGACGTTCTTCTCGAGCACCTTCACATGGTCGGTCTCGCGCTGAATGACCTGCTGCACCTTCTCGACCGAGTGCTTCTTGCCGGCCAGAACGACGAAGCCGTTCTTGTCTTGCACCTTCTCGACGACCGCCAGCAGATCGGCTTTTTTCTGCTCGATGTTTGTCTGTGTCTTGGCGACGTCCTTGCGGAGCTTTTCGATGTCGGCCTTGTACTCGGCGATGGGACGGATCATCTGGCTGACGTCGCTGTCGAGGCTGGTAATTTCATTGCGGATGCGTTCGATCTCGAACTTGGTCGGGACCTGCTTCTTGGCATCCTGCTCGACCTGAGCGAAGAGCGTCGAAGCGTAACTGAATGCGTTGGTTTTCTTGGCGACGACACCCAGGGCAACCGCGCCGATGAGACCGATAATCAATGCCTTTTTCATGATGGACCCCTCTGTGAAAAGAACCGGATGACCCAGAACCAGCGATGCGGAGTCCACGTGCACCCAAACAGAGGACGTCCGATCGTTCCAAACAGTAATTCGCCGCTGCAATCGATTTATTTGCAATTTTTGAGAAAATGGGAGGAAATTCGCAGAGGAGCCCCTTGTTCACCAACCCTGAGCGAGGGGATAGTTCGAGGTTGCCCTCCTCCGCAGCAATACACAACGCGTCTTGCCGTTTACAGCTTGGCGCTCGCGGGCTCGCTTCCGAACGCCAAGCCCCAAGCGGCAAGACGCGGACCACTCACCACTCACCACTCATTCCCGTAAAATATCCGTGACCCATCGGACGATCTTGAGTTCCACACCAGGGAGGGATGATCGACGTGTCGGACGTAAGCGCACATCTGCCCGTTTGGGTACGTCGGCGCGATGGCAGCCAGGTTCCGTTCGAGGCGGACCGCATCTGCCAATCGCTGTTTGACGCCGCCGAATCGCTCGGCCCTGCCAACGCATTTCTGATCCGTGAATTGACGGACGCGGTCTTGCACTTCTTGGCGCAACAATCCTGGGATGCGGTGCCGACGACGGTCGGTATCGCCGACGAAATCGCGAAGATCGTGCGTGAGGTTGGCCAACCGCTGCTCGCGCGTCGCTACGTTGAGTTGCGCCAGCAAACGAAAAAAGCCGCCGTCAAACAAGTCACAATCGCCTGCGACGCGGCGCCGGACCGTTTCGTAAAAGATTGTCTGGACGCATATGCTCTTGAAGCGGTCTTCGCGCGCGATGTTGCCGCCGCCATTCGCGAGGGCCTCTTGGTCCTGCGCGGCCAGGAGACGCCGGCGACGCTGGTGAGCCTCGTCTTGCAGACGCCCAGGCTCGCCGAGTTGCCCTGGTGGATCGCGCTCGACGACTGGCGCGCGTCCGGCGGCGATCGCTGGATCGTCGAAAGCCCGGAATGGCTGTGTACGCCGCAGATGCATCCCGCCTTGACGCCGCACCTGTGCGAACGGCTCCTATCGCTGCCGACGGTCGGCCAGCGCGCGGTCGAACTGCACCTCAACGTCGCCGAGCCGCCGCGCTGGTCTGCTTCCCCGCAGGTCGGCCCGCTCTTCGCGCACAGCGACGACGAAGACTCTGGACAGGAACGCGTCAACTTCCTCGACGGGCTTCTCGAACGCTGGAAAGCCCTCGACACGCCGAAAACCGCCGCCATCGCCTGGCATCTGCACGCCCGCTCCTTCCAGGACGACATGCAGTGCCGGCTGTTGCAAACGCTCGTGCGCCAGGCGCTGCTGGGCCGGCCGATCCGGTTCGTCTTCGATCGCCCGAACACGCCGATCCCGTTCGCCGAGGGGCTGGATCGCAAGGCCCCCGGCGTGTTGCTCGAACTCGGCATTGACCTGTTGGCATTCGCGCAACGGCCGGAGATTGCCAGCGACGGCGTCGCGCTCTTGCAAAAGCTGCCGACGCTGGCGCGCATTGCCGTCAGCGCCGTCGCGCAGAAACGGGACTACCTACGCGCCCTTCCCGACGCGTCCCCCTTGCACCAGCGCTTCTTGATCGAACGCTCCTCGGGCTCGCTGACACCGCTCGGCTTGGACGAAGTGACACGCGCCATCACGGGCGCGAGCCTGACGCGCAGCCCCTTGTCTCTTGATTTTGCCCTCAAGCTGTTGCAAACGCTACGCGACGCCCTGCACCAGGCTGGCCGGGCGATCGGTATGGATCTGCGCCTCGAATGCCCTGCCCTCGCGCGCGTCGGCGCGGATGCCCCGCCGCTCGACAAGCAACTGGAGACCGCGGGCATCCTGCACGCGTGCGCCGGCGCCGGCACGGCCATGCTCCTCGTCAGCGATGAAGCCGCCGCCAACCCTGACGACCTGATCGAACGCTTGCGCTGGGCCTGGCAAGCGACGGCAGTTACGCGTTTGAGCTTGCAGCGCGCCGCCCCGCAGCAGGGCGAGCTTCCCATTTAGGCCGACGCCGGAGACTCCCGCGTGGACACTCGCTTTGCCAATGGCTGGACGCACGCCGACGCGCGCTCGGCCATGATGCTCGATCCGCAAGTGATGAACCTCAACACCGGATCGTTCGGCCCACTGCCGAAGGTCGTCTTCGAGCGCGTAACCCAGTTGCGGCGGCGCCTCGCGGAAGAGCCGATGGATTTTCTCCTGCGTGAGATGGGCGGCCATCTCTGGCACGCGCGCGAATCCCTGGGAAGCTTCCTGCACACCGACCCGCGCCGGCTCATCTTCACGGCCAATGTGACGACATCGATCAACATGATCGCGTCGAGTTTGCCATTGCCAGCGCCGGGCGAGATTCTGCTGACCGATCACGAATACGGCGCCATGCACTGGTGCTGGGAGCGCGCCGCGCAGCGCCAGGGCTTGGCGCTGCGCACCTTCCCGCTGCCGATTCTGGCACGCGAACCGCAAGCGATCATCGACGCTGCGTGTAAGGCGATGACAGCACGCACGCGATTGTTTTTCTTTAGCCATGTCCTGTCGCCGACGGGATTAGTGCTACCCGCAAAAGAGCTGTGCGCCGAGGCCCGACGCCGAGGCATCCTCAGCGTCGTCGATGGCGCCCATGCGCCGGCGATGGTCCCGCTCGATCTCGACGCGATCGCCGCCGACTTCTACGGCGCCAATTGCCACAAGTGGATGCTGGCCCCGACCGGCGCCGGTTTCTTGCATATCGGTCGCGGCAACGAGGATCGTCTGCAGCCGCTGCAAGTAAGCTGGGGATACCGTCCCGACCGTGCCAAGCTTGACGATCGCGACGAGGTCGGCTCGACGCCGCGCATCCGCTTCCATGAATTCGAGGGTACGCGCGACATCTGCCCCTGGCTCGCGATGCCGGCCGCGATCGAGTTTCAACAGGCGCTCGGCTATGACACGATCCGCGCCCACAACGAACGCCTGGTGCGGCACGTGCACGCTCGCTTTGCCGGCATTCGCGTCTTGAGTCTGGCGACGCCGACGCATCCAGAGTTGCACGGCTTTCTGACTGCGTACCGGCTGCCCGCGAACGCCGACGGGCCGACCTGGCGCCAAGCGATTTGGGAACGCTTTCGCATCGAGGTGCCGATCGTCGAGCGCCCCGAGGGGTTGTTGATTCGCATCTCGACGCACTTCTACAACACCGTGGAGGAGATCGACCGCCTCGCCGCCGCCGTAGAATCGCTGCTGCCATGAGCCCTTCATGGATTCTTCGCGAACGCCAATCGTGTCGCTTACAGACAATTTCCCTAGTCTAGCTTCGTGCCCTTCGTGCTCTTCGTGGATGGCCCCCGCATGGCAGATGACAAATGGATCGCTGGCCTCGACGCCAACGCGCCCATCAGTGCGGCCGCCCGGCTCGTGCTCGGCGTTCGGCTCGGCGTGGTGCGCGATCGGCTGCCGGACGCCGTCTTTCACGCCGACGAGGACGCCGAGCACGTCCATCAACTGCGCGTGGCGACGCGCCGCGCCGGGGCGGCCTTGCGCATCTTCGCCGAGTGTCTGCCGGCGCGCCTTTATAATAAGACGCGCAAGGGGCTGCGAACCTTGCGTCGATCCGCGGGGGCAGCGCGCGATTGCGACGTGTTTCTAGCCGACCTGCGCGCCCGCTCCGCCAAGGCTCACGTCAAGGATCGGCGCGGGCTCGATTTCCTGCTTGGCTTCGCGCACGGCCAGCGGGTCCTCGCTCAGGAACAATTGCGCTTCGCGCACGCGGCCAAGGCGGAGCCTTTCGCTGAACACGTCGCCGCGATCGCTCTGACTCTACAGGAGGCGCGTCCCGAGAAGAAAACGCTGAACGAGCTTGCCGTCCCGATGCTCACGGACCATTTGCGCGAACTCGAATCGGCAGCGCGCGCCGACCTGCTCAACTACGACGCGCTACACCAGGCCCGCATCCTCGGCAAGCAAGTGCGTTACGCGATGGAGATCTTCGCTCCCTGCTTCGCGCCGGAGTTCCGCGACCGTTTCTATCCCGCCGTCGTCGACATGCAGGACATTCTCGGGCTCGCCAACGACAGCCACGTCGCCGCCGAACGATTACGAAGCTTGCGCGATCGCTTGACGCGCACGGAGCCGAAGCACTGGCGACATTGTCAGGAAGGCATCGAAATGCTGCTGGGGTTGCACGAACGGCGCGTGCCGCAGCAGCGCAAGAAATTCGAGAGATGGTGGCGCGCCTGGCTCAAGTCCGGGGCGGAACAGGCATTTGCGGAGTTGATTTCTCCCCTCTCCCCACCGGGGGAGAGGGGCCGGGGGTGAGGGGGCGGCTTCGGGCGGCCCCCTTGTGGCCTTCAAGTCGAGGTGTTGCCGGCGCCTGCATCCGGTGAAAATCGCAGGTCTTTTCTTGCGTCACATTACCGGAATATGGCTTCCAGAACCGCCTCGAGCTCGTCGTAGACATGCGTGTTCCAAAAGCGCAGAACTTTCACGCCTTGCTGTCCCAACCATTGTGAACGGCGTTCGTCGGATTGTTCTTTGCCGAGGTGGGTTTCGCCGTCAACTTCGATTGCCAACCGAGCATTGGAACAAAAGAAGTCGAGCACATATTCGCCAAAGACCTGCTGACGACGAAACTTGAATCCCGCAAATCGACGGTCCCGCAGCGCGCTCCAGAGAATTCGCTCTGCGGGTGTCATGTTCAGCCGCAATTCGCGCGCGTGGGCCTTAAGACGCGGATCCGATTTCATGAGCCGTGCCCTTCTTGGGAACGCATGATGCGATTGCAAGGGGCCGCCCCCTCACCCCCGGCCCCTCTCCCCCGGTGGGGAGAGGGGAGAATTGTTACTTCTTCGCGTCGCGCAACGTCAGCATATACTCGACCAGGTCCACCAGCTCCGGCGTGCTCATCAACTGGTGCAGGTCGGCCGGCATCAGCGACACCGGCGAACGCGTCACCGATTCCACCTCCACCGTCTTGAACGTCCGCACGAGCGCGTCCACGTCCTTGATCGACACCTCCGCCGGCGTCTTGCTGATCAACACGCCGTTCGCGGTCGTCCCCTTCTTCGTCTCGACGATGTACGTCTCGAAGTTGTGGCTAATCGACGCGCTGGGGAACAGGATCGACTCGAACACCGCCTCCCGGCTCAGCTTCTTGCCGATCTCCGACAGGTCCGGCCCGACCGCCTTGCCGGCGCCGTTGACCTGATGGCAATCGGCGCACTTGGCCTGCTTCATGAAGAGGGCCAGCCCGTTGCCGGCGTTGCCCTTGAACTTGACGAGCTCGCTGATCGCGGGCACCGGCTTCTTGTCCTTGGCTTGCGGCTGCGGGAAGAGCTTGGCGGCATCCTCCCGAATCTCCTTCACTGTCGAGGCAGCCAGCACGCTGCCGGCGGCGATGTGCAGCTCGTCGCTCAGTTTCTTCTCCTGCGCCAGCTTGATGAGCTGGACCGCCCCGGCTTTGGTTCGCGCCACGGCCCGAGTTGCCTGGCGGCGGAGTTCGAGGTCCTGCTTGGCATCGAGCACGATCGGCATCAAGAGCTTCGCCGCCTTGTCGTGCCCGGCGCCGGCGATGGCCTGGGCGGTGCGCGCAGCCTGGGCGCTGTCCTTGCTTTCGAGGCCGCCCTGGATCAGCTTGATCTGATCGCGATCGAGCAAGACGCGAATCGCATCGACGCCGAGCTGCTCCGACGGCGCTTTCTGCGCGATCACGAGCAAGTCGGGGAAGCGTTTCGCGACGTTGAACTTGCCGACCATCTCGACGAACGAGGTCGTCCCCTTGGCGCCATCGAGCACCTTGTCAAGCGCGGCCGCGTGCTTGGCGTTCTTGGCAACGTCGAAGTTCTTGAGCCGGCTGATCGCTTCGGTGGTGATGAGTTTGGCGCGGGCCGGATCTTCGTAGTTGCTGAACGCGAGCTTGACGAGGGCTTCGGTTTTGATGTCGCTGTCTTTCTGGAAATCGAAGGCGCGGAAGAATTTCGGCAATTCCTCCGCAGGAGTTCGCTTGTTGTTAATTGTGAATGCAAGCCAATCCGGCGTTTTGGTAGCGCGAGACCGCCAGCCAATGTCGGGATGTATCCCTCTCGACAGGTTGTAGAAACCTTTCATGTATTCGTCCCAGTTGTTGTCTGCGCCAATTCCAATCGCTTCGAGGTACCAACGGTCCTTGCCGTCGTAATCTGCAGCCAAGATGGCCCAGAGCCTCGGTGCATCAGGGAATCGCTGATGACGCAATGCGATGAGGCCTTCGCGGCGCACCGCTGGGTGATGGTCGCTGCGAGCAGCGCCAGCCACAGGTTCAATGTCTAACTTCAACTGCCGCGCGAGCCGGATTGCCACCACACGAATGTTTGGATCCTTTTCCTTGAGCGCAAGCGCAATATCCACATAATGCTTCCCCTTGCCTTCAATCCGCCCCAACAGCCATAGAGCCCGCGCCCGCTCATGCGGCACCTTCGATTCATACAGCTTCAACAGCGCCGCCTCCGCCTTCGCCCCCTCCTTGTGCAAATTCGTCCACGCAATATAGCGCGTCGCCAGGTTCGGGCTCTTGAGCGCCTCGATGTTGTCCTCAATCGTGTCAAACTTCACCTTCGGCACGTTGTACTTCACGCCCGGCGGCGCAACCCTAAACACGCGGCCACGGTCGAGGTCGCGCTGGGCGTGGCCGCCGACGCCGGGGTCGTACCAGTCGGTGACGAAGAGCGAGCCGTCGGGGGCGACGCACACGTCCGCGGGGCGGAACCAGTTGTTCTTCTTGTTGCCGTCGAGAATGTTGACGATCGTCGCCTTGTAGCCCGCCCCGTCCGGCGTCACCGGATACGCCCGCACGATGCTCGGCCCCGCGTCGCAGTGAACGATGACCGGGTTAGCCGGACGCGCAAGCGACGGATTCTTCGGTCCGTCGCTTGC
>SYHD01000054.1 GCA_005799265.1 Planctomycetia bacterium | reverse complement strand
GCCGTTTTGGACGGCCCGGCGCTTGCGCGTCCGGCTAACGGAAACGAGCGGGGCCCACACTTCCCGGCCAAGGCGAAGTCGGTCATCTGGATCTTCCTGTGCGGCGGCGTCTCGCACGTCGAAAGCTTCGATGTCAAGCCGGAGCTCAATCGTTACGCCGGCATGACCATCGCCAACACGCCGCATCGCCGCGTGCTCGAATTCGAGGGGCGTGACGTCATCGCCGGCAATCCCTCGCACGGCAATCGACACACGCTGATGGCGCTCAACACCGGCTATCGGCGCTATGGGAAATCGGGCCTCATGGTCGCCGACTGGTGGCGGCACATCGGCGAATGCGCCGACGACATCGCCGTCGTGCGCTCTCTCTGGACCAACCACAACGATCACGGCGCCCAGCTCACCTGGCACACCGGCCGACACGTCCGCGAAGGCGCCTTCCCGACCATCGGCTCGTGGATCAACTACGGCCTCGGCACGCTCAACCAGAATTTGCCGCAGTACGTCGTCCTCGGTACGCCGACCGGCGACTGCTGCGGCGGCTCGTGGACGCATGGCTCCTCGTATCTCGGTCCGGAGTACGCCGGCGTTCGGCTCAACGTCGGCGCACGCGATCCCCTGCCGTTCGTCACGCCTGGCATGACGCCTGACGAGCAGCAAGCCGAGCTTGGCCTCATCAATAGGCTCAATCGCTTGAGCGGCGTCGAGTATCCCGATGACCCCGCGTTGCGCGCCCGCATCCGCGCCTACGAACTCGCGGCTGGCATGCAGACAGCGATTCCGGAAACGCTGCAATTCACGCAAGAATCCGAAGCGACGCGCCGACTCTACGGCATGCAGCAAGCGAACACTCAGAACTTCGGCCAGCTCTGCTTGACCGCGCGTAGGCTCGTCGAACGCGGCGTGCGCTACATCCAAATCTTCCACGGCGGCGGTGGCGGCGGCGCCTGGGACGCCCATTCCGGCATCCGCGCCAATCACAGCAATCTCTCATCGCAAGTCGATCTGCCGATCGCCGGATTGCTGAAGGATCTCAAACAGCGCGGCATGCTCGACGACACGCTCGTCGTCTGGGGCACCGAGTTCGGCCGTTCACCCGGCGCGCAAGGCGATGGCCGCGACCATCACCCGACTGGCTTCTGCGCCTGGCTCGCCGGCGGCGGCATCAAAGGCGGCGTCGTTCATGGCGCGACCGATGAGCTCGGCTTCTACGCCGTCGAGAATCGTCACTACATCACCGACATCCACGCGACCGTCATGCACCAGCTCGGCATCGACGCGCGGCGTCTCGAAGTGCCGGGGCGACGCCGGCTTGACGTCGACTACGGCGAACCGATTCGTGAGATCATGGTATGATGACAACGGAGGCAATTATGTCGATCCCACAAGCACTACCGACCCCAGCCGGTGAATTTCAATCCCAATTCGGCGGTTCGCCCGACGCCGCGGCCGACTGCAAAAAATGGGAGAGCCTTTGCGCGGATTTGATTGCCGAGCGCGAGAAACTGCGCAAGGAGTTAGCGAGATCACAGGGAGAGCGGGATCAATACTTGAAGTCCCTCTATGCCTTTTTGCGCAAGGAATGGTCTCCGCCCAATTTCACGAGGGAAGAAGTTTTTGCTCACCTGGACGACAGGCCTTCGATTCATGAAGTTATTGCCGAGCTTGAGCGTGGCCTGGAGAAGCAGGGATGAAGTTTCGCGTGTCGCACAAGCCCGGCGTGCTCAAGCAAATCGCCGTCTTGCATGAGGCCGCGAAGGCGGTGGGCATTGAACCCCAATTCGTCGACGCACTCCGCCAAATCGTGGTGCATCTTCAAACTCATCCTCTTCAGTGGGGCGATCCCGAATACAACTTGATCCATGAAGGGGGTGTCGTGTGTCATGGCATCGTCGAGCCGCTAACAGCTCGATTTGCCGTCTACGAGATTGAGGAGGCGGTCTACATTCTTGAAATACGACCGCTGCCAAATTCATTGCTTGCAAAATGAGGCCTAATGGGCAGAAACTGTCCGAGGGTTAGAAAATGTCCACCGTCACCGATCACGCCGCGCAGGACCGCTGGGAGAAAGAAAACGCCTCCGCCCCGCCGCGCAAGGAGCCGCCGACCACCGTGTCGAGCGTGCCCATCGAAGCGCTCTATACGCCGCACGATTTGCCCGATCTCGATCCGGACACCGACCTCGGCTACCCCGGGCAGTATCCGTTCACGCGCGGCGTCCATGCGTCGATGTATCGTTCGCGGCTATGGACCATGCGCCAGTTCGCGGGCTTCGGGTCCGCCAGTCAGACCAACGAACGCTTCAAGTTTTTGCTGGGCAAGGGGCAGACTGGCCTGTCCACGGCGTTCGATCTGCCAACTCTGATGGGCCTCGACTCCGATGATCCGCGTTCGCTCGGCGAAGTCGGCCGGCTCGGCGTCGCCGTCGATTCGCTCGACGACATGACCGTGCTCTTCGACGGCATTGATCTGAAAGACGTTTCCGTCAGCATGACGATCAACGCGCCGGCGATCGTTGTCATGGCGTATTTCCTCGCCAACGCCAAACGGCAAGGCGTCGATTGGAAGCTGCTGCGCGGCACGATCCAGAACGACATTCTCAAGGAATTTCACGCCCAGAACGAGATCGTCTTTCCACCGGAGCCGTCGGTCCGACTCGTTTGCGACGTGATCGAGTTCTGCGCAAAGGAAGTTCCGCAGTGGAACACCGTGTCCATCAGCGGCTACCACATCCGCGAGGCCGGCTCGAGTGCGGTTCAGGAGCTGGCGTTCACGCTTGCCGACGGATTCCACTACGCCGACCAGTGCATCGAACGCGGCATGGCCATCGACGACTTCGCGCCGCGCTTGAGCTTTTTCTTCAATGCGCACAATGATATCTTCGAGGAAATCGCCAAGTATCGGGCCGCGCGCGTCCTGTGGGCCGAGGCGATGCGCGACAAGTACGGGGCCAAGAAGGAATCGTCCTGGAAGCTGCGAACGCACGCCCAGACCGCAGGCTGCTCGCTGCAAGACAAGCAACCGGAAGTGAACCTGATCCGCGTCGCCTATCAAGCGTTGGCCGCGGTCCTGGGAGGCTGCCAATCGCTGCACACCAATAGCATGGACGAGACGCTGGCGTTGCCGAGCGAACACGCCGTCACACTGGCGTTGCGCACGCAGCAAGTGCTCGCGCATGAGACGGGCGTGACGAACACGGTCGATCCCCTGGGCGGCAGCTACTTCGTTGAGACATTGACGCGCCAGATGATGGACGAGGCACGCCGCTACTTCGAGCAGATCGAGCAAAAAGGCGGCATGATCGAGGCGCTCGAAGCGGGCTTCTTCCGCCGCGAGATTGCCGACGCTGCGTTTCAGTATCAGCGCGAGATCGACGCCAAGCGCAAACTAATCGTCGGCGTCAACGCGTTTGTCGAAAAGGACGAGAAGCCGCTGGAGTTGTTGCAGGTCGATCACGCGGTAGAAGCGGAGCAGATTGGCCGATTGAAGAAGGTGAAGGCGACGCGCGATTTGGAAGCCGTCAAGCGAACGCTAAACGAAATCAAACGCATCGCGGCGACAAAAGCGAATCTGATGCCGATGCTGCTCGAAGCAGCGGAAGCGCGCTGCACGGTCGGCGAGATCATGAACGCGCTGGCCGACGTGTTCGGGCGGTATGATGGGGCGACGAAGTGGTAATACCCTTGTGACAGCTCACGTCAGCGTCATGGTCCGCAATCGCAGCGCATTGACAACAACGGATACGGAGCTGAAACTCATTGCGGCGGCCGCAAGCATCGGGTTGAGCAATAGATGCTCTGAAATGGGGTAGAGCACCCCGGCCGCGCTCGGCTCGCCGAGAGCTTTGTAGATTAGGGAGAAGAACAAATTCTGCCGAATGTTCCGCATCGTGTGACGGCTGAGCTTGAGCGCCTTGACGATACCGCGCAGATCGCCTTTGACCAGGGTGACGCCCGCCGATTCGATCGCCACGTCGGTGCCGGTCCCCATCGCGATGCCCACGTCGGCCTCGGCCAGAGCGGGC